>CAIZSE010000160.1 GCA_903935585.1 uncultured Burkholderiales bacterium | reverse complement strand
GGGGCGCTGAACATCACATTGACTTTGTATTTCTCGACCAGGCTCCACCAGATGCCGCCATCGGGCCGAATCGGCAAACCTTCATAAAGAATGGTCGCCATGCCGCCGATCAGCGGGCCATAGATGATGTAACTGTGGCCCACCACCCAACCGATGTCGCTGGTGCAAAAGAAGGTGCCGCCAGGTTTGCCCTCAAAGACATTGGGCATGCTGGCAGCCAAGGCCACGGTGTAGCCACCGGTGTCGCGTTGAACGCCCTTCGGTTTGCCGGTCGTGCCGGAGGTGTACAAGGTGTAGCTGGGGTGTGTGGCGTCCACCCACTCGCAAGGCACCACAGCATCCATGTGCTTGGCACGTTCGGTGGCGTAATCCACATCGCGACCCGCCACGGGCGTGTAGGCGGCCAGCTTTCGGTCCACCATGATCACATGGGCAGGCTTGTGGGCAGACAATTTGATGGCCTCGTCCAGCAGGGGCTTGTAGGGCACGCCCTTGCCACCACGCGAACCGGCATCGGCGCTGATGATGACCTTGGGCGAAGCGTCTTCGATGCGGGTGGCCAGTGAATGCGAGGCGAAACCGCCAAACACCACCGAATGGATGGCCCCCAGGCGGACACAAGCCAGCATGGCAAAAGCGGCTTCGGCAATCATGGGCATGTAAATCAACACGCGGTCGCCTTTGACCACGCCCAGATCTTTCAAAATCGCGGCCATGCGCTGCACTTCGGCATGCAACTCCCGAAAGGTGTAAGTTTTTTCCTGGTCGGTCTCGGTCGAGACAAAAATCAAGGCAGGCTGGTCTGCCCTCGCGGCCAAGTGGCGGTCAACCGCGTTGTGGCACAGGTTGGTCTGACCGCCCACAAACCACTTGGCAAAAGGCGGGTTGCTGTAGTCGCAAATTTGCTGTGGCGGGACTTTCCAGTCCACCAGCTTGGCCTGCTCGGCCCAGAAAGCGTCGCGGTCGTTGATTGAACGTGCGTGAAAGTCAGCAAAGCTGCCCATGAAAGTCTCCTGAATACCAGCCAAATGAATCTTCTGAGGACAGCCCCAACAGCCAAACGCCTCACTTCTGAATTCATAATTATGGACAAGGGACTTGCAACAAGCTGACTTTATCCAGAACAAGGCAGATTGATTGAACCAAGGGCGTCAAGAGATTGTGTGAGCCAACAGGAAAAGTCCGAGCGATAAACGTCTGTAAAGCCCTCGCCGCTTAAACCTTGAATGCCATCGTCAAGAAATGCCTGAAATTCGATCATTCTTTGCACAAACGAAAGCCATTACAAGACTTGAACATGATTGAAACCCCGCCTCCCTGTGCGCTGGGCATGAGGGGCCGCCCATCCGCAATGGCCGCTCCAAGGGCCTGGTAAAAGAAGATACCTCTTTCCTCAAATCCAAAGCGTGAGGCGCAGGTAGTCGATTAACCGATGGGTCGCAATCCAAGCCAATGGGCGCCAGCCCACGAAAATCTTGACGACGCCTGTCATGCCAGGACGCCACCAGGCACTGGCAGCTGCATCCAAGTCCAGCCTTACCGGAAAAGCGTTCTCCCCTTCGATGACAGATGCTTGCGGAATGATGCGTTTGACGGTTAACGCATAGGTCATTGCAGGTTGTGCCAGCAAGGTCAAGCGGGTACTTTGACCCACAAGGATCCGACTAAGGTCTTTCTCTGACACGGCCGCTTCAACATAGAGGGCCGAAAGTGCGGCCACTTTGATGATGTTGTCACCCCGCCGGACCGCGCCACCGAGGTTTTTGCCCGGTTCCCCCTCAATGACTACACCCTTCATAGGTGATATGACCGCAGCCGCTTGTACCCTTTGCTGCGTCTGCTGCAGCTTAGCTTGGGCTTGTGCCACCTGCGCCTCCGCCACCTGCATTTCGGGCAATTGGTTGGCCGCCCTGCGCTTTTCGGCCTCGCGGCTGAGCTGCGATATTTCGGCCTGAATGCTGGCGCGCTCCAGCATCAACTCTCGCGTACTGATGGCAAACAGCGGCTGTCCAGGCTGAACCTGGTCACCCAGTTGCACCTCACTGGACTCCAGAAAACCATCAAAAGGCGCACCCATGAAAGCCATGGTGTCTGTTTTGACCGTCGCACCTGCCGTGACGGAATAAGGCAACGGCACCAGGCTGATCAGCACCATGGCCGCCGCCAGAACCTGCCCCAGCCTGCGACCCATCAGGGTTTGGGGTTTCAGGACGGCGGGCAAGCTTCGCTGAAGTTCCCGCCACAACCGAACGGGCAGCGCGCGTGAGCCCTCGTGCAGCCTCACCAAGGGGCCCATTGCCATGTCGGCATACAGGCGCAAGGCCCACTGCTCGGCTTGTGTGAATGGCATCTTCTGCCTTTCAAGACTCAGGCTACCCCAATGACGCGCCGCCTCACCCTGAGCCGACTGTGCAAACGGCAAGGTATAAAGGTAGCCCGGTTGCTGCAGCTGCGCATAACGATGGTGGGCCGGCTGAAGCAGCGGGTCCTGGCCGGGCCAACTCAATTCCTGCGCCTGTTGAAGGGCTTCCTCGCCTGCATCTTCAAGCAAGGCGGTCAATTCGCTGCGCCGGTCAACTTTTTCGGTGTGGCTGATGGCGCGCAGCGTCAAACCCTCTCGTGAGCGCCAGCAAACACTGACCGCCTCGCAGGCGAAACGCTCAGCCATGTCATTGGCCAGCACCAATGCCGCGCGATCCAGGTTCTCGGCTTCCAGCAAGCGACCGATCGTTTCCAGGATTTGTGCCAGCCGCGTGGCATCGCGCTCGCCGACCTTTGCCCGACGGTCACGCTCGAACAAGACGGGTGACCATGCCAAAGCCGAAAGAAGCCGACCCGCCTGCTCGCTTGCCAACAAGTTTTTGGGCAACACAGCCAGCAGGCAGATTTCACGGTTGGACTGAACACGAAAACTGGCCAATCCTGCGGTCCATTGTCCCGTGGTCGAGGGGCCGATAGCGACGCTCTGCTGGCGCGCCTCTTGCCAAAGGGACACTGGCATGTCGTCCAGCCATCGCAAGGCCTGCGCAGCCTCTGGCGGCATGGGATCAACCGCCATGACCTGCCAATGATTTTGCTTTTGGTCAGTGGGCTGCCAATTGCCAATCACAACGGCATGGGCGCCGAGCAAGCTGCGGGCCATCTGTGCAAGGTGGGGCCAGTAGTCAGCCGGACGACCTTGCCAAGTTGACAACTGTTCCAGCCATTGGCGCATGGACCCAGCCATCAGCGCATCTTTATCAGCGTTCAAAATCCGTCCTTTTCAATTTCAATGTCCTGCTTCAGAATCATTTGGCGCTGGCGAAAGGCCATCCGCTGTGCCATGCCCTGCGCCCACAAAATCATGGCGTGCGCCACCATCGGCTGCAAAGCGGGCTGACCCGACAGGCTGCGTCGCCAGAGCTGCAACACGCCCTTGGGCAGCATGCGCATGAACAGCTCATCTTGGGCAGAGACAAAATAGCGCACCGAACCCGGATCGCCTTGCCGGGCACAACGCCCAACAAGCTGGCGATCAATGCGGCCAAAGTCGTTGACTTCAGCCACCACAACATGCAAGCCACCCCGCTGACGCACTTGCGGGTCAAGTGCGATATCGGTCCCGCGACCGGCCATGTTGGTCGCGATCGTCACCATGCCAGCTTGCCCTGCTCGGGCCACGATGGCACCCTCCCTTTCATGCTCTAGGGCATGCAGGATCTGGATGTTAGCCTGCCCCAGGCGCTGCGTAATGAAAGGTGCCAGTGCCAAGCTGGTGCGCACGCTGCGAACCCCGATAAGCACCGCTCGCCCTTGCTGGAGGATGTCCTCGCATTCACGCGCAATCGCTTCGAATTTTTCCTGTTCAGCCGCATACACCCTTAACGGCAAAACTTGCCTCTGCACCGACTTATGGGTCGGCACAGCCACCAGACTCAGCCCATAAACCTGGGCAAATTCATGACGCGCTTCGCGGGCGGTGCCGGTCATCCCCCCCAAGCGTTCAAAGCGCCTGAAAAATCGCTGAAAACTCGATCGCGCCGAAACCTCCGTGGGCGCAGACACGGGAATACTCAAACTGGCTTCCAGCACCTGCTGCATGCCCAGCGACAAAGTGCGCTGCAGGGCCAATCGGCCTGTCAGCTCATCGACCAGAATAATTTTTTCTTGCTCCACCACGTAGTGCTGGTCTTGCACCATCAGGTGCATGGCATAAAGCGCCATCTGAATCAGCTCTTGCGCCCGATCTTGACGCCGCCAAAAGGCGGGCAACCCCTGTGTCACCTCTTGCACCAAAGCACGTCCTTCAGGCGTCCATTCAATGTGCCGCAGAGCCCGTTGCAGCCTGAAATCTCGCCCTTCCTGCAAGCTGCGCGCCAATTCAACGGCCTGGACCGAAGCCTCCTCCAGCAAGGCGTCCGGATGCTGGGCTGAGATGATCAGCGGCGTCACCGCCTCATCGATCAGCACACTGTCAGCCTCATCGACAATCACCTGATAAATGCCACGCATCACCACGCCTTGCACCGATGCTCGCCCATCCTGTCGCGCCGCACTGAGTGAAAAACGCGTGCGATAAGCCCCCCGCCCCAAGGCCAGTCCATCGCGCAGGTGGTCGGCCAGCAAATCCTTGGCGGTGGTGTAAACGATGTCATGCCCATAGGCAGCGGAACGCGCTGGGGGCGGCGTGTCACTCGTGATACTGGCCACCGAAACTTGGCACAGGCCAAACAAGGCTTGCCCTATCTGTGCATCTCTGGCTGCCAAATAATCGTTGGAGGTCACCACATGACAAGGCAAGCCGCGCCAAGCGGCCACAATGGCGGCCATGGCGGCGGTGAGGGTTTTGCCCTCCCCTGTTGCCATTTCGGTCATCCGCCCCTCCAGCAGGGCCAGCGCACCCACCAGCTGTTCAGCATGGGGCGAAAAGCCATGTACCCGGCGCACAGCCTCTGCCACCAGAGACAAAGCTTGGCGCTCAGCCTCTGAGACCTGCCGGTGCTCCGGCTTGCCGCGCTCAATGCGGCAACGGGCCTTGCACTGAACAATGGCCTGATCGAACAAATGTGTGTCGCACTGCGCCCACAAGCTTGACTGCATTTGCACGGCATGCGCGAGCCGGCCCAACCGACCCAGTGGTCGCACCCATCGACCCAGCCAGGCCAGCCCCCACTTTGCCCCGCGGTCGAGCGCAGTGGGTTTGTGCTCCAGCCCGTGGCTTTGCAGCACCCGCAAGGCGACAGAAGGTTCGGCTTGTGAAGCATCTCCTTCGGCCCATGCACTGGGAAGGTCTGGGCTCAGGCGGCCCCTAGCCAAGAGCCGCTCCAGTGTCTTGGATTCAAGTGACATGCTCAAACCTGGTAACGCCGTTGGAAAAACTGCTGCACCACCTCCAGCACGCGAGGTGCCAAGGGTCTGGCGGGCATCTGCAGTCGAATCCAGCCTGAGCGGCTGTTGCGGTAAGCCCGGCTTTGTGCCGTGTCATCCGTCAATATGGCTCTGAGCAGAAAAAATTGCTCCAGCGCTTGTCTACCACTTTGGTCTTTGGTCGATACCGCCTGATCCCCACCAGCCATGGGCGACAGAGCGGCAGATGGCAAATTTTTCTGCGAATGGGGCATCACTGTCAGACGGCTGACACGGTGCGCCAATGCACGCTCACCTTCAATCCTGACCTGCGCATCCTGCGCATTCAGGACATCCAGATTCAACGCCACCTCCTGCCTCACAACACCCAAAAAAACGTGCTGGCGCTCGTCGATGACCCTGCCGATTTCTTTGCCGCGTGCCAGCCAGGTTCCTGCCAGGTACTGAATGTCCTGGCTGCTCCACACACCCTCGTGGGGGGCCACGATGCGCAGCGCCTGTGCCTGCATTTGCAAATGCAACTGGGCCTTCAGCAAGGTGCTCAATTTGTCCTGAATAGGCCTCAGGTCAACCGAAGCTTCAAAAATGGCCTTGCTCTCTTGTGCCTGCGTCTGTCGCAGTTGCGCTGCCACGGCCTGCAATTCCTCCATCAGCTCCGGATTTTCAAGTTCAACCAGCAACTGTCCAGTGGCAAGCCATTGGCCGGCCTTCACATGAATTTTAAGGACACGGGCGCTGCTTTGCGCATACAGGACGGTGTTCTGACTGGCCTCCACCACGCCACGCAGCACACGACTGTCAGGCAATGGCAGCCAAAGGAACGCGGCCATCAGCAACATGAGCAACCCACTCGTGATCCTGATCTTGCGTTTGTGCTGATCGACAAAAAGCGGATTGCGCAAAGGTTGCCAAAGGTTCTTCATGGGCATCAAAAAAGTGCTGTAAATCAAAGCCAAACCGACCACCAGACCCAAGCCCCAGTATTGGTCGGCAACGAACAGGACAATGCCCAACATCACCGCCAAACGGTACACATTGGACGTCAAGTAAAACAACATCATCGCCCATTGGCGCCGGGCGCTGAGTGACTCATGCTGACTGTCAGGAAATTGGCCCAGCACTTTTTGACACCACCAGCGGTTGAATTGCTGTTTGGCCGCTTCGTGCAAATTGGCAATGCCCACCAGATCGGACAGCACGTAATAGCCGTCAAAGCGCATCAAGGGGTTGATATTGAACAAAAAGGTGTACACCGCCGTCGAAAACATGAGGTTGTACGCCAACTCATTGAGCATGCCTGGCGGACTGTAAGCCCAGACGATGGTGGCCAAGGCCCCCACCAAGAGATCGGTTGCCATGCCGGCAGCACCCACCCAAGCGCGCTTGAAGCGGTCACGAAACGTCCAGCTCGAGGACAAGTCCACATAGGGCAATGGCGTGAACATTAGCAGCATCACGCCCATCGTTCGAACCTGACCGCCAAAGTGCTTGCAGGCTATTGCATGCGCCATCTCATGCAGCAGATGGTTGACGAAGATGGCCAGATACAAAGGCAACAGGTTGCTCAGTTGCAAAATGTCCTGGGCCTGGCTCCAGACACGGGGTCCGGCCAGCACGAACTCCAAAATCGCCCAAGCCATCACCGCCACAGCCAGGCAAGCGGCAGGCCATTGCCACACGCTCGCAAAAAATGCCTGGTGCCGCTTGAGCCAGGGCTCGGGATCCCACAAGGGAACGCGCATGAACAGCAACTCGGACAAACGGTTAGCCCACGGCTTTTTCTTTTTTTGCAGGTGCCGTTGCGCCAGTTTGTCCTCGTCCACCCCACCTTCAACATACAACAGGTTGTTACGGTAAAGGGCCGACAACAATTCGTAGGCTTCTTCCTGGCCTGGCGCTACCTCGGGGCTGATCTGCACCGCCTGACGCCAACTTTCATCGACCGTGCAAGCGGGGTTCAGCTGCAACACAAAGCGGTAAGAATCGGGCGAAAGCCTGAAGAAGCCGGCATGTGAAGCTTGGTGCAGCACATACCAGGGTTCATGCCAATCGTGGTGCAAACGGGCCACGATTCCTGGACGCAGACCCACCCTCAGCGAGGCGATACGATGCCACTGGTCAAAGAAGGTGCGTTTCATGCTGACAGGGCCGCGCAGGCAGGCAGCAACTGCCTCACTTCAATTCCAGCGAAGCGCTTACCCCTGGCCGCACCGACGCTGGCGGTTGGATCAAATACACCTTGACTTCACGCAGTCCGCTGGCGGGGTCGATGACTGGTGAGACAAAGCTCACCTTGCCGTTCACGTTCAAGGATGTCGGCCCCACCGTCACCTGAATGGACTGACCTTCGCGCAGGCGACCAACCAGCTCTGCAGGCACATGGGCCATGAATTCGATGCGACTGAGATCGCACAGGCGCAACACGGCCTCGTAGGCCTGAGCACTTTCACCGGTCTGCTTGATCAACCGGGTGACGATGCCCTGTGTGTTGGCGGTCAGCGTGCGACGTTCAAGGTTTTCAGTGGCCACCAGGTAATCCAGTCGCTCGGTCTCCTTGAGTGTCCTGACCCTCTCCAGTTCGCCGAGGGTAGAACGCACGGCGAGTTCACGGTTTTGTAACTCTTCCTGGCTGATTCCCCGGTTCTCGTTAAAGATCAAGCGTGCTGCCTCCAACTGCTTTTGGGCTGTTTCCATGCGGGCCTGGGCGATCATCAAGTCGGCCTGACCCTGCCATTGAACACGCCTGCGCGCGACGTCGATTTCTTCTGCAGACCGGTCCAACTGCATCAGAACGGTTCCTTTTTTTACAAAACTACCCTCCCTGACCAGCGTCTGCGCAATGCGTCCAGGCAATGCAAAAGACAACTGGAGGTCTGCCGCACACCGGGTCACACCCCGTATGACTTCTGCCTGAGCCTCACCCATCAAGACCCCGCCAACGGCCAGCACATGCAGCAAGATCAGGCGGGCACAGGTCTGCGCGTTTTGTGGCTTCATGACTCGCTTACTCCAGTCTAAAACGTGCCAGCAAGCCACCATTGACTTGAGACGCAACATAACTTGATCGGTTCACTTGTGCGATGGCATCGGTCAGCGCTTCTTGAGCCAAGGCCAACTCGATCCCCCGTCGCAGCACATCGAGCAGGGATTTTTGTCCCTCAGCCATCATCCTTCGCTCGGCTGTCAGCAGGTCGCTCTGGGCCGTGACGACCTCGGCCTGCCTGGCAGCCTGCTGCATGGCACGCTCCAGCACCACTTTCATGCCCTGGAGTTCATTGACAATGCGCTGCTGAGTCGCGCCCAGGGACAATTCGGCCTGACTTTTGCGCAACACCGCTGTCTGGTATTCGCTGTCCTTGCGGGCATCGCCGTCCAGACCGATGCGAAAAGTCACCCCGATGCCCCAGGCGTTGTAAGGGGTTGTTCCGTTCAGGTACTGGTTGATCGGCAGCGGCCTGTCCATGAGACTTTCCTTGCCATAACGCAGCTTGAGGTTGAGCTCCGGTTCGGTCTGATTTTTGGCAAACAGCCGCCGAAACTCTTCGCGCTCAATGCGCTGACGGATGACCCGTGTCTCGGGCCGCTGTGCAAAGGCTGTCTGCGCATCCGTCATCTTGAGACTGTCGGCGTAATCAGGCGCTGGAGAGCTCAGTTCGTCGGATGGTATCCAGCGGCTGCCTTGAGGGTTGACCATGTTGTTGGGATTGGCCGAAAAAAAGACCTGAAGCGAATTGAGTTGCTCCTCAAGGTCCTGCTGGGCCTGAGCCAGTAGCACACGCCTAAGGGCCAATGTGGCACGCACTTCAGTCAGCTCGTTGTTCGACTTGAGTCCCGCCAACTGTTGCCTGGAAATTTCTTGTTCAAGCTGCAGCGCCAAGTTCAGGGCCTGCTGACGCCAGCGCACACGCTGCTGGGCGCGCTGCACAAACAGATAAGTCTGCAAACCTTCATTCAGTCGCTGGGCAGTCATCTGCCGCACCGTTTCACTGGCAATCGTCTGCTCGCGTTCAGCGATGCGAATGCCTGATTCAGTGACGTCACGGCCAAAGTTACGCAGCAGCGGCTGCGTGAGCGAAAAGCCCAGTGAGCCACGGTATTCGGGGCTGATGTAATTGCCCCCCAGCTTGGGCTGCAGTGAGTTCACAATGCTGTCCAGGTTGTAAGACAGCTCCCAGTCTGCGCCGCTGCTGCCCTTGAGGGCCACTGCGGTCTTGAACTGTGTGACCTGGGACTCGTAGGGCACAGGGCTCGATGTGCCGCTCGCCCCACCGCCGCGTGAAAAATACTCCTCCGCGGTGGTGGGTAGCAATTTTCCATCCCGGTTCAGGGAGGTGGTGAAAAAAGGTTCGTAAACGGCTTTGGCACCTCGAACACTTTGTTCTGCAATGGCCGCTTCAAGCAACTGAGCCCGCACCAACTCATCCGAGCTCACCAGCATGCTGGCAAACGCGTTGACTGTCAGACCTTGTTCACCGGCCTGCACGACGGGCAAGACCGCCGAACTGCCGCCAGCAGTGCCTTGCGCCGCAGCAAGCCATGGCAGGCACAAGCCTGTCAGCAGCGCGCTGCGGGTCAATATGGCCATGGTTTTCATCGCCGGACTGCGTGTTTTCATGGTGACTACCGGTTAAACAATTTTTCCGATTTTGGCCTCGTACTCATCCAGCACACGCCCCAAAGTGGCCACAAAATTTTTGGCCACCGAGGGGGTCATGATGATGCGCGAGGACAACTGGATAACGATCTCATCGCCCACAGCCCCCCATGTCTGGTTGGTACCAAATAGCAAGGTCACTTCATCCTTGCTCATTCCCACGTTGGCGACGTTGGCATAGTGTGATGTCATTTTCTGGTCATCAAAACGGACCCGAACATTGCGGCTGGCCTCGTTGTCGACTTCAGCGGATGAGTCCTGGTTGACAACATCGTCCATGTTTTCAGTTGATTTTTTCATCTTGAAATACTCCTGTTAAAAAAATTATAGGGCTGCTTCTGGCGCCTCATCTTCGATCAAGGGCTGGTCCAGACTGTCGTCGGCCAACAGCATCGCTTGCCGCAAGACAGGGCGATCATGCCAGCTTGGCGGCAGATCTGCCGAGGACGGCCATGTTCCGAAAGCCTGTGGCACGTCCGCGTCCAAACCACTGTCTGATTGCGGGGCAATCGGCACCACGGTTTCCTGTGAATCGAGTGAAATCCACGGCAACGCCCTGCCCGCCTGGAGCGATCTGGCACCTTGCAGTTCGTCATTCATGCTGCGGATATCTGACAACAAGTCACTGCCAAAAGGGTTTCTAGAGCCGTCGCCGCCGTCGCGCAAGACATCCGCCAGACGGATGGGCTGTGACATCGTTTGTGTTTTTGTGACCGAGCTGGCCCATTCAAGCAAACGTGTTGCAGCATCTTCAGGGTTGGACACCTGGGTCGGGATCAGCGTCGCAATGGTTTCGCTTTTGCCGTTAGCCGGAAGATCTTGAAGAGGCTCCTTGGCCGATTCAGGCACAGCTGTTCGCACGTTGACAAAACTGATGGTGCGGTTGCCCCACTGCTCCAGCAAATAACGCTCAGACTGGTTGTGAATCAGGAAGAGTTTTTGCCCTCGCGGGTTGATGACCGAGTTGGGCAGCCCTTCCTCATTTTGATTACGCACTTCACCATGGTTCATGGTTCCACCCGAAATCAAGATCAGGTTGCCATCGCCACGGTTCAGCACACCACTGGCACCGATCGTTAAACCCACCCAGTTCTGCACATTGATGCCACCCGATTCACGGTTGTTGGCCGTGAGTGTCCCAGTGATCCATGTGTTGAGGTTGTCCGCCCACGGCAATCCGATGCCCTTGGCCGCATCGAGCGCCAAATGGCGCGCAGCCATCAGGTCGGTCTCTGCAGCGGTGTTGTCAAGTATCGCGCCACGCACTGCTTGAATGCGCAATGTTTCCGCCGCCTGCATCCAATCAACCCGGACATCATCGGCAACGCTCAACGAAATATCACGGCCAGACTGCAGCTCAGTCTGTGCATCCTCCATCACGAAAGTTCCAGCCTGCGAAATCTGCCAGTGCTGATCTTGACCGCTCAGCCAACGAGAGTCGTCGTTGATGCCAATATCACCCACCTGAATGCGCACAGCCACATCGCGTGTGGCCATCACCAGGGTGCGCTCATGGCTCAGCAAATTGCCACTGCCCATGTCCAACAAAACATCCCGGCCGGCGGTCCAACTGGTGGTGTTGTGCTGCGTCACATCACCCACACCGACAGACACAGAAAGGTCACGCTGAGCCGTCACCGTGCTCACGCCACTGAAGCTCAGCTGGCCCGTTGCAATCGACAGTGCATAGTCCTGGCCCGCAGTGGCGATGGTTGTGCCGTCAAAGACCACATCGCCCGTGTTCACGCTCAGGGTCTGGTCGGTGCCAGCGGTCAATGCGCTGTCACCGGTGAAACGGAGGGTGCCCGTGGCCACAGCCAGGTTCAGATTGCTTGCTGTTGCCCGAAGCTGCGAGGTGTTCTCGAAACTCACCCCACCCGAAACCACATTCAAGCTGGCACTTTGACCCGCGACAATCTCGGTCAACCCACTGGCACTGATGCCGTTTTGACTTTTAAACACAAGCGATTGCGTCGCCCCAATCACCGTGCGTTGCGTCAATGTGCTCAAGCCTTGATCAACCTGGACGCTGACATCGCCCCCCGCTGTCAAAGTGCTTGCACCGCTGGCGCTCCAATTTCCATTGCGCAGTTTCAGTGTCAAATCATCGCCAGCACGCAAAGTGCTGGCATTGGTGAAGGTCACATGACCCTGCGCCACATCAACGCTCAAGTCACCCGTCTGGGCTTGCAGGGTGCTGGCCCCCGCCATAGCCAGTTGCCCTGCCCCAAGAATCGCCAAATCCAGATTGCGACTGGCAGTGAAGGTGGATGCACCTTGCAGGCTCACATTACCCCTTGCGAGCGTCAGCGCGACATCGCCTGCATCGGCACTGATCGTGGTGGCGTTGTTGGCGCTCAGGCTGGCCTGCAGACCCGATACGCTGATGCTGACACTGTCGCCCTCGAGCACAGTAGAACCCCTCCAGTTCACAGCGCCGTTCGCCAGAGCAGCGCTCAAAAGCCCGCCGCTGGTGCGCAGCGTGGTGCTCGAGCCTGTGGCGGTGGTCCATTGGCCCTCGGTCAGCACAATGCCGAGGCCAGTGGCCGCCGTCATGCGGGTGGTACCTGCAAGGTTCAGGTTGCCGCTGTAGGTGCTGGCAATGGCCACGGCACCGGCCGTGGCCGTGACCGTGGTTGTGCCACTGGTATTCAGGCTGCCACGGATGTTCATGCGCACATCGCGTCCGGACTCAACCAGGGTGGTGCCGCCCAAGCCCACCTCGCCTTGGGCTTGCAACAACACATCCCGGCCAGCCCTCAAGGCGCTGCTGCCCAGTCCGGTGACGCCGCCTGCGCTCAGAACAATGGACAAGTCCTCAGTTTGTGCCTGAACCGTGTTGGTGCCAACCAAAACCAGGTTGCCACTGTCGACCTGCAGGCTGGCCTGGCGGCCGGCCTGCACGCTCTGGCCCTGCAAAAGCGTGGTCTCTGCGCTTGAAAACAAAGCGAGGTCACGGCTGACGCCGATCGAGCCCAGATTGAGCCCGTCACGGTCGCGCACTTGCGCATCGCGGGCCGTTGTGATGGACAGGTTCGCAAAGTCGTTGCCACTGACAGACAGCACGATGTCACCACCGGCACTCAAACGCGTCCAGGCCGCATTGCCATCGGCACGAACGAAGGTCGAGGTGCCACTTTGCACGATATCGCCCAGGCTGTTGCTCAAGGTCAGATCGCCCCCGGCACTGACCTCACCAAGGCTCAAGGCCACAGTCAGGGGGGTGGTGCCAGCGCCTTCGACAGCAACACCGATCTGGTCGCTGGCAGCCAGGCGATCAACCCTGGCGCCGCCCAGGGTCACGCTCAGGCCGACATCCGCACCATTGCCATTGGCCAGCACCTCGGTGATGTTCACCTGGCTGCCCAAAGCGCCGGTGACTTGCACAAAGGCACCCCCCGTACTGGCCTGCACGGTGCCCAGGCGCTGCGCATCGACATCAATTTCCGAGCCAACAAAGCGCGAGCCCACCGACTGGCCCTTAAGCTGGGTCAGACTGCCCTGGGCGACGACGATGTTTTCCTGGTCGAGCCCCTCACCAGAGCTGTTGTCGATGATGCTGCCTAAATCCGAGACCACCCGCGCATCCCCACTGCTGCCACTGGCGCTGCCAGCCACGACCAGGCGCGACAGGCGCAGGTCTCGGTAGGCGTACAGGTCGGCCGAGCCAGCCGCCGTGGCCACGGCACCGTCGTTCATGGTCAGTTGCCCGCCCAGCACCTGGTAACTCAGGTTGCGGGCGCTTTGCGATGCGGTGATCACCAGATCACCACTGCCCACTTCGACGACCAGGTCGCCGCTGATGCTCAGGCTGCCCATTTCAAGGCTGCGCTCAGATTGCAGATACACCCCTTGCGCCCCGCCCCGGACCTGGGCCAGACGCGCGATATTCAGGTTGATGTCACCCGGCACGCCGCCTTCTTGGGTCACCACAATCAGTGGGGGCGAAGTGTTACCGGTTAAGGCCGAGCCTTCGAGCAACAGGGTGGGCATATCGCGCTTTTGCAGCGAACCGCCAAAGGTGACTTCGCCAGACACAACGCTGTAGGTGGCACCCGCAAAACCCAGTGCGGAGAGTGCCTGCGCGATGCGCGCATCGCGCAGCGTCTGCGTGTCGCTCACACCTGTACTGAACACAATGGCCTCGGTGCTGCGGATCACCCCGTCCACTGTCAGCGAAAGCACGAAGCTCCCACCCGTGGCACCGCCCAGGTCAATGAACTGGCGCTCATCCACCACCGGTACGTCGCTGCCGATGCGGGCTGCGTTCATCTCCAAGCTGGCGCCCGATTGTGTGCCCGTGACGTTGGCCAACTCGGAACTCGAGCCATCGATGATGCTGCCACCAGCGGTCAAAGTGACGCGGCCGGTGTTGGTCACCAGACGAGACAGCACCATATCGTCCCCGGAGACCAGGTTCATGTTCCCCACGGCGCTCAACACCACGCCGTCGCTCATCTGGATGCTGCCGCTCAGGGCTTGCAAGTCCACCGTACTGGCTGAGAAACTCTGGCTGATCAGCAGATCGCCCGTCAGCAAGATCATGTTCAGGTGCCCCGAGCCGCTGATGGCATCGGCCGTCAGCGCAATGGTGCCGCCAGCGGGGTCGTAATGGCCCGTATTGAGCCAGGCCCCGGCGCTGTTCGCGCTACCGCTCAGCTCGGTCGTCTTGACATCGAAACTGTTACTGATCTCTCCGATGGCCAGGGCCGAGAGCGACACAGAGCCATTGGCCTCGATGTTCCAACCACCCAGCTCGCCTGGCTCGATCAGCGAGGCATCCCGCAACAGTCCACCAGCACTCAGGCTGACTTGGGCATTCGGTCCGGATGCCAGCACTCGGGTGATGTCCATGCCCTGTGCCGACGCCAGGCTGACGCCCGACTGGCTGAGCACCACTGCATTGGCTTGCATCGACAATGCCCCGGCTGCCACCGCGATCTGAACCGATCGGCCAGATGTCGAGCCCGTCAGGGTCAGGGAGCCTCTGCTCAAGCGTACGCTGGCCTGCTCGGCGGCTGTGACCTCGTGCACGGTGAGGCTGCGCACGCTGTTGAGGTAGATACCGCCCTGCGAGGTGCTGGCCAACAGCAAGGCATCGGTGTTGATTTCCAGGTCGCCACTCTGGTCGTCCAGGCCGATGCCGCTGCCCGCTTGCAAGGAAATCGACTTGCCGGCCGCGGCCGTGGTCAGCAGAACCGCCTCGGCGCTGGCGGTCCCATCCAATATCGCGCCGCCAGCAACCAAACCGATATTGCCATGGGTACTGCTCATGCCAGCGAGCACCATGTTTCCAGAGGCCTGCAAAGCCAAGTCACTGGTGACCACCAAGCTGCCAGCGCTCTGCCTGAGGTCTCCCCCGGTGACTTGCAAGCTCAGCGTACTTGCACTGACGGCACCGGTGAGCGCCAGGTGACCCGTGGTCTGAAGCCATTGCGCCTGGCCCACGGTCTCAAGACGCCCAAGCGTGGTGACATCACCAAAGCGGGTCGAAGACACATGGATGGCGCTGGCGGACGTGGAGGTTTCGTTGGCCTTGATTTGGGTGATGTTGCCGGCATCGATGTCAAAAGCATTGTCGATTGCGCCGATGCGCTGCGCCTCTATGGACAAGGAGCCCGTGCCCATGACGATGTTGGCGGCGCTCGAGGTGGATGCATCAAGCACCGCCCCGATGGCGCTGAAGGTCACGCTGCCGTTGCCGCCGAGCAATCGGGCCAAAGCGATGTCGCCACCGGCGCGCAGGCTGGCAGTGCCAGCGGTGACCATCACCATGCCGTCGTCCTGCAGAATATGACCCGCCACGTCGAGGTTGATCAGTCCGGCGCTGATCTGACCGGCCAACAGGGCCTCGCCCTGTGAAACACGCAGGTCAAATGCACCGGCGGCGCTGACCGTCCCGACCCAGGTTTGGCTGCTGCCCAAGGCATCGAGGAACACCGCACCGGTGGTGGCCGTCATTTCGTGCAGGCGAGCCGCGAGCACATCGATGTCGGCGCTGCCACTGGCCCCGATGGCGCGCGCACTCAGGCGCAGGTCGCCGGCAGTGCTGATGTTGGCCAGTTCGTCTGCGCTCAGGTCCGAGATCAACCCGGCATCACTGCGCACCAAGATCAACTGGCTCGCATCGGTGCTGCTGCCCACCACACGCGACAGACCAACGCCAGCTGCACCGGCCAACTCTATGTTGCCGGTCGATTGCAAGGTCTTGCCGTCACTCATGGTCAACGAACCCTGTGCCGCTTCGATGTCCACACTGCCTGCGATGATGTTGCCCTTGAAGCTCAAGTTGGCAGTGCTGGCGCTGAGCTGGAGCAGGCCGCCAACCGCCCAATCATCGCTGCTGGTCCCCAGCTCCACGGTGCGGCGGGCACTGCCATTGAGCTCAGTGACGATGGCCAGATAAGCGTCACCGGCTGTCGGCGTGCTGGGCGTGTTCACCAGACGAATGACGCCCGCCGTCGAGCCGCTGCCCACCGCATCAATGCGCAAGGCCTGGACACTGCTGCCGATGGCGGCGCCGCTGAGCAACACGGTCGCTCCCTTGATATTTGCGGCTGTCTGGGTGTCAACGTCCGACAGCGCAGTGATCGCTGCGCTGGTGGTGATGCTCACCACTTGTCCAGCGCTCAACTCAGCCAGCGTGAGCGCGCCGCTGGCGCTCAAGCTCAGGTTGCCGCCCGCGCGCAGGGCAGAACCGGCGGCCATGGTGATGCCGGCACTGCCCAGATCGAGCGAGAGATCACCCGCCGTCGACAGCACACCGGTGAAGATGCTGCCACTGCCGCTGCCAATGCCAACGGTCACACCGCTATTGGCGCTGAGGTCATTGATGCTTGCCGCCATCACATCCAGTGTGCCCGGCGCATCCGCTGCAAACGTGGTGCCCAGGCTGCTCCAAAGGCGCACTGCCATGGTGCTGGCGGTAAGGCTTGTGCTGCCAGCCTTGATCGACACAGCGCCACCCGTGGCCACATTACGCTCATCACTCAGCAAACCGTCCTGCACGGTGCCGGCCAGGCTGTCGATGGTGACATCACCATTCAGGGCCCGAATGCGTCCCAACGTGATGTCGCCCTGGGCGCGCAACAGCACGCTGCCCGCGCTGTCGGTAGCGTTCAGGGAGTACCCGGCCATGTTGAGCGCAGCACTTGAGACCAGGCTCAACGACTGGGCGCTTAAGTTGCCAGTCAGCGTGAAATTGCCACTGGCCGACAACGAGCCGCTGGCGGTCACCGGCCCCAGACCAAGCGCGCCCGCTGCCGCCACATCCAGACTTCTGACCGACTGCGCCGCAAACCCCAGGGCGTTTTTGTCGGCCAGCTGCACATCTTGCGCAGCAGCCACATGGACGCTGCCAACGAAATCATTGAGCGCAACCGCTCCATTGCGGTTGGCCAGCGTAATGTTGGTCAAGGCGCTCAAATTGCTGCTGCCATAGACCGTGAGCGCCGAACCACTGGTCTGCGTGATGCCGGAGCCGCTGCTCAAGCTGAGGTTGGCAGCGGCACCCGAGGTGCCCACGGTGACGGTGCCCAGACTGATGCCAGCGCCAGCGCCAGTCGTCAGGCTCATGGCATCGCTTGAGCTGCCCGCCAACTGCAACGCGTTGCTGTCGCGCAAGGTGACCACGCCTGCGCTGGCCACGCTCACCAGCCCCACCCAGTCGTTCAAGGCCGTGCTGCCATTGGCATTGGCCAGCACGATGCCGGCACTGCCAGCCACAAGTGAAGTGCTGCCATAAACCTTGAGCAGCTTGCCCGCATCCTGGCTGATGCCATCTGCCGCGCCAGCGATCAGGCTCAGGTTGGCTGCCGAATTGAAGGCGCCTATGGTGGTGTCACCCAGCACAATGCGGCCACCCGCTTGCAAACTGGTGTTGCCATAGACGCTGAGACTGCCGTCATTGGCAACGCTCAAATGACCTCCGACCGACACCTGCAGGTTACCGCTCATCACCACCGTACCCAGCACCAGATTGTTCACATCATTGATGGTGGCGTTGTTGGCGTTGATACTCAACACCCCCTGGAAATCATGCGGCTGGGTCAGCGTCACATTCTGGCCGGTGGCATTGATCGTGATGTTGCCGCCGATCACCCAGACCTGGCTGTTTCTCACACCAATCGAGCTGTCGTTGGCCAATGTGGAGGTGATCTGCAAGTTGGCCGCCACGTTGGCCGAAATGATGTGTACGCCGCCTTCAGCACCCATCGTGACGTTGCGAGCCTGCGCGATGACCACCCCGTTACCAAAGTAATTGGTCGATTCGGACAGGACGATGTCACCAACGATTGAACTGTTGAGCGTGCTGGTGCCGCTCACGCTCAGCGCCGCGCCCGCAACTTGGCTGATGTGGCTGGCCGTGGTCAGACTCAGATTGCCCGAGACACTGACTGAGCCCAGAGTGAGGGCATTCAGGTCGCTCAATGTCAGATTGCGCACCGAAGCCACGCTGAGGGCGCCGGTCAAATCATTGCCTGCATTGGACAGCGTGACACTGTTGGTCGCACCCACGGCCACACTGGTCGTGCCTTGCACCTGCAAAGCGCCACTCTGGGTGATGGCACCATCTGCCTGCAAGCTCAAGTTTCCCTGGACGCTGGAAGCCCCCAACTGCAGCGAGCCTGCACTGCGCAGACTAACGTGACCGGTCACAGCGCCGCTGCTGGTCGAAAGTGAGACCGCACCGGTAAAGCTGTTGCTGGCATGGGCCAGGGTCAAGGTCTGAGCGCTCAGGGTGGTGCTGCCGCCCACCCGCAAGGCCGTTTCTGCATTTTGGGTGATCGCGCCGCTGCTGGCGCTCGCAATCAGATGGCCTGCTACGGTGGTCTGACCGATCTGAACGCTCGATGCATTGAGCGTCATGTCACGGTCACTGCTGACGTTGCCCAGCAATGCCAGCACACCACCAGCGGTCAGACTGAGGTCGGCACTGGCACCGATGGCGGCACCGGCAAAGCTCAATGCATCAACATCGGCCAGCGTGATGCTGGCGGCAGACACCACGGTCACCGTTCCGGTGAAGTTATTGCCCGCATTGCTCAGGGAGACAGCGTAGCCGGCGGCATCGATGCGGGTGCCCGCACCCGCCGTGATGGCGCTGCTGCCAGTGATCGCCCCTGCCGCTGTGAGGGTCAGATTACCGCTTGCGTTGATGACCCCTAATTGCATGGCAGCGTTCTCGCGCAGTGTGACTTGCGCGCCACTGACGTTGAATGTGCCACTGACAGCGTGGCCATTACCGTCGATGACGATGTTCTGCGCCACTGGGGTGGCTGCTGCCGAGGCAGCGCTCACGCTGAAATGACCGCCAATATTCAGTCGGCCAGTGTCACTGACCGCCGCATTGGCCAAAACGCTGAGGTCGCGGCTCGCCGTGATGTTGCCCAGGTCCAGGGCCACGTCGCTGCTCAAGCTCACATCGCGCGCGCCGCTGTCAACCGACACGGTCCCGCCAAAGCGGTTGAGTGCGCCTCCAGCCATGCTGTTGCCCAGCAACACATCGCTGCCGCTGGCCACACCGATTTCGCTGCTGCCAGCCACCTTCAGGCTGGCCACACCGCTGCTTTGTGACAGCGTGCCGCCCAGCATAAAAATCAAATTGCCGCTCAGCGTGACATCACCCAGCGACAGGGCATTGCTGTCGCTCAGGCTCAGATTGCGGGCACTGACCACGCTGACCGAGCCGCCCAGGGTGTTGTCGTTGTCCAGCACGATGTCGCTGCTGCCCGCATCAAGGCTCAAACTGCCGCCAATCAGCAGAGCACCGCTGTCAGACAGCAATCCGGCAGAGGTCACACTGAGGTTGCCGCTGATGCTGGAAGCCCCCAGGTTCAGTGCGTTGCGGTCACTCAGGCTGACATGGTTGCCGCTGACGATGGTGACCGCACCCACGAAATCGTTGCGCGATTGCGTACCGTTCATGTTGTCCAGCGTGATGCTTTGGCCACTGTGGGTCGTGATCGAGGTACTGCCACCCACGGTGAGGTCAGCACTGGCCGCCTGTGTGAGGGCCCCGCCCAGGCGCAAGGCGAGGTCACCACCGAGGGCGCTGCCACCCAGCACCAGGCCGCTCGAATCGGTCAAACTCAGATGGCGGGCACTGCTGACGACCAATGTGCCCAGGTTGTTGCTGGCATGGTCAAGCGTGGCATCGGCGCCACCCAGGCTCAAGGTGGTGGTGCCCGAGACTGTGAGTGCACCCGTATCGGTGAGGACACCCCCTGCCGTGATGCTCAAGTCGGCCGCAAAAGTCGTCCCCAGGCTCAAGGCCGAGCCAGTGTTCAGCGCAATGGTGCCAGCCACGGTGGCCGACAAGCTCAGGCTGTTGGCATCGGTGAGGCTGGCGCTGCCTGCCGTCAGGCTCAAAGTGCCTGTGAAGTCGTTTCGCACGCTGTCCAGGGTCACCGCCTGTGCGCTGGCGTTGACGGTCGTCGTGCCCGAAATTTGTACCGCGCCCGTATCACTGACCGCCCCACCCGCGCTCAGCACGAAGTTGCCCGCCACGGAAAGTAGGTCCGCCGCCCCGCTGGCCAGCAGCACAGCACCACCCGCCGTGACACTGAGGTCACCGCCCGCCGTGGTTTGTCCCAGACTGATGGCACCACCGGAGATGCTGGCGTTGCCGGTGGCTCGCAGCCCTGCGTCGAGGGTCACACTGCCAGCGCCAGCGGCCATGACCAAGCCGCCACCCACGGCTGTGGCACCACTGTCGGTGATGTCACCCGCGGCACTCAGACTGAAATTGCCAGCCACATTGACGCCAGCCAGGTTCAAACCACTGAGGTCCGTGATCAAAGCGCTTTGCGCCTGGGTAATGGCCAGCCCATTGAAATTGTTGCCCGTCCCACCGAGGTTGATGGCCTGCGTCGCCGTGAGCGTGGTCAGGCCAGCCACCACCACAGCCCCCCCTGCGGCCAAAGTGATGTTGCCGCCACCGATGACCGTCAGGCTGCCCGTGATGTTCAGATGGCCCAGAACGATGTCGTCGATGTCGTTGATGATCACGTTGCGGGCATTGATGCTCACCGCACCCACAAATTGGTGGTCTGCCGTGAGGACCACGTCCTGGCCAGCGGCCTCAATTTGCGTCCAACCCTGTACTTCCCAGCCATCGTTGTTGCGTACGCCCTGAGACTCACCCGAGACGGGTGCCATGGCCTCGATGTAGAGGTTGTTGCCAATGCGGGCCGACACCATGTGCAAACCGCCAATGGAGCGGATCCGCACATCGTTACCACCGGCCACCGTGACATCGCCTTCGATGCTGTTGTTGATGTTGTCCAGCGTGATGTTGCCGCTGGAGCCGGCGCTTAACTGGCTCACGCCCTGTCCGCTGCCGCCACTCAGGCTGCTGGTCAGGGTCATGCTTGACAGGTCGATGCCGCCCAGGCTGCCGCTGAAGCGAACATCCTTGCTGCTGACGCTCACCACGGCCCCCTGCACACTGACCAGGGCGCTCGTCAGGGCCGACTGTATTTGCGCGTCTGTGGCGTCATGGGCCAGAGCTGCGGTGGTGTGGCTGGTCTGACTGGCGCCCGCCACTGGGACCTGCACCGTCAGGGTGTAAGTGCCACCGGTGTGTGTGCCCGTGCTGATGCGCTGCACTTCGCTGGTACGCGTGTCCAGCGTGAGTTCACCGCCGATTTGCACCGCGCCGGTGCTGGTGATGGCTCCGCCGGCTGTCAGGGCCACGGCGCCAGCGGCATTGAGCGTACCCAGGCTGAGTGCATCGACATCGCGCACCACCACACTGGCGGCGTTGCCGATCGACAGCGTTCCGCTGAAGTTATTGGCCCCGGTCAAGCTGACCGAGTCGGCCAAGGTGAGCGTGATGACCGGTACACCGGTATAGCCCGAGCCTGCATTGAAGAGGGTGGCAACCGGGTTGCCGCTGGCATCAAACCCCAGATTGACCGCGGCGCGCGTGCCACTGGCCGGCGCCGCCACGCTGACGGTGATGCGATCGGTGTTGGCTGCGGTCAGCCAGTCCGGACGCAAAGTCGCCGACGCTAAGCTCAGGCTGCCGATGGCACCCCCGCTGAGTGTGGCCGTGATGACCGCTGTGCTGCTGCTGGTGCCCGTGCTGATGGTCGTGACACCGCTGACTGTGAGCGCCTGATCACCGCTGACCGCGCCGGCAGCCGTCACATTCAGGTTACCTGCATTGACCAGGCTGGTTTGACCCAAAGAAACATCGCCAGCCGATTGGATGGACGCGCCCCCACTGCCACCCTGAATTCGTCCGAGCTGCATGTCGCCGCCCCCGGAGGTACTCAGGGAAATGGCACCCTCGGTGTCAAGCAGGGCATCGGCCGCCATGCGGATGCCCCCCGTGCCACCACTGAGACTGACCGTGCTGTCGCCTCTCGAAGCGATGACCGCACTCGTCGCGATCAGCAATTCATCGCTGGCACTGAGCACGACAGCGCTGGCACTCGAGAGCGTACCGCTGCTAACCAAGTCCCTGCCCGTCAGGTTGATGGTACTGGTGGTGTAAGCACCGACCACATTCAGGTCATTGGCAGTCCAGTTGGCCTGCCCACTGTTGTTGAGTGCGGTGGCGTAGTAGCCGCCCAGTTGGTAACCCAGGCTGCCCGGATTGGGCATGTCGGACAAGGTGAAAGTCGAGTCCCAGCCGATCTTGGCGGAGCTGATGGCGTTGTTACGCAGGTTGTCTGACAGCTCCAGACCGGTGACCGAGAGGATCTGGTTGTTGTAGTTGGCTAGGCTCGACGCATCGGTGGCCTGATTGAAGGAAACCGTTTCAAAGTAGCGGGCCGTGATGTCGATGCTCTTGCTGCGGTCGATGGCCGCATCCCAGGCCACTCCCTCCAGACGGTCCAGAGCGCTGCTGCTGGTGTCCTCAAACACATTGCCCGAGGTGCGGATGTAGACCTCACCGCCCACACCACTGCTGTGGCCGGCATCGATGCGGTCGATGATGACGCCACCTGCCCCCGCCAGAAAGTCCATCCGGTTGCTGTTGCTGGCCGCACCGGTGAATCGCACATCGCGAATCGTCATGGTGCCACCCGCGGTGGCCAGCAACTTGCCACCGGCTAGGGAGGCCACAAACTCGAGGTCGTCAGCCTCCTGGATGGACAGGTTCAAGTCGCTGGTGCCCGCTGCCAGGGTCGTCAATTCGGCGCGTTGCACATCCGTCATGACATTGATATTGCCAGCCGAGTTGATCACCAAGGTGTCCGCACCCACGCGGTAACGCGTGTTGGAAACGCCACCGACCACGCCCGGAGACACCGCAATCGAGCTGCCGGACACAGCGGGTGATGTGGGCACGGCCAACTTGGCCACGCTGAAATCCAGCGATCGGGTGACAGAGCGCTCCACGCCAAGCGCATTGATGGCGGTGACGGTGACCACATTGCTGCCCACCCCGGCGGCTGAGAAGTCGTCGCTGCTGAGCGTGTAGCTCCAGTTGGTGCCATTCAAAACAGCCTGCCGATTGACGCCGGCAAATGCGATCTTGACCTGAACCGCATCGCTCGACCCGCCCCGCAAAGTCACCCCGGCATCGCGCTCCAAGCCTGTGATCACATCATCGCCGGCCACCACACCCCAGCTCAAGCCAGGGGTGCCGGTCGAAATGTTCAGCGTCACGGTGGCGGAATCAGCACTGGTGTTGCCAGCCGGATCGATGGCGCTGGCCTTGAGCACATGGCTGCCATCGCTCAGATCGACAGCGGCTGTGAACAGCCAGTTGCCGGCAGCATTGGACAGGGTCTCGCCCATCAGCGTGCTGCCGTCAAAAATTTGCACCCGTACCTGGGCATCGGCTGTGCCGGCCAGGGTTGGGCGGGCGGTTCCAACCGAACCGGCCGGTGTGGTGATGGCCGGTGGGTTGACCTGGTTGTCCACGCTCAGCACCCAGTCATCTGACCAATCACTGAGCGTGCCGGTGACATCCTGCGCCACCAGAGTGTAGGTGCTGCCTGCGGCCAGACTGCTGGTGTACTGGCCCAGCCCGACACTGGCATTGTGGTCAAGGCTCCAAAAGCCCGAGCCATTGGCCACGGCCTCGCCCAGGGTGGTCAAGGTGATGCTGTTGTTGGCATCCACCCCTTTGAACGAAACGCGCACCGTCGCCCCTGCGCTGGCCAAGCCCTGCAGGCTTGGCGTTAAGCTGTTGGTGACCGCTGCAGCGGGGCGACCGGTGTCGCTGGCCAGACCCAGAATTTGGGGGGTCTGCGCAGCCGAGCCTCCGACCGTGGCCACCGCGCTCAAGCCACTCTCACTGCTGATGTTGCCGTAGCTGTCCGCGCGGACCGCAGTGAACGCGTAGGTGCCCGCTTTGAGCGGGCTGGTGGTGATTTGCCAGCTTCCGTCGGCTGCTGCCGTGCCGCTGCCCACCTGCCCGATCAGGTCGCTGCCGTTGCTCGAACGAGCCAACAGCAAGATGGCGCTGCCCGCTGGTGCGGTACCGGCCACTTCGACCGTGTTGCCGGTCAGTGAAATCGCGCCCATGGTAGGGGCAGTGGTGGGTTGCAACACCTGCACCTGGACGGCGCGCGTGAGCACCATGCTGCGGCTGCTGGCATCGCTGGCGGTCAGCGTGAAGTTCCTCAGCCCGGCATCACCCAGGGCCACGAGTTCGGCCTGCGTCAACACCACCACCCAGTCCTGGCCCGTGGGAGAAGGCGTGAGGCTGGCGGCCTTGCTAATGGGGGTGCTGCCATTGACGCTCAGGGTGAGCGCTGTCACACGGCTACCGGCCGATCCCGTGATCACCAGGCCTTGCCCGGATTCATTGCGGGTGATGCTGTCGTTGCCAGAGACGGCCGTGAAGCTCAGCGTCGGGCCGCCCACGGTAAAGATCACCGCATTGGAGGCCCCACTGGTGAGCGTTGTACTGCTGGCCGTGGCCAGCAGCGCGGTGTTGGAGCTCAGGCCCTGCTCGGATGACAGGTCAAACGACCAGTTGCCCTGCGCATCGGCCTGGGTGGTGCCCAGCTTGTTGGCAGCGACGCTGATGTTGGTCTTGTAGACATCGATCAGCGCCCCACCATCGGCGATGCCGCTGACGCGTGCGTTTTCAGCCATGGAGCCGCCAGCCACCAGAGTGATCTGCGGCGCAATCGGTGTGCCCACCAAAGTGCTGCCGGTCACCGGCACTTGCACGGTGCGACTGATCTGGCTGCCACTGTTGAAGGTGTTGAGCGTGTCCACGCGAACAGTGGCGGTGGCAAAGCGCGCGACCAGCGCCGCGCCGCTGCCACTGCCTGCTGCCGTGGGAAGGGCCAAGCTGGGCGCAGATGTGTAACCCGAGCCGGCCTGTGTGACGGTCACCGCCGTCACCAAGCCACCAGCGATGGTGGCCGTCGCCGCGGCCTGGGTGCCTCCCGCTGAAGGGGCAGCAACCGTCAGGGAAAAAAGACCGTCGGTGTAGCCGCTACCCACGGCGGCGATGTCGACCTCACCCAAGGTGCCGACCTTGGCCGCCAACGCTATGCGCTGTGCTGCGCTGAGGTCGTAAGTCCAGGCCGATTCGGCAGTGTTGAGCAACGCGGTGGCGGCACTGGCGGCAGTGATGACCGAGTCCAGCGTCAGATCCAGCGTGTCGCCGGCCTGGTAGCTGTGGCCGGTGGGCAAGCTCACGGTGATGGTCAACTGGCTCTTATCGGCGTTCAGCGTGGCCACGGCGGAGGCGCCGGCACCATTGCCCACATTGACAGCCCCATTGACAAGACTCACCGTTGGGGCCAGCACAAAGCTCTTGCCTACCGGCAGCACCAAACTGGAGGCCAACACGATCGGGGCGATGGACAGGGAGGGAGCGCCAAAGACGGCTGATGTGGCCCCGTTCGCAGTGAGGAGGGTGGCACCAGCAGGCGTGCCTCCTGACAGGCTCGCCGCGGCTGCCTGTGAGGCGGTCACAACAATCAGATTGCCGACGACGATGGCATCCAGTGCTGCGCTGCCCTGCAGGGCATTGGCCAGGCTGGCATGGTTATTGGCCGCGGACAGGTTCACATCGCTGACTTGGGCACCGCCGACCGTGAACCCCAGGGACGCCACGCCAGCTGCTTGCACACCGGTCAAAGTCAAAACCAGCTGGTCAGTGCCTTGCACAACGGTGGCGGTGCCCACTGCTGAGCTGCTGGCGAGCAGCGCGCCTGCGCCGGTCAGTGCGATGGCGGCTGAGCCCGACCCCTTTGCCGCGGTGGTCAGGGTCAGTTTGCCGCCCGCGTAAACGGCGCTGCTAAATGAGGAACTCTTGGCCAGTTCACTGGCTAAGAGTTGCCCGGTGGTGACCGTGGTGAAGTCGACCCCACTGAGGTTGACTGCAGCACCGCCGACCGTGAAGCCGAGTCCGGTCACGGTATCTGCCTGGGCGTCCGTCAAGGTCATTTCCAGCACACTGGCCGTGCCCGGGTATGCCGTGGGGTTGATCGCAAAGCTTCCCAACGGCGTTGGGATGGACGCCAAGGCGACCTCATTCAAGCTGGCATGGCTGGCCAACACCGGCGCAATACTTACCGTGGGCGTCGAGGTAAAGCTGTCGCTGATGGCCGGCACGCTGAGCGTGCCATGGGCGTCCAGCACGCCACTCACGGTGATGGGCGAGGACACGCCCCCCGTGAATGTGATGTTGGGCGCGACCGCATAAACCCCGGTCTGATCGGCAAAATTGACCTGACTGACCGTGCGCGCCACCGTCGCGCTGTCTGCCGCGCCACCATCCACCGACACCCAAACCTGAGACGCGGTGGTCACGCCACGCAGCGTGAGCGTCGGGCTTTGCGTCGTGTCACGCTCGATGGCATCGACCGCGTTGTCACCGGTCACTGGCAAGAAGCTCAAGCCAGCCGAATTGACCGTGTGCGCCTGCGCAGTCGAAGGGGTGCTGAAGTTGCCCGCCACATCGTTGGCTTTGGCAGTGAAGCTGTGCGCCCCCGGTGCCAGAGCATAGTCGGGTGTGAAACTCCAGGCACCATCGGCGGCCACCACCGTGCGGCCGAGCAGGTTGACACCTGAGTAGACGCTGACCAGGCTGTCAGCCTCGGCAGTTCCGCTGACCGTGGGTCGCCCGTTGAGGCCACCCACGGTGCTGATCACCGGTGCGGCTGGCGCTGTGGCGTCGATGCGCACATCCTGGCTGGCGGCACTGGCCGAGACCCCTGCCACGTTGGTCGCCACCACCGAAAGGCTGAGCAAGCCATCGCTCGTTTGGGTGGGCAGTGTGGCCGACCACAAACCGCTGAGGGTGTTTTGCACCAGGCTCCCGCCCGTGATGGTCCCGCTGGTGGCCGAGCCGCCAGTGGGCGTCCAGCTGTAGCTGACGGCCACCGTGGAGCCAGCGGGCATGGTGCCGTTGGCCACCAGACCGCTGCGTGCGCTGGTGATGAAGTCGGGACGACCGGTGTCACCCACCAGGTTGGCGATGTTGGCCGGGCCATCCGAGACGGCCCGCACATCCACGGCCAAAATCCGGGTCGTCTGGTTGCCTGCCGCATCCACTGCCCTGACCCGCAAAGTGGTCTGGCCGTTGCCCAAGCCTGCGAAATCTGCATCGGTCAATGCGTAGGTGCCGGCCCCATTGCTGAGGGAAACCGAACGCTCGTCGCCATCACCGAGCTTGACATAAACGGTGCTTTCGTTGGCGGTCAAGGCCAGGCTCACCCCACTGCTGCGATTGGCCGGACTGATGATCAGCGTGTCCGATGCCAATTGACCGGCCGCACCAAACAAGATCTGGGCACTGAGGGTGGGTGCCGTGACATCTTTGCTCACATTTTTGGTGATGCCGTAGCTCGCACCCGAGCTGCTGGTGGCCACCACTTCGAGGGTGCCGCCCGTGATGGCGGCAACGTCGGTGGCGTCGATCCGGTAGAACCACTGTTCGCCCTCCATCCAGGCGGTTCGCGTTGTGCCTGGTGCGAGCTTGACGGCCACACTGGCACCACTGACCACGGTGCCAGAGAGCAGCACACCGGCAAACTCGCCCTGGCGGTTGATCACCACATCACCACTGTGGCTGCTGATTGTCAGGTCGGAGGCGCTCAGGGCCGCAGGGGTGCCGACCGATTGCCGCCAAGTGCCCGACAAGCCGCTTTCCACCCCATCGACTGTGACCGAGGCCTGCAGCAGATGCACGCCATTGGCCAGGCTCAGGTTGGTGCTGCTCCAATGGCCATTGCTGTCAGTCGCCACGGTTTGGGCCAGCACGCCGGCCTTGTAGATTTTCACGCTGGTCTGTGCAGCGGCCGTGCCACCGAGCGTGCCCGCGCCTGCGTTGTAGGCAGTGATAACGGGTGCCTGCGGCAGTGCCGTGGCAATGCGGATGGTGGCGGTTGCCGAGCTCAGCGCCGTGCTGCCGTCCTCATTGAGGACCCGAGCCACCAGGCTGTGATTGCCCTCGCTCAGTGCGGGCAGGGTGACCTTCCATTGCCCTGTCTGGTTGGATCGCACCTCGGCCAATTGGGTGCTGCCTTCAAAGATCACTACGCGTGCAAAGGCGGTGCCGCTGACGGTCCCTGCAATCTGCGGCTGAGCGCTGTTGAGGGTGCCGCTGCTGCTGATCGCTACGGCACTCCAGGATGGGGTCTGCGCTGCACCAGTGCCCGTGATGCTGCGGTAACCGCTGGAATATGAGGCGTTGCCGGCCGCATCGCGTAGCACCGAGCGCAGGGACCAGTTGCCTGAGGGAATCTGGTTCGCATTCCAACTCACTCCGGTGTTGACAGTGGTGGCATCCAGCACCTGCCATGCCAGGACGCGTCCGGCACTGTTTTCCAGGGTCAGCAACTGGCCGATCTGCGCGCCACTGGTGGTGGTCAGCTCCACCCGTCCGGTGGCGTTGATCGTCATCCGGTCCAGGTCCAGTGCTTGGCCGGCCGTCACCACCACGTTGCCCAGCAGGGTGCCCGCCGGGCTGTTGGCGCTGATGCTGACCAGCTTGTAGGGCACCGTGGCCTGATTGAGGTTGATGGTGCTGCTGTATTGGGTCTCGGTCAGCGGACGCATGGCGAACGCCATGACCGTCTGCCGATCGGCTGCGTTGCTGACATTGGCCAGCGTGTAAGACTGCGACAGGCTGCCGCTGGCTTGCAGGGTGCCCCCCGCGCTGTGCACAAAGTCCGACACCGCGATGCTGCGGTTATCGGCACGCGACAGCGCAACGGCCCCGCCCACCAGCGCGGCTGTGACACCCGTAGCCCCCGTCTGGGCGTTGATCGCATTGACCAGCGGTTGCAGGTCAGAAACGCTGGCGATGACGGCACTGATCACCGTTGCGCTGGACGATTGGGTACCCAATTTGAGGCTCACCGTACCCGCCAGAGACAGCTCACTCAGGTTCAGGCTGGCGCGCTGTGCAGAGATGATGGCCGGATCGACCGCAGTCTGGCCCCGGTTCATGACCTGGATGATCTTGCCGGCTGAAATGTCAGCAGCCGAGGAGGCCGCGTAGGCCACCGGGGTGGCAGAATTGCTGAACAGTGTCCCCGTGCCGTTGACATTCGTGCTGAGTACCTTCAGCGCAGTGCCCGATGCGCTGGCGCGGTAGTCGAGCGCATCCAAGACATGGTAGATGATGTCTCCGACCACGCGCTGGTCAATCCAGTACTCACCCGAGGGCAGGTAATCGGTGGCGGTAAGAGACGCGGGCGGGTTGGCTTCAAAATACCGGGCCCCATCGGCGGTCTCGATCACCCGAAGGCCTGAGAGCGAGTCTCGCACCTGGATCTGGCGTGCATCGCTGCCGCGAGCCTCCAGGACGATGTTTTCCACCGCCACAATTTCACCGCTGCTGTTGAGCAAGGCGGTGCTGATCGGCGCTGCAATGGTGATGTCAGCACCGGCACGCAGCGCCACACGGCTGCCAGCGAGGAAGGTGTCCGAGGCACCATAGACCGCACCCTGTGCAATGCGCAAGGCGCTGTTGACCTCAATCGACGCGCCCGATACAGCCTGCAAACTCAGGGCCTGGTAGGCCTGCTGGGTAGGCAGCACAAAGCTGCTGCCGGCGCTCAGGCTCACTGACAGTGGTGCATCCACCCAGTCGCCAGCAGCCGTCGACAGGTACAAGGCACGTGCCGCATCCAGGCTCAGTGTGCCCATGCTCTTGACGCGAGGCAAGTTGCCAGCAAGTGTGCCCGAACGCACATCGATGTCGCCTTCGCTGGAACGCAGGCTCAACGCGTTGGGACTGCTGCCCAGTGCGTTTGCCTTGAGCACATCGATCGAGGCCGTTGCGCTGATCAACAAGGAGCCAGCGCTGGCTTGCACATCGCTCAGACGCAACAAAACGCGTCCGGCTCGGGCTTGGTCGCTGATGACGATGTCCCCCAAGGTGCTGGCCACCAGACGCAACTCGGCCAGGTCGGTGTTCAGACCCATGCCGGTGGCCGCCTCCAGTCGGGCCGCTCCACCGACCAGCGTCTGCGTGCCTCGGCTGACCACCGCCACGTGCACCCCCGTGCCAATTCCCTGAATGGCACCGGCGCTGCTGCGCAAATCGATGTCCAGGGGCAGATCCTGAAGGGCCGAACTGGCAGCCCCGCGCAAACTGCTGCGCCCGGCCTCGACCAGACCGGCCATGAGCGTACCAGGGGCCTGCACGGCAATGGTGCCGTCATGGGTCCACAGGCGATCGAGTGCGATGTCTCCTGTGCGGATGAACTGGAGGCTCAGATTGCCGGTGTCCGAGCCGTTGAAATAAGTCATGGTGCGGGCATTGCTGCCTTGGCTGAGGTTGGCCAAGCTGCCCAGGGCGATCTGGCCCACATTGGTGGCTGCCAGGCCCCCTGTAAACACCACTTCAAAGCGGTTATTGCCCAGGGTGATCACGGTGATATCGTTGCTGGTCAACAGCGGGGTTCCAGCGGCCAGGGTGACTGCAGCTACCAGGGCGCTCTTGATGTCGGTGGCCAGCGTGCTGCCTGTTCCATTCCAGGCAATCGTTGGCGTCACATACGTCCCGGATCCCCAGGGCAGTGACAAGGTGAAACTGCCGCCGTTGGCGCTGCCCAGGTCGATCACCTGGGTTTCATTGAGGCGACCCGAGGTGACGCGCGCATCGACCCGCGCCACATCCAGTCGCTGCAAGTCAACCGAGGTGGCGCTCTCCAGAACCAGCGCATTGGCCGTGATGGTTTTGCGGTCGTTGTCAGGCACCTGCCGCACCGCACCGGCCTTGAGCGTAAGGGTCGATCCGTTGAGCACGCCCACCTCCAACGCATTACCGGCATGGGTCACTAGGCTGATGTCACTGCGCGCATTGACTGGCCCGGCCACGGCTTGCGCAATGGCCAGGTTGCCGGTGCCCAGCAAGGAAATCGAGCCGCTGGCCGTACTCAGGTTGCTGATGGCCACATCCCCAAAACTCATCAGGGCGATGCGACCGGATACCGTGCTTTCAGCGCTGAGTTGGCTGGCCTGCACCAGGAAAGCGCCCTGGTGCAGCGCATCACCACTGATGTGGTTGCGAGCGGACAGGTTGACGATTTGAGCGCGCAGTGGCGAACCCCGCTGGCTGTCGAGGGTCACCGCCGACGGTGCCACCGTGGCCTGGGCGTTGAAAAGGCTGCCACCGGCGGCGCTCAAGGTGATGGATGCACCCACGGCTTGCGCTTCGATCCAGCTTTGCGAAAGGCTGATATCGCCCTGGCCAGCGCCTGCGGTCAGGGCGATGTTGCCGGTGCTAGCGACCAGGCGGGTGGACAACCACGTGGTCAGACTGCCCATGCCACTGCTGCCTGTACCACCTGAAGTCTGGCCAGCAGCCAGGCTCAAGTCACCAACCGCGAAGATGTCCCCCGCTGCGCTGAGGTCCCCACCGGCGATCAAACGCACATCGTCGGTGGCGCGCATCAGGCCCTGCAAGCTCATGGTGCCCACCACGGTGGCCGTGATGTCCGAGCTGGCACCCGGCAAAGCCGTTGCGGTGGCTGCCAGGCCACTTTGTGCGTAGCCTGCGGTCACCACACCGGCGCTGTCCATGCGCAGGTCACGACCCACTTTGAGCTGCACCTGACCACCGGCGCGAATTTCGCTGAGGGCTGGCAGTGCGGCATCGGCCACCAGCTTGCCTTGGATGGCCAGGTCACGGCCCGTCAAAACCAGTGCGTCATTGCCAGCCGAGATGCGTCCCGTCAGCAGCGCATCGCGCTTGCTCAGGATGTTGACATGGCCGGCAGAGATGCTGTCAGCGCCAAACGCACCCGCACTCTGGACTGCGCCGTCTTGGTCCAGCCGCTTGGAAACCGTCTCGGTGCGGTCCTCGGTCGTCGCCACATCCTTGTAGAGCGTGACCTTGGACAGCGTGGGCACCTTGGTCTCGACCTCGTAGGTTCGGAACTTGATCTGGTTGGCAAAGAGGTCGGTGACGTTGCTGGTCCAGTTGTAGTGCAAGGTGGCCCGCGCATCGGTCACCGCCGTGTTGGTGCTGGTCCAGTTGTAGCGATCAACATAGTAGGTCTCGTAGGTGTACCAAGGGTAGGAGGCACCGGTGCGCGGGTCGAAACCCTGGGCTGCTGTACCGGTGAAGCTGCGCACATTGCCCACCTTGCTGACAGAAGCTGCAGTAGAGACAAAGCTCGGCGCCGCAATGTTGCTCGGGCCGCCCAAAGTGTTAGCGGTGTTGGCGCTTTGCAGCGACCAGGCTGGCGTATAGGCCAGTGTGGCGGGCAAGGCCGTGGTGTAGTTGTCCAGCACGTACTTGCGCTGGCCGGTGGCGCTCTCATAGGCCACACTGAACCGTTCGGGCGAGTTGTCCAAGTCCCGGTAACCGGTGGCATAGAGCTGGTAATGACCGGTCGAGCCGTCGCGGTAATTGTCGGCACCCAGAAAGTAGGTACCCGAATAGCTGGGTGTGAAGCCAAACAACGAATCAAGCCCTGCGCCTGAATCGTCGTCTGCAGTGATTTGGCGGCCCCAGGGGTCGATCAGCCACAGCCAGGGATCGTGCAGCCAGCCCCCTGCGGTGCCGCTGCCAGCCATATAGAACTGGTAAGGCAGACCGGCCTGCAGTTCCACCCTCCACCAATCCCATTCAGAGCGGTTGTAAATCGAGCCCACGCCCACACCACCAGGAATGATGTACCCGGGCGTGCCACCATCGGAGGGCAGATCACCCCACCAGCCCTCATAGGTGGTCGCACTGCCCGCACTGGTAAAGCGGCTGCGGTCCTGGGTGTAGATGGCCTTGGCCGTATCGTAGAAGTAGCCCACGTTGACCGTGGACACGCTGGCAGGACGCTCGCCAGTGATGACCTTGAGCACATCGGCTTCAGCCCCCACCGGCATGTTGACCCACTTGTCGTTCCAGCCGTTGACGTTGAGGTTAACCATCTGACGCGCCGGGGTGCTGAGTGTCGACCACTCCGGAATCCAGGCCGACTGGGTCGGATTGCCATTGATCACCCGCTTGGTCACAAAGTCACTGGCAGAAAAATCGTACAGCTTCTTGAAGCCCAGGGTGGCGATCACTGCATCGCGGTGGGCGTCTGTAGGCAGCTGGCTAAAGGTGGGCTGCAGCCCGTTGACCAGCGCTGGCGCGCTCAAGCCATAGGCACCCCAGTTCACCAGGGAGCCACTGCCCTGGCTGGAGGACGCATTCTTGTAGTCGACGCCCTCAACAAACCAGCTGCGGGTGGTCTTGGTGGCGCCGTTGTAGTAACCCGTCTGCGACAGCGTGACCTTCATTTCGTTGTAGCTGTAGCCGTTGCGAATGCGCTCAAAGCCGTCGGCCTCGGTGACCGTGGTCCGGACCAGCTTGGTCACCTCCACATCAATCACCCGGTCCACCTCTTGGGTGTAGCCGGTGACCACCTTGTAACTCACGGTTTGGGTGCTGATCACCGGCACCGAGATCATGCGGTTACCCCCGACCACCGCACCAGCATCGAGCACCACATCCTCACCGGCGAGCAAGTTGAGTGTGCCCGTGCGGATGGTCTCAATGCCGTGGGTGCGCAACTGGGCGGCCTCGAGCATGTAGATAGAGCCGGTGCCCAGGTTGTTCTTAAGGGTATTGAGTTCGGCCTCGTTGCTCTCAGAACTGCGGGCGCCGGCATTCGAAAGCACACTGCCCAGACCGGCACGCACATCCACCTTGCCTGTGTCGGCGGCACGGGTGTCGATCAGGCCCCAGATGTACACATCGCTGGCAGCATTGAGCCAGACACGGTTTTGCGCCGACAGCGAACCGCTGGTATGGACTTCGTTGCCGCGCAAATGAATCCAGTCGTTGGAACGGATCACCGCCGCATCGAGCCCACCACTTTGGCCCTGGATGAACAGTGTCTGCTCGGCCACCACCTCCACCTGGCCAGTGGAAGAGCGGGCATCCAGCCTGGCGTTGGCATACAGGTTGATGTCCTTGCCAGTCACCGCGATGCGCTGCTGGGCATAGATATCGGCGTAAATTTGCGTTTGTCCCTGCGTGCTGCCGGTGATGGTGACCGTATGGACTTTGGGCGCAAGCACTCCCGGCGTGCTGGTGGCGTACAACTGGCCGATTGCCCCTTCAAGCCGCATGATGCCGCTGCCACTGATGCCGATGGTGCCGCCCTCGGCCGTGTCAATGATGGCGCCGCTCAATCGAACGGGTGCACCGCCACTGTCTGTACTGCTGACCTGGGTGGGCGTCAGGACATTGGCGTCGGTGACGGCGGCATTGTTCACATCAAGCGCCAGACGGCCTGTGGCATCCATCCAGCGGCCGTCGGCGTCGACAAAGTAGGTGTCAGCTACAACCGATCCGCGCTGTGCATTCATGCGGTAACTCAGGGCGCTGCTGGCGACCGAGATGGCGCTGCTGTCGGTCAGGCCACCGGCTAGGCTGACGTTGCCGTGCCCTTCAATCACACCTTGGATGGTCAGCATGCGGCCCGACTGCACCGTGACCGTGCCGCCGCTGGCCTGAGATTGCACGAAACCGTCAATGCGCAGATCGCGTGCACTGCCCAGACTCAGTGCACGGTTGACACTGGTCCGTGTGTCGTCAACGATGGCCACCCGGCTGTTGCCCGAAATCCACAAGCCGATGCTCTGCTGGCTTAGGCCTGAACCACCACTGATGTTCAGGCTGCCCGTGGCCAGCAGGTTGGCGCTGTTTTCCAACGTGGGAGGGGTGCTGCTGTTGTTGGCACCGATCCCCAGGCGGATGCTGTCGGTGGCCGAGACACTCAAGCTGGCGTTGCTCAGGTTGACCGCCACAGCCGATGTCTGGCCATTGACCGTGTCCATCTGGGCCCCGGCATGCACCGTGCCCACAAACAGGCCCGTGGCCATGTTGAGCGTGATGCTCGACTGCTCGCCTTTGGACAGCAGCATGGCTGCGGCATGAACCCCCAAATCACCGGCCTCGATGTGCAAGCTGTCGACCACCTCGGTGCGCGAGCCTTTTTGGGTGCCCGAGGCGGCACTGACCGGATTGCCAAAATAGGCTGCAGCCGCCACAAGCTTCAAGGTCGAGGCGGTGAGCAGGTTGTCGTAAAACTCAGCCATGCCACCGGCCTGAATGAGCACATCTTGGGCCGCCGAGAGGTTGCCGCGCAAAGTTACGTTGCGCTGGGCAATCACCTGCACCTCGTAGCTGGCCAAGCTGCCGTCGCTCAAACCGTTGTCGTGGCTGCTGTTGATCGGCCCGTCCAGCAAAACGTCATAACCCTTGAGCGTCAGGTTGCCTGCCACGTCGATGCGGCCGCTGCTGCGGTTGAGGTTGAGCAGGCCAAGCTCGGACTCGATCACCACGGGTACGCTGCTCTGCGGTCCGATCACAGCACCGTCGATCAGCACATTGTTGGTGCCTGTCAGGGTGATGCTGCCCCCGGCGTCGGTCGTGACGATCCTGGCCGTGTTCAACAGCACCAGGCTGTAGAAGCCAGACAGCACGCTTTGCTGCTGGGTGGCGGCGTTGGTGATGGTGAGTGAACCGCTGCTGATCCGTAGGCCATCTCCGCCGTGCAGTGCCACGCGATCGGCCGCCTGGATGGTGCCCAAAATAGTCAACGACCGGGCTGATCCGAGCGTCACATCGCTGCCTGAACCGCCCGCAATGATGCTGCCCTTGATCACCCCTTCATCACCTGCCGTGAAGCTGATCGAGCCATTGATGGTCTCCAGCACGCCAGTGTAGTCCAGGTCCACCAGGCTGCTGTACAGGTTGATCGCCGTGTAAGCGCGCAGCTTGCCGGCGATGTACTGCAAACCGTTCTCGCCGGCTGCCACCCCGATGTTGACCACAGAACCAACGCCTGGCGCATCAACCGAGTAGCGCCGGCTTGAGCTGTAGGCGGTGACCGATCCTGCAAAAGTCAAACCGAGGTCTTGAGCGCTGCTGGTGTAGCTCAGCGCTGCTCCGCCTGAACCGTGCACCGTGCTGGCCAGTAACTGCAGGCCATAAGGGCCCACGAAGCGCAGTCGCCCCTCGCGGAACTTGACCGCGATGTCCGGCTGACTGGCCGAGAAGTTGGGCACCGTGGCCAGCCCGGTGTAAACCGTATCCAGTGCCGGCAAGCTGCCACCCTGGCTTTGGGTGACCCGCCAGCTGGCATTGAGCAAGGCGGCATTCAGTGCCGACTGCAACTCGGTGATGGTGGTGTAAGCCGCCGTGCTGGCGGCCGTGATGTCGATGACGGCCTGAATGCGGTAGCCAATCTTGTCGATTTCGGCAATGAAACGAACGTTGTTGCTCAAGACCCCGTTGGCCGAAACGGGCCAGTCCGGCAGTAGCAATTCATTCAGATCAGCCGGTGCCAAGATGGCCAATTCGTCAGGGGCGTTGAGGTTGATGACGCTGTTGTCCCTGAACGTGGTCACGCTGGCCGATCCCATAAGCACCATGCCCTGCCCGGCAAATGGCTGGCTCTCGCTGGCATTGCGGGTGTCTGTGCCACCCATCAGGTCAATGCGCTGGCCGGCCGTCAGGTCGGTGCCAATGATCAACTGCCGGTCAGCGCGAATCTTGATCCGGGAGTCGGTGTCGTAGCGAAACAGATTGCGCCCAACATATTCACCCGCGCGGGTGACGATCTCGCTGCGCCCACCGGCCATGAGCAGGCCATCCATGCGCACATCGTTGACACCATAGAGGTCGATCAACCCGTCGACGTAGGTCTTGCCAGAGCTTAAACGGCTGCGATTGCCTGCGTTGTCGTACGCCCAGGTGCCCTCGGCCGCAATTTCAGAAGCACCGAAGACCAGCAAGCCCGTGCCGCTGACATCGGTGCCACCACGCACACTGACAAGGCGGCTGGCGTTGAGATAGCCGGCCGCCTGCACAACCGCCCCGGCCTGGTTGCGGGTGGTGCCACCGATGATGGCCCGGCCCGTCGATTCGATCAGGATGTCCGACTCGCGCCCGCTCCAGGTGACCGACTGCGCCACCAGCTTGCCATTGGTGATGGTCTGATTCAAGCGTCCGCCGGCTGTCAAAGTGCCCATCAACTCGATGCGGCCAGCCCCTTGAACGGTGACGGTGCTGCCCGCACCATTGGCACCCAGTCCAGCGGCCGTGATGCCACCGGCCGAGTTGACCAGAACCGACAAGCGGTTGTTGACCAGCATGTCTGCATCGCTGAGCATGGTCAGCCCGTTCCAGTTGTCGTCACTGCCCGGCGCCCCCCCGGCCAGACGCACGTTGCCGCTGGCCAACAGGCCAGACTCCAGCCTGACCTGCTGATCGGCCTGGATGTCCACCGAAGAGCCGCCGTCGCCATAGGCATCCAAGGTGAAGGACGCACCGCCTACACCGTAACTGCCCCCTGCCAGCACCAGGCCAAAAATATCCACATCCTGTTTGCCGCGCACGGTGATGGAGCTGCCCGCCTCCGAGGTGCTCAGCTCAGAGGTTGTCTGCACGTAAACACTGGTTCCCCGGCTGTCGGCACCGACACCACTGACCGGCTGGCTGCGGGTGCTGTACCCACCGAGCACGCTGACGGCCAGGGTGGCCTTGAGCTTGGCCTCTACATAGACCCATTCATCCGACTGCAGCGTGAGACTGGAGCCAGCGCCACGGGCATCAATGACGCCCTGAACGATCAGATCCTCGCCAGAACGGATCAGGACATCCTTGCCCGCACCCATGCTGACAATGTTGCCATTGACCAGCAAGCCATAGCCACCGCTGTGACTGGAGATATAGGGCAACTGCGTTGCATTCAGCGAGCCGAAATAGCCACTCTTGTTGTAGACGCTGTACTGGGCTTTGTAGCCGGGGGCCGCGCGATCAGAGCCGTCGTGAGCCACGTTGTAAGCCTGATTGCCCGCCTGCACGCTCAGGTCCCCGCTGAGAGTGACCAGTCCGGCAATCAGCATTTCCTTGTCTGAGCGCAGTGACACCGAACCGTTGACACCGGTGATGGTGGTGGTGGCACTGGCGACGTTGTACTGGGTGCCCGCCTGAATATTGGCGCCCATGTTCAGGGCCAGCACATCGGTCGAATACAGATTGACACTGGCGTTGTCACGCGCACCCTGGATACTGGCCAGTTCGTGCAGGATGACCGGGCCCAGTGTGTTCACGTTGAGCGTGTTGCCCACGCCCCCCAGAATGATGCGCCCGCGTTGCTCCAGACTGCCGCTCAAATCCAGATTGAGGGTGTTGTAGTCGCCGGTCACCTCGATGCGGCCAAGCGATTCGATCGACAAGCTGGTCGCACCATAAGGGGAAGCGGCAGCACCCGTGAAGATGAACACCCGGCTGTCAAAGACCCCCGTATCGAGGTTGTTCGGCACAGTCAGGCCCCGATTGATCATACTCATCGGGGCAATGTCGAGCCGGTTGGCCAGCGTGCCTGCAAAGCGAACGCCCAGGGCATCATTGACCGTGATCAGCGCGCCGCTGATTCCGGTCAGGCTCACCCCAGAGCCAGGCACCACCTCCGACCGGGTGCCGGCCGTCCCGTCAATCACATCGCGCAGGGCCTGCTGCACCCGGGCGCTGAGCGCGCTGCGGTCCAGGCTCCACTGAATGTCGGCGGTCTGATAGCGCACGCCATCCAGGTCGAGTTGCAGGGCAAAGGCGCCGCCGGTGGCCCCCATGATGCTGAGCATCTGGTGGGAGTCGGTCATCACGCTGCCCGGCACGCCCGTGATGTTGATGCGCACCGCCTGCATCGGCGACTGCGCCGTTCCCGTGGCGGTGCCGATGATCCAGCCGCCCACAGCCAGCTGTTCGGTGATGTCCATCACCACCTGCCGAGCCGTGATGCCCGAGTCCCCAACCTGGCTGGGTGCCTTGATGTTGCTGCCCAGCACGGCCATCTTGCGCGCATTGAAGTCGAGCAACTCGGTCGGGGCCTGCACGTCGCCGGCGATGTACATCTCGTCGGCGAAGAAATGCGTCTCGTCGAGGAACTGCGAGCGCTGGGCTGTGGCTGCGCGGGCCAGACTCGGGTTCATCTTGACTGCGCTGGTTTGCTTGGCATCCCCCAGGTACATCAGGTTACCGATGTCGCTGCGGCCAATATCGATGCGGGCAAAGCCATCGCGCAAGGCCGACAAGTCACGCGCCGACAGGTACATGGCCTGCACGCCACGCTGCGTTTCACCTGCTTCAAGGTAGTCACTTCCATTGATGTCTTCAGCGGCGGTGCCCAGGTAGTACTGCCAAACGTTCTGGTTGGATCGCAGCTTGAGCGTGCCCGTACCGCGCACATTGTTGATGCCACTGGCAAAGTCCATGTCATCGGCAGTCAAGGCGATGTGCGCGCCTGTCTTGAGGGTGGCGATCACACCACTGGTCAGCGCCAGCAGCGAATTGGTGCGCAGCAGGTCAACCTGCAAATCACCCTGCACCACCCGCACGGCGTGATCACTTGCAGCATTGGCGTTGGCGTTGCGCATGAGATCGTCGCGCCACTCGGCGGCACCTGTTGTGCTGGCCATGTCCCAGTTGACCGTGCTTTCCCAACGGCCGGTCCAACTGGGGTCGCTGGCGTTGCTGAAAAAGCGGTATCCCCCGGGATTTTCCGGGCTGATGAGCTGTTTTTCGACCACCAGGGTCAGGTCGTTGTCTTCACGAATGATGGCGTCTCCCACACCATGGGTGGCAGTGGCCAGAGTCATCTCAGCCACGCGGCTAAGGATTGGCTTGACCACTGTGCCAATGGCGTTCTTGGCCTTGATCAGCACATAGGCACCTTCGCCACGGATAAAGCTGCCGTTGTCGTTGACCAAGCTGCCATCGGCCGCCTGCAGGCGAATCCAGCCTGAACCCTGGTCGGCGCGTGGCACGCGAGCGCTGGTGCTGGTGGACGCAGACGAGACGAGGTCGGCCCGCAACACAATATTGCTGCCATCGCCGTAGGTCCGCAGGTCGATGTGTCCATTTCCCAGCGCCACAAGATCGTGCACAACATTCAGGTGCGTGATCGACTCAAGCACGATGCTGGCGGCCTCCATGTCGCTTTCCATGTGGATGGTGCGCGCGATGCCACGGAAGGCTGTGCTGCCGAGGTAACTGATCTTCTCGCCACCTACATCCAGACCTGCGGTGTAACGGATATCACCGCCAAGCGAGATCAGCCCTTCTGCGGTGTAGTTGGCGGACTTGCCCTTGAGGGTCAGCCGATCGATTTGCGAATTCTTGTAAGTCACCACCTCGCGGCCGTTGACCACGCGGTCGAGGTCAAGCACGATGGCGTCGCCTGAACGAGCCCGGGTTTGCTCGAGGATGATCTCGTCAAAACCACCGTTGTCAATGATGTTGATGGTGCCAGTGCCGCCCGAGGCCGACGCGCGGCCTAGGGCAATGCGGTAGTCGTCGTTGCCGCCCTGATCGGTGATGTCAATGGCCCAGGCCGGCAAGTCGGTCACATAAACCGTGTCGGTCCACTGGCCCAGCAAGATGCTGTCGACCGTGGTGCCGGAAATGCGCATTTCCTGCCCCACTGAATCGATGGCGCTCACCGAGCGCTTGCCGATGCTCACCGTCACGCCGCTGGCCACACGCGAGAAGTCCAACGCAGTGTTGCCTTCGCGGTCGGTGAAGCTGTCGTCCCCGGCCAAGGTCTCGAACACATAGGTGTCATAGCCGCCCCCGCCGCGCAACTGGTCGTTGCCAGTGCCGCCCCACACCTGGTCATTGCCCGCGCCGCCGTCGAGCTTGTCGTTGCCGCCGCCGCCCTTGAGCACATCGTTGCCCAGGCCGCCAGTCAGCGCATCGTCGCCGTCGCCGCCCTCCAGCGTGTAGGCATCGCCCACGCCCTGGGCCAGGCTGATTTTGTCGTTGCCCGAGCCGCCGCGCAGCGTGCCACCAACGCCGGCCAGACCGTAACCGCCTATAAGAATGTCATCGCCAGCCCCGGCATCGGCATCTAACACCACGCCACTCAGACGCGAGGCGTCAATCACGTCCTTGCCGCCACCGGTGTTGATCACCACATTCTTGACACCTGAGTAGGTCTGGTACCAGCTGTCAAATTCAATGTTGACCGTGCCACCTTGGCCCGAGAGGGAGAAATTCTCATCGCCGTCGGTGGTGTCAAAGTACTTGCGCAAGCTGGCCCGGCTGCCCGCATTGATGGTCAGGGTGTCGCCCGACTTGACCGCCAGCACAGGCTGGACTTTGGGCGCTTCGTACTTGTAGTCAAAGAGTTTGATCTTGAACAGCGTCGCTTCATAGAAGGTGAAGCGGATGGTGCCAATGATCGGAATGCGGATCGAGAACTCCACGAAGATGTCGAGCGTGAAGTTCGCGTTCATCTGGACATTGAACAGGTTCTTGAAGCCCCCACCTTGGTAGTTATACATGGTGGCGATTTCACTGCCGCGGATGCGCCCATCGCTGACCCACTTGACGTCGGTGACATAGCCGGCATCGTTCTTGGTGAGCACCTGGCGGGCAATGTCCTGCAGGTCCACGCCAGCATAGAAGTTGACCCAGCCGCGGCCACCACCAGCAATCGGTCCGAGGCGCACCGCCAGCTCCAATCCAACCGAAGCACTGATGTAAAACTCGTCCTTTTCCTGTCCACCCGTGCCCGGGACGATCTTGCCGTTTCTGAACTGCGGCAAGGTGAAGTCGTAGACGAAAAAGCCGTCGATGGCATCGACCGGGTTGCTGGTGCTCAGCGCTTTACGGATGCCAAAAGTGTCAAAACCGAAAGCCAAGTCGGCGAAGGCCTCGAACCTGGCCATGGCCGTGAGCTCCAACAGCACCGGCCCGATCGGCACCTTGGCCAGGGGCACGCGCTGATCAAACTTGACACCCAAAAGCGGCAGCTCGTAGCTGAACAGCACCGCATCGCCACCGGAGAAAATCGACTTCCAGTTGTCGATGCTCTTGATGTATTCGAGCATCTTGAAGCCCGAGCGTGTTGCGCTGCTCGATCCCCCGGTCGACTTGGCACCGAGCTCATTGAACTTAGCTTGCAGATCAGCGGGCAAAGTACCGGGCGACTGGCTGGCACTGAGCGCGCCAGAACCAAAGCCCTTGAGCGTGCCCAGCTCGATCCATCCAGAACTGCCCCAGCTGCTGATCAGGCTGGGCATGGTGGAAATGAACTGAACCGCTTTGAAGAAGTCGGCCGGAATCTGCGGCTTCCCTTTAAAGCGGAGCAGGCCATTGAGCAGACCCAGCGGCGTGTTTTCAATCCCAATGATCTTGGTAAACGCCATGCCACCGATGGGGGTGAGCATCATGTCCACAAAGGGCTTGAAGGGCGAGACCATGCCGCCGAGCTGGTTCGCGATCGGCAACAAGAAGTCATTGACCAGGCTGCCCACATCGACCGCCAGGTTGGTCAGGTCGACCTTGGGTGCCGTCATCTTCTGGCCGTACTGCCAGTCCCAGTCGATCACCAGGTTGGCGCGCAGCTTGGGCATGGCTTTGATCGGGCCGGCCACGCTGAGCGTGGTTTGCAAATTGATGTCGGTATTGACGCTGAACACCGTGCCAAAGGTCTGGCTGGGCGACTGACCAAAAAGCTGGGTCATGCTCAGCCGACCTTTGCTGTCGCCGCGCATGTCAACGCCCAGCAGCACGTCGGCACCGCTGGCCTTAAAGGCTTGGCCGGCAGCCTGCCGGCCAATGTCGACGACAGCCGCCTCAAAGAACAGCAGCTTACCGACCGCCGTAAAGGGCTGGCCGCCCTGCCCGCTGAGGTAGGCCAGCGCCTCAATGCGCAATTCGGGTTTGGTGTCCCGGTTGGTGCTGAGGTAAAAGCCGCTGGACACGCTCAGCCCAAAACCAAAGTCAAAGGCCCAGCTCAAGTCAAAGGCAAAGCCGCCGTCAATGTCGAGCGAGAAGCCAGGAAGGTTAAAGTCCAGCGGAATGTCGACGCTGGCGCCCACCAGTTTCTTGCCCAGCTTCATGTTGAACTGGATCGCGTCCTCGGCACCGGCTGGCATCTGGCCGACCACCCAAGCGGAGAGCTTGACACCATTCTTGTCAAACCAGGCCACCTGCACATCACTGATGCCGATGTCGGTGCCGGCATCGTCTCCGTCTAGGATGATGTTCAGCCCACCGGTACCAAACAAGTCCCACAGCGAGCTGCGCACAATGCCGATAGCGCCACCACCCTCACCCGAGAGTTTTTTCCGCAGATCCTGTAACAGGCCCGTGCGCACATCGCGCACAAAGTTGCCTGCGTCACCAAGTTTGGTGCCAATCAGCGGAATGTCACGCGTGAACTCTGCACCCAACGTGTCCTGCACCACGCCCAGCGCACCATCGACGCCGTCGATGATGCGCGTCGGGTCGTTGAGCATGCCCAGCAAGCTGAACTCGCTGAGGTAGTCGTCCATGATATTTTGGACATTGGGCACGCTGATGTTGAGCAGTTTTTGAGAGGACACCACACCGGAGGCGCCATTGAGAAAGCCCACCAACCCGGCCTGGGTGGTAGAGGCCGTGAAATTTCCCAATGACAACGTGCCCACGGAAAAGCTCATCGACAAGGGCAGGTTCATGCCAAAAGCACCCTCCAGCGCGGTGGCGAAGTTGTCGCTGATGCGCTCGCTGCCCAGGTAGAAGCGGCCGTCGTCCACCCGCGTGCCACGCACCTGGTCGATCTTGATGGTGAAGCTGGCGTAGTCTGGGGTGCTGGCCAAGCCGTCACGGTCGATGGCCGCCCAGCCGCCCACCACACCCAGTTTGACTGGACCGGCCTCAAAGCCCATGTAAAGGTCCTGTCCAGCCACGCGCAAGCCGATGGTGGCGTAGGTCCCTCGGGCCTGCTCGGGCGGCACGCTGACCACCCTGTAGGCTGTGACCTGGCTGAAAAGCTTCTGGCCTGCGGCACTGCCGAGTTGCTGTTGCTCACCAGCAAACAACTCAATCTTGATGCCCAGCTGGCTGCTCAACCAGTTTTGCAGATCCATCACCGCCGCCTGGCGGCGACCGGCCAGCTGATTAGACCCGTGCACCGCATCGGTGTTGCCGGCCTCGTTGCCGCTGAGCCAGTAGGTGTTGACGCTGGCGCTGATACGCTCGACACCGCTGCCAAGACCAGTGATCACCTGGCGCATGTCGCGCAATATGGCGGCCTTGTTGTCGTTGCTCAGACTGGCGCTGCGATTGGCGAAAATGGCCGACCCGAAGGCAGCCACCGCCACCGTTTGCAAGCGGCTTGCGTTGTAGTCATAAAGAAAGAACTCAGGGCTGTTACCACCAAAACGGATGCCCGCTTGCACCTGCAACTTGGCCATGGCCGCAAAAGTGATGTTGCCCGCTGCGCCGGGGTTGATGACATCGGCCAAGCCATCCACAAAGTCTAGGCCGGCGAGCGCGCTGGGGCCTGCCAGCGCAGCCAGCTGCTGCAAGTCAAGACTGAAGCCGAACTTCTGCTCGAACACCTTGTCAAGCTTGAGGTAAACATCCAGCGTGTCGCCGTTGAGGCTAAGCGCAAAGATCTGGTCTTCGGCACGCAGACTGTTGTTATCGGTGATGCCCAGCGCACTTTCAAAAATAGCCTCTACCTGACCGATGGCACCGACGGGGTTGTTGGCCACACTTTCAACGCGGGCCAAAAAGTCGTCGACGAACGGAAACACATCGGCCAGAGAACGCCCAACCACCGGCAGCACCACCGCGTAAAAAGGTTGGTTGGCAATGGATTCGCGCACGAGTTCCAGGCCCATGCGTGTGGCATCCACGATGTCGGAGAACGACAGGTTCTTGAAGTCGAACGCCGCCCCAAGGTCCGGCATGATGATGACCAAGTCTCTGGCACCCACCGTGCCGGCGCGAACCAAGGCTGGGATATCAGCCGCAAAAGAAGGGTTTTGCAAGACTGTGCGGGTTGCACCCGGGTTGAACAAATCCAGTGCCGTCAGCGACAACTCGATGTTCGGGGCCAGCGGGATGTCTGCCCCCACACCCGGGTCGACGCGCAGGCCACGCAGTTTGGCCTGGGCCGTGCCCTGCAAATTAAAGTGGATGTTCGATGTTCTGATCTCGCTGAAGGCAAAACGCTTGTCCAGCGCATTGCCACTGCCAGGATTTTTATCGAGTGACACGCCTGCAGTGGCCGACAGTTGCAGGCCTGAACCCGAGCCCTGGCCGCCCGCAGTGGCCTTGAGAAAGCCCAGCTGCAGGCCCACTTCGAGATCGGAAATACTGGCCTGAATGCCCGCATTCAGGGCGACATTTTCGATACCCATGCTGAAGCGGTCTTCGCGCAGGATGTAGCCCAACTGCTGGGCGCCTGCTTGCACCTGACGGTCCAGCGTGACGCTGCGTCCACCGCTGGCGATGCCCACCACGGTGTACTTCTCCCCCCCCAGCTCCATGGCATAGCCCAGCATGGTGCTGTCAAACAGGAAGGTGCTGTCAGAGAACAGGTTGCTGCCCGCCGCTGCACTGCCTTTGTTGCCAATGAGGGTGCGGCCATCCAGATCGGCAAAAAAGCCCAGGGTGCCTTCCACATAAACGCTCATGCTGGCGCTGGCGCGGGTCGACAGCGCAAACCCCTCAACCCCCAAATTGAAATCAAGCGGCACATCGAAGGGGTCGAACTGTTCCCGGAAATACAGCGGAACACCAAAGGTGCGGTGCACCGGATCAAACACGATCTGCATGCCGACGGGCAAAACACCCGAGCGGTTGACTGCCGCAATGAATTCCTGCAGGGTGGTGATCAGCGTGCGCTCGTCGTGGATCACGGCATGCAAGCCAGCGCCAGAGATCTGTGCCCCAGACAAGGCCAGGGTCTTGCCATCAATCACCCGCTCAATGGCATACGTTCCCAGGGTCTCGGTGACCCCAGCTGTCACGCGGTAGACCGTGACCTCTTTCTTGTCCAAAAAGTCAGCGCTGAAGCCGCCCAGCGGATTGAACAGGGCATTGATGACGCTGCCGTCACTGGCTGTGACCTGCGCCACCGTCACCGAGGACAAGCTCATCAAGTCCACGCGGGGCTTGTAGAAGTCGATCTTGTCGTAAACGCTGCTCTTGAAGCCTTCGCCAAACAGCAGCAACTGGTCCAGCCCGGCGTCCAGGAAAGGCAGCGCCTGGGCGATGCGTTCGTCCTGCGTCACCGTGGCCAGCGCGTCGATGAAGTCCGGGAACATGAGCACCAGGTCGACCACAGACAAACGACTGAAGTCGCCGATGGCGTCAAAGTTCTCCGTGCGCCAGGTGATCTGGCCAGCAAAGGGGCTGCCGCTGATGCGAATGGTCGGCGTCTTGCCCGCGGCCAGGTCCAGGCTGCCCAGTTGGGCGTACACCGGCAGGACCACCTCGATCTTGTCCACCGTCTTGACAAAGCTCAGGCTGCCATTGGTGGCTTTTTGCATCTGCCCGCCGATCTCCAGCAGCAAGCTGCCCATCTGGCGCTTGACGTCGCCTAAGCTGGCGGCCAGGGGGCCCAGCGAGGCGGTGATGTCAATGTCGTCAACGCTGGCTTTGGCCAGCACGTTGAAGCGCTGCAGGTTAAAGCTCGCACCACTTCGGGTACCGCCCCAGTTCAGGGCCAGGTCGAAGGCCGCATCGACCTCCACTCCGATATTGACCTTGATCGCCCCGTCGATGGACAAGCCAAGCTGCTCTGCCTCGGCGCCAAAGACCACTTCGGTGCCAGTGGAAAAGTGCAGCTTCTGGTCAAAGCGCAGGCTCAGGCCCTGCTCGCCCATGACCACCTGAAGGGCATCGGCACTGGCCCCGATGGTCGGCAACCAGTGGGTTTGCAGGTAGCTCAGCAAGCCCCGCAGGCTGGGCTGATTGACAGAGCCGTACACCGGAGACGGCAGGTTGTTCAAGTCCGAACCGCTTTGGCCCATATAGCGGCGTGTGTAGTCACCGATGGCCAGGATGCGGTCAGCCGCCATCAGTTGGGTCAGCGAGGTGCCTATCAGCGGCAAATCGGCGGCCATTGGATGGTCGTTGATGTTGTCGGTGCCCATCGCATTGCCCTGCGCGTCGCGCTCGAACTCCGGCGAAATCGAGGTCTTGAGATCGCTCAGCCCCCCGGCAACAAAAGACATGCCGTCACCCAGCAGGTCGGTCAGCAAGGCATCGAGCTGACCAAAGTCGACAGCCGCACGCTGGGGTGTCTCCGCCAACGCCATCTGCACCGACGTGCCGCCGACGTTCTGGCTCAGGTTGAAGGCTCGGCCCAGGGTATTGCCGCGCACCTGCACCTGGCCGGTCAGGTCCACCAGCGGGGTGTCAATGATGGCGGTGGCCGAGCCTTGCATGGCATAGCCAGACTGGCCATCGGCCGCCGTGCCCAACAACACCAGCAGGCGGCCATCTTGCAGCTTGGCCGAGCCCAGGCCGCCGGGCACCGTGAATTCGGTGGTCAGGTCGGCAATGGCCACACGAATCTGGCTGCGCTGATCGACCACCGTGCGGTCGATCAGGAAATTACCTTCGAGGCTGGCCATGCCCAACACCTGCAGTTCAGCCGCGCCTGCCAACTGAAGGCGACCATTGCCGTCAAAACTGGCGGCCAGGTCACCGGACAGGCTGAGCCCCGGCACACCCACCAATTCAGCCTGACCGCTGACCGAGCCCTGCCGTCCCCCCCCAGCCAACAGGTACAGCGTGCCTTGCACATCGGTGAGCCTCAGACCGACTCCGCCGACCACCAGGCCCAGGCTGGCATCGGTGGCGCTGAGCTTCCAGCGATCACCGCCAGCAGGCGTCTCCAGCGTCAGCCCAAACTGCCCGTCCATGCGCGCTTCGCCCAGCTGCAACTGCGCTTGGGCCTGGATGTCCATCTTGCGGCCCGAGTGCGCAAAGCCCAGCACCAGGTCGGGTCGGATGTCGCGCACCAAATTCGCTTGGGACCAGTCGATCACTGCAGCATCGGCGGTGCCGGCCACATGGATGCTGCTGCTCAATGCACGGTTGATCTGCAAGCTGGCCTGGCTGATCTGACCGAGCGCATAGCCGGCCACGCTGGCCTGGCCCGCGGTGGCGCTGGCACCCAGCCAGCGGCGTCCCTGGCCGCCCCGCTCGGTGGCCACCACCGCCAACAGGTTGACCTCGCTCAGGCTGGCACCCAAGCCACCCCCTGCGCTCAAGGCAATGCCCAGGTCGGCCCCCCCCAAGATGAGCTGGTCCACCGCCAGCGTCGTGCCGTCGCTCAGGCGAGCGCTTTGGTTATTTATGGTTTCTAGGAACAGGTCGCCCTGGGCTGTGAGTACGCCGGCCACGGCCACCCCCATGCGACCGCGTATGCGCGACTCGCCGTCGACCAGCGACACCTCGTAAAGGCCGTCTGCGGTGCGCACCGTCTCGGCCAGGTCGCTGCCCCAGCGGTTGAGGGTGATCTGCAGGCGCTCGGCCGTGATGGTCACAGCGTTGCCGGCGTTAAAGCTCAGGTTGCCCTCGGCCTGCACCGCGTAGCTGGTGCCGATGCCAACCTGGCTGCGAAGCAGCACAGCGCCAGCACCGTTGCTCAGACTGGCCTGCAAACCACCGGCATTGAGCTGGCCCTGCACATTGCCCAGACCGATGCGCACGTCGGTGGTGTCAATGCCATCGACCTTGTGGTAAGTGGCCGTCACAGCCAGCGCGCCACTGAGCGTGCCCAGGCCCTGCACCGTGAGGTCACCCTGGTTGACGATCAGCTGCTGGATACGGGTCGGCTCGGCAAAGACCAAAGAGGCTGCGGGCGTGCTCAGCCCGGTAGGCACCTGAAGGTCGACCGCACGGCCGAGGGTATTGACGGCCACCGACCCGGTGGCATTGAGCGTGACCGCGTTGCCAAAACCCTGCAAGCTGACGCTGCCCGAGGCCTGCAGCGCATAACCAGCGCTTTGCCCGGCCGCGCGCGAAATGGCCATGGCCAACTGGCCATTGCTCAAGCGGGCACCCGCACTGGGCCCGCCGATGGTGCCGTTGACATTGGCCGCGCCAATGAGCAGGTAGTCCGGTGCCGGCTCGACATGGCGCGTGAGGCCCGCGACCACGCCTGGCAGCGCCCCACCCGCCAGGCTGCCCGAGGCCACCAGATGGAACACCCCTGCCTGCGCGCTGGCATGAGCCGTGATGTTGTTGGCCCCAATCTGCGGCATGCTGGCCAGGCCAGCCTGCAGGAGGATACGGATTTCACCGGGCAGCTTGCCGCGCAGATCGAGTTGTTGGGCCCAGCTGTTTTGCCCACTCAGGCGCAGGCCCACCCCATCGGCCAACCCGTCGCCCAGGCGCAAGTCCAGCGTCTGCAGCTCGCTAAAGCGCAAAAGCGCCATGTCGCGCCCAGCCAGGGCGGCCACAAAGGCCACATCCCAGCCGCCTGCACGGTCGGTCACCTGCACATTGCCCTGACCAATGCCAGCGAGGGCCTCCAGCGCCGACTGCAATGCCAGGGCCGAGACACTGGCGGCCAGCGGTGCCGTGCTCTGGCCACCATAAGCCAGGGCAAACACGCCCGAACCTGCAGGTGCCGTGATTCGCTGGGTCTCCGAGCGGGTGGCCCCATCGGCGATGCGCGCCATTTGCGCTGCCGGTGCCCGCTCGATTTGGGTGATTTCACCGCTCATGACCCCAATCTGCCGACCCAGGGCACTGCCCGTAAAGCCCACCTGCCACTGCTGGTTGCCCAGGCTGCCGACAAAGGCGACTTGCACATCACCGCCGCGCGAAGCAAAGCTGGCCTGATTGCCGACAGCGGCCAACAAGGCGGCGCGCAACTGCGCTGCCGAGGCGTTGAAGGCGATGTTGGCGGTGCTGTAGGTGATGCTGTTGTCAGTGAATGACAGGGTGAAACTGCCGCGCAGGGATTCGTCGTGCAGGTCAATGGCCTGCACGGTGCCAGTGGCCGCAGTGCCTGCAGCCAAGGCCGTGGTCTGGGCACTCACCCGGATCACATTGGGTATCAGCGCCCCCGAGGTGTCTGTGGTGAAGGCCTGCGCCGTCAGCGTGTTGACTGTGATGCCTTGCGCAAAATTGAAGAAATAGGCCTGCGAGCTGACGCCCGCACTGTTGCTGTCAAACTGCACCGACACCTTGCCGCGACCGACCAGCGCCTCCAGCGCTTCCTGAATGGCCACCGCCTGGCGGTTCTTGTCGGCGATGTACCGGATATCGGCTGTGCTGCGACTGCCGCCAGGCTGGTTCAGGGTCAGGGCGAATTTGGCACCGCTGATGTTGCTGCCTTGCGGCACCAGCAGCAGGTGGTGGCGCGAGGCGCTGGCGGCCGTGGCCGAGGCGGTCACGCTGACACTGCCCCAGTCATCTTTGTAAGAGGGGTCTGCCGGCGCAGTCATGCCCAGGCCCGTCACCAGACGCCCGTTGTAACCATTCCCCGTCAGCGCGACCACGAACCCAGTGGATCGGCTGCCACTGACCGTCACGGCATTGGCACCCAGCAACTGGTTGAGCCCGCTGCCAAGCACACTGGCAAAGGCCGCATCTTCGAGCGCCTGACCCGAGCCATCGAGCGAGTTGACGGTTTGGCTGGCACCGCCAAAAGTAAACACATAAAGGCCTTCGCGGAAGATGGGGCGGCCGTCGATGCCCGTACCCGCCGCGCTCAGCCGGAACTGGGTGGCCGACATGACCCCGCCGATGGCCAGCTCGCTGACGCTACCGGCCGCCTCGGTCTGACCCCGGCTGATGGCTGGCTCAACTTCGATGCGGGCCGGGGATTGCTTGGTGACCGCGAACTCGCCACTGAGGCTGGCAAAGCCCGAAATGTCCAGCTCAAGCGCACCGGCCAACTGGAAGTTGCCGGCCGCGTCAAAGCGGGTGGCGAGCGTCCCCTTCAGGCCCAAGCCATCGACCCCCGTCACCGAGGCCACGCCCAAGACGCTGCCCGACTTTTCGCCGTTGGGGCCGATCAGGATGCGGCCGCTGCCGTTACTCAAAGCCACCGTGGCACCGCTGGCCGTCATGGAGGCATAGGCATTGCGCGCATCGACCGTCCAGCTTTGCGCGCCGGCACTGCCTTCCTGCAGGCCAAGCGTGAAGCTGCCCCCAAGCCTGGCTGGGCCGAACAGCAGCTCGCCGGTGAGCGCCAACTGGAAGACTTGCTGGCCGTCGGCCAGCTGCACGCTGCGGCCAGGTGCCAGGGTCAGTGCCATGCTCTGCTGGTCGTCGGCACCGTTCCAGTCGATCACCACGCCACCCGGGGCGAGCAGGCCGCCACTGCTGGCGAACTGGCGGTTGATGTCCAGCGAGCCCTGGGTGATGGTGGCGGTGACGCCTGCGGCCAGTTCGGCCGAGGCCAGTTGGGCCTTGCTGGTGAGCCAGCGGCGCGCAGTTTGAGCGCCGCTCACCACTTCGGTCGAAATGACCACCGCCAGCGCGGCGTCTTGCATGCGGGCACCGATGGTGTCGTTGCCCAGTTGTGCCGACAGGCCCGCACCGCCGAGGATCAGCTGGTTGACGGTGACGTTCGAGGCGTCACTCAGCCGCACGCTCTGGTTGGTGCGCGACTCGATGAACAACTCTCCACTGGCCTTGAGCGCCCCGGCCACATCGATGGTCATCTGTCCGCGTGCACGGGTCTCGTTGTCCTTGAGCTCCATGCGGTAGCTGCCGCGGGCTGTGGCCACATCCTGACTGAGGTCAGCGCCCCAGCGGTTGACCGCAATGCGCAAACTGTCAGCCTGCACCTGAAGGCCCGGCACACCGGTCACGGCCACCGCACCTTCGGCCACCAGCGCGTATTGTGTGCTGACAGTGCCACCACTGCTGGTGTGGCGCAGCACCACCGCGCCAGTGCCATCGCTCAGTGTCAAGCTGGCCGAACCGGCGCTGAGCGAGCCACTGGCCTGGTCCACACCGATGCGGATATCGGTAACCACTTGTCCACTGACGGTCTGGGTGGTCGAGACCAGCTTGAGCTGACCTGAAACCTGGGCCACACCGGCCACCGCGACCGTGCCTTGCAAGATGGTGATTTCCTTGCGCACAAGGCCATCACTGAAAGTGACGTTGCGGTTGAGGCTGGTCAGACCGGTCTTGACGCTCTGGTCGACCGCGCGCCCCAGCGTGTTGATCTGAATCACTGCATCGGCCTGCAGGCTGACCTGGCCAGCAAAACCATTGAGGCTGGCCTGGCCAGCGGCATACAGGGCGTAACCCGGCGCAGGTGCCGTCACGCCGATCTGCGCAGGCGTGCTACGGGAAATCACCAGCCCCAGCTCGGCCTGCTGGATCTGCAGGCCCGCGCTGGCGGTGCCCACCGACACGGTGGCACCCGAAACACCCACATGCAGGTAGTTGTCAGGCTCGCTGACGGGGCGGAACAGTTGCACCTCGATGGCGGGCAGGCTCTTGCCTTGCAGTCCAGCGCTGGCCACCAAATAAAACCGGCCCGACGAACCATCAACCGCCTGCAACAGCAAATTGCCACGGCCCACGCCGGGTAGGCTCTGCAAGGCCGTCTGCAGCTCGCTGAGCAACAGGCTGCGCCAGGCTGCATCGGTGGTGCCGCTGACGCGCTCGATGCTGCGCGCCCAGTCGGTTTGACCGACCAGGCGCAGCCGCAACGCATCTGCCCACTGACTATCGCCCAACCCCAGATCGAGGGTGCGCACGGCCTGCACCTGAAGCGCAGCCACATTGCGCCCGGCCAGTGCCCCCTGGAAAGCGATGTCCCATTGGCCCTCGCCTGCGGCGCTCACACGCACTTGGCCCGCCCCCACGCCCGACAGTGATTCCAGGGCAGCCTGCAGGGCGGCTGCACTCAGGCCCGCAGTCTGCAGCACAGCGGTGTAGCGACCGTTGAAACCGAGCTGGAAGGCACCGGCCTGGTTGAGGCTCAAGTGCTGCACCTCGTTGCTGGTGCTGCCGGTGACGCCTTGAGCCAAAGAAGCCTGCGCCGCCACCAAGGGGACAACCTCCCCTTGCAGTGGCTCGAAGCGCTGCGCCACAGCGGCCCCGCCCAAACTGACTCGCCACTGGCGGGCGGCGCTGTCATACGAGGTGCTGACAGTCACACCCGCATTGGAAAACACCCGGCCGTCTGCCGTACGCGCTGCCAGCAGGGCATCGCGCAAGACTGTGCCGCCGGTGCTGGTGTTGTTGAACTGCGCAAAGTCGATGGCGGCGGTGCTGTAGTGACCTGCTGCCGTGCTCAGGCCACTGCTTTGCACCGCAAGCGTGGCTGATGGTGCCGCCTGCGCCAAGACAGTGCGCGTCAGCGGCGCAATACGCTGGCCCACTGCCGCGCCACCAAAGCTGATTTGCCACTGGCCCTGGCTGTTGAGGGTGCCGGTGACGTTCACGCCCGTGCTGGCCAAGCTGACATTGCCCGAAGAGCGGGCCATCAGCAGCGCTGCCTCCAGAGCCGCTGCGCTGGCCTGCAAGTCGATCTGGCTGGTGGTGTAGCTGACGCCAGCCACCGTCAGGCCAAGCGTGAAGCTGCCGCGCAGCGCCGGATCGAAGCGATCGAGCGCGTGTACCGCGCCTGCGGCCGTGGCGGTGCTGCCGGACTTGCCGGCCAGCAGATACTGCACGCCCGCAGTCGCACCGGTGTTGCTCGCCGACAGGGCACCCCAGCCCAGCACCTTGCCCGTCAGCGCACCCGTAAAGCTGATCTCGTAGAGCTGGCTGTTGCCGGGTGAGCTCAGCTGGCGCACGGTGAGGTCGGCCGACTGGTAGACCTTCTGCGGCTGGCCATCGGCCGAAGCCACCAGCAACTTGGTGGTGTAAGCGGCGCGGCTGCCGGTGAGCACCATCAGCGCGTCAATGATGTGCCGGCCCTGCGAGTCCTGTAGATTGACAAATTTAATGTTGGCGCTGCGCGGGTTGCCCTCGAACTGCAGCGCGAAGCTGTCGGCGTTGACCGTGGCCCCCCCCGCAGGCACTTGCACATTGAAGGTGTAAGCGGTGGGCACGCTGGCAGAAACCGCCTGGCTGATGACCTGGCTCTGGTCCAGCGCAGACAGGCCAGCGGCCAGATCAAGCGGTGCCCGCATGAACAGACCGCTGCCTCCGGCGACGCTGTCCACCGCAATGGCTTGGCCGGACCACGGACCGATGAATTCAATGGCAAAGCCCGCAATGCGGGTGCCGCTGACCTGCACCGCACCGGTGCCAAAAAGGCTATCGAGTCCGACACGCAAGCGGCTGACGAATTCGATATCGCTCAACGCGGTGCCGCTGGCGCTCAGGCTGCTCACGCTGGCGGTGCGCTCGCCAAAACTGAGTTGGTAGTGGCCTTCGCGGAAACGCCCGCTGGCACTGTCGTAACCGGTCAGGCGCATGACTGTGTTGCTCACCGCCTGGAAGTCAAAGCCCAAACGAATGGCGCCTGCCGTACCCGCTGGCATCAAGTCGAGCGCGTGCACCGCACCGGTGGTGGCCGTGGCCTGTGCGACCAGGTAATTGCTGCCCCAGTCATCACGCAGACCGGGGTCTGCCGGCGGCACCAGGCTCAGGCCGGTGACTGCCTCACCCAGGCGGGTACCGGCCAGGGTGATGGCAAAGCCGCTGGACACACTGCCAGAGACCGTGGCGTTGCCGCTGCCAAACAGCGCAACCATGGCCGACTGGAGCTTGCTGGCCCAGACGGCGTCTGCATCGCTGGCCAGCAGCCGCACCTGGACGCTGGCCCCATTCCAGCCAAAGCCATAAAGGCCTTCACGCACACGCAAGCTGCTGTCGCTGCCCTCAGCCACCTTCAGGCTGAATGTGCTGGCACTTTGTTGGCCACCCCGCTGGGTCTCGCTCACGCTCAGGCTGGCCCCGGCGCTCTGGCTCGCATTTTGGGTTTGAGGTGTGGCCGTTAGCAAGGCGTTCTGGCTGACCGCAAACTGCCCACTGGCCTTGGCGAAGCCGGCCATGTCCATCTCGACGGCACCGGCCAGCCCCAGGTTGCCCTGACTGTCAAAGCGCGCTGCAAAGGTGCCGGTCAGGCTCAGGTCGCTGACGCCAGTGACCGAAGCTGTGCCGCTGATGCTGCCACTGCGTTGGCTGGCACCGTACAGTCCGCTGTCAGCGTCCTTGCCCAGCCACAGTTGCCCAGTGCCATTGCGCAGGCCAACGCTGGCGCCATTGGCCTGAAGGGCCACGTCCACCCCGCTGGCATCGATGCGCCAGGCCTTGTCGCCCAAGGCTGAACTGTCCAGGGCGATATTGAAGCGGCCCGACAGGCTGGCAGGCCCCAGGGCCATGCGAGCATCGACATCCATGGCAAAGACCCGCTGCCCCTGCGCGAAGGCCAGATTCTGGTTGGACGAGATCGCCACCAGGGTCTGGCTGCTGTTGGCCGGCCCGTTCCAGTCGATCACGGCCCGCGTGCCGTCGAGCACCAACGCACCCGCGAGCAGTTCACTGTTGACCAGCAACTGCACCGAGCGCAGATCCGCCAGCGCATAGCCTTGCACGGTGGCACCGCCCACCAGCGCCTGCGCACTGAGCCAGCGCCGGGGCGAGCCGCTGCCGCGCTCGGTGCTCAGCACCACGGCAACGTCCACGTCACGCAGGCTGGCACCGACACTGCTGTTGCCCAGCGCCGCCTGAATGCCGGCGCCACCAAAGATGAGCTGGTCAACCGACACGCTGCTGCCGTCGCTCAGGCCCACATTGGCGGCGTTGGCGGCGGTGCGGCTTTCGATGAACATGTCACCCGAGATGCTCAGTACGCCGGCCACCGACACGTCCATTTGGCCGCGGATGCGCGTCTCGTTGTCCAGCAAATTCATCAGGTAGTCGCCCGACCCGGTGGCGATCACCTCGTTGTCCACCGCCCGACCCAGCCGGTTGTAAGCCACGCTGAGCGCCTGCGCCTGCAGCGTGACCCCGTCAATACCGCTGAGCGCCAGGCTGCCGCCGACCTGCACCGCATAGCGTGAGGTGGTGACAGTCGAGGTGCTGACTTTTTCGATCAGCAGCGCGCCGTTGCCGCCCGTGAGCGTGGCACCCACGCCGCCAGGGGTCAGGCTGCCGCTCAAACCCGACAAGCCGATGCGCAGCGTGCTGGTGGTGGTGGTGCCGCTGCGCTCGGTCTGCGCCCGAATGCCCAGATCGCCGGAGAGTGAGCCCAAGCCGTCGATGGTGAGGGTGCCTTCGCGGATCAGCAGTTCCTGCACCGCCAAACCGTTGGCAAATTCCACGGCCACGCTGCCCGAGCCCACCGTGATGGTGCGGGACAGCGCCTCGCCCAGTGTGTTGATGCGCACCGCGGCGTTGGCATTCAGGCTCAGGCCACTCAGGCCACTCACGCTGGCAATGCCCTGGGCGACCAGGGCGTACCCGGCTTCGCCCAAAGCGTTGCGGCCTGCATACAGACCGAGTTGGCCATCGTTGATTGAGACGCCCCCAAAGTCAGCACTGATGTTGTTCAGGCCCACCGTCAAAGTGCTGGTTGCACCACTGCCGTTCTTACTGACGGCAAAATCGCCCGCCATGCGGCCAAAGCCCTCAACCGTCACCGCCACGTTGTTGCCCGACAGGAACAGTCCATTGGCGTCGAAGTTGGCGCTGAGCGCCCCCTCCAGACTCAGGCCGGCCAGCCCACTGATGCTGGCCAGGCCACTGATCGAGCCACTGCGCTGGTTGCCATTGAGGTAGAGACTGCCCGCGCCCTGGGTCAGGGCCACGCTGACGTCTGCAGCACTGACAGTCACCGCCACACCAGTGGCCTGGATGTCCCAGATGCGATTGCCCGTTATCAAATCCTTGTCGAGCACGATGTTGAACTGGCCAGCCAGGCGCGCTGCACCAAAGTCGAGTGCGCCGTCGACTGGAATTTCCCAGCGCCGATCGGCCATGTTAATCAGCGCTTGCTTGCCACTGTCGACGGCCGACAGCGCGATCGTGCGGGCTTGACTGCCGGCCCAGTTGAGCACAGCGCGCGAGTTGTCCTCGATCAGGTTTCCCGCAGCGTCGATGGCCTGATTCAGGCGCAGCTGCGCGCTGCTCAGGTCGGCCAGCGACTGACCCATGACCTCGATCGAACCCAGGTTGCCCAGGGCGGTCAGCCAGCGCTGGCTGGCATCGGCGGTGTTTTGGGAGAAGACCAGGGCCAGGTCTACGCCGCCAAACTGCGCCAGCGTGCTGCCCCCGCTGGCATAACTGAGCGACAAGCCGGTGCCGCCGAGAAGGGTCTGATCAAGGGTCACGGTGACGCCATCTGCCAGGGTCTGGGTGATGCCGGTCTGCACTTCCAGGAACACCTCACCTGAGAGACTCAGTCCGGCCACCGTGGCACTGGCCTGGCCGCTGACCCGGGTTTCGTTGTTGAGCAAATTGACGGTGTAATGGCCACTGCCGGTGCTCACCTCCAAGCCATCGACAGCACTGCCCAGGCGGTTGTAGGCCACGCGCATGCGGTTGGCGCTGAGGTTGACGCCGGCACCAGCCAGCACCACATCACCCTCGATCTGCACGGCATGGGTGCTGTTGGCTGAGCCCACCTTCTTGAGCAGCAGCGCACCTGCACCGCTGGACAGGGTGGCAGATAGTGCGCCCAGCGTCAAAGTGCCCGACACCCCGCTCAGGCCGATGCGCACATCCTGCACCGTCTGGTTGCTGCCGTTGACCCAGGTGGTCGAGGTGATGGCCAGGGCACCGCTGAGGGTGCCCAACCCGACCACGGTGAGGCTGCCACTGGAAATGGCCACCTCTTGCACGCGGCTGCGCTCGGCAAAGACCAGGTCCACGCCGCCGATGTTGGTGTTCAGGGTCTGGCCCAGGGTGTTGATGCGCACCTGGGCATTGGCCGCCATTGACACGCCGGCAAAGCCGTCGAGACTGGCGCTGCCGTTGGCCACCAGCGCGTAACCAGCCGAATTTTCGGCCAGCCCGGCGATGTAAAGCCCCAGGCTGGCGTTGCTCACGCTGATGCCGGTGCCGCCAGCCCCTATGCTGGCCGACACCCCAGTAGCGGCCAACAGGATCTGCCCGCCGCTGGTGCGACTGACGCTCAGGTTGCCGCTGATCTGACCGAAACCGGCGACCGTCAGCGTCATCGCCGTGCCGCTGAAGTTCAGGCCTGTGCCCGAGAAGCTGGTGCTGAAACTGCCCGCCACCGACACGCCCCCCAGGCCCTCGATCACGGCGGTGCCGCTCAAGCTCCCGCTGCGGGTGCTGCCCGGCCCAAACACCAGGGTGCCGCTAGCATTTTCGATGCCGACATAAGCACCGCCGCTGCGGTAGCCCACGCTGGCGCCTTGCGCATCGATGGTCCAGATGCGATCGCCACCATTTTGATCAAGCGTGATTTTGAAATTGCCCGAGACCTTGGCACCGCCGATATCGATGGTGCCACTGACCGGAATCTCAAAACGCGGCAGGGCCTGCGCCAGCACCACGGATTGGCTGGCCGACAGCGTCAAGGTCTGCGCGCTGGTGGACCAGTCGATCACCGCCTGCGCTGCCTGGGTGGCGTGGTTGGCCGCATCGACCAGGCGACCGGAGACCGCATCGTAGGCACGGTTGATGTTCAGCTGTGCCGTCTGCAGATCTTGCAGGCTGTACCCGGCCACACTGACCGAGCCCAGCGTGGCGCTTGAGGTGATCCAGCCTCGCGGCGCGCCACTGGCCACCACCTCGGTGCTGACCACTGCGGCAATGTCGATGCCGCCAAGGGCAGCGATTGTGTCCGAACCTGAGCGCACGCCCGCTGAGACCTGGGTGCCTCCGATGATGAGCTGGTTGACCTGAACCTGGACGCCGTTGCTCAGCGTGACCGTCTGGGCAAGGCGGCTTTCGATGGAAAGATTGCCGCTGACCACCAAGGTGCTGGCCAGCGTGAGCTCGGTCTGGCCGACCAGGCGGGTTTCGCCCACAAGCAGACCGAGCTGGTAATCCCCTGTGGGCGTGGCCACGGTGGCCTGCAGCGCATCGCCCCAGCGGTTGTAGCTCAGGCGCATGGCCGAGTTCAGGCTCACCCCGTTGGCCTGCAAGGCCACGGTGCCGTCGGCCTGCAGCGCGATGCGCCGCGTGACCACACCACCCGCGTCAACCTCGTGGCGCAGCATCAGCGCGCCTTGGCCACCGGTCAGGGCCGCTTGCGCGCCACCCAGCGTTAAAGTGCCGCCAGCATTTTCAAAGCCGATGCTCAGATCGGTGGTGATCACGCCATTGATCAACAGGCGCGTGGTGATGAGTTTGAGGTCGCCCTGCACATAGCCAAGGCCTGACACGTCGATGCGACCGTTGGTGATCAGCAGTTCCTGCCGGGCCATGCCGTCTGCAAAAGTGAGGACTGCACTGCTGTTTACGCCAGTGGGCACAGTGACCGACACCGCCTCGCCCATGGCATTGACGCGTAACTGCGCGCCAGCCGAAAGGCTGACGCTGCCGCCAAAACCGCTCAGTGCCGCCTGCCCCGTCATCTGCAGGGCATAACCAGTGCTGGCATCGGGCCTTTTTTGCACCAGCAAGGCCAGCTCACCGTTTTGCACGGTCACACCTGCGCCCGCACCACCGACTTGCGCGTTCACGCTGCTGGCACCGATCAGTAAGCGCTCGGTGCTGACCTCTACCTTGCGCGATACCACCGCCTGCACGGCCGGCAGGCTGGCACCCGCCAGGGCGTTGACAAAGCTGATGTCAAAGCTGAGCGGCGCATCGGCACGGGCCTGCACCCGCACCTGGCCTGCATTGAGGTCGGGCAGCATGCCAATGAGCAGTTGCAACGACTGCGCCAACTGCGCGTCGCTCAGCCCCGCCATATTGAATTCGGGGGTACTCTCTGCCGAGCCTGCCAGGTTCAGTTGCAAGTGGCTGGGGCGCAGGCCGCCGGCCATGGCCAGCGAAAGCGTCTGCACCGGGCTGACCAGCAGCCGGGCCATGTCACGCCCGGCCAGGCTGCCCGCAAAGCGAATGTCGTAGGCGCCGCTGCTGCCCGCCACCGCAGTGACTTGCAGCTTGTCAACCGAGCCAATACCGCTCAGGCTTGCCAGTGCGCTGCGCAGCAACTCGGGGGTGAGTGTGGCCAAGTCGAGCACATCGGTGCTGCCACTGACCCCTTCGAGGGACAGCCGCACGCGCCCACCAGGGCTGCCCAGGCTCAGGCGCTGCGTCTCGCTGCTGGTGCTGGCCTGCCGCTGAATGGACAGGCTGGCATCAGGTGCCGGCACGGTGCTGGTGATGCGCCCTTGCAGCAGGTCCAGGTCCACGCTTTCAGCGTTGCCGCCAAAGGCCACCTGCCAAACCTTGCTGCCCTGGGTCTCGGTGAGCAGTTGCACGGTGGTCTGCACGCCCAGCTGCGCCAGCGACTGCCCGGTGCTGCTTTGTGCAGACAACAAAGCCGCCTGCACTTGGGAGGCCGATGCATTGAAGGGCAGCGCGCCGGTGGTGTAGGTGCGGCCCTGGAACCAAAGGCCCAACTCAAAGGTGCCGACCACGGCCTCGTCGTACAAACGCACCGTCTGCACCGCGCCAACGGCGGCCTGCCCGTTGCGCATGGTACTGACGCTGGCGCTCAAGCCGGCACCAGACACCGCGGTCAGCAAAGTGCTCTGGTCGCGGCCGGCCAAGCCGCCAGTAAAGCTGATCTGAAAGCGAGAACTGCCCAGACTGGAGGCTGGGTCGTAGGCCACGCTCACGCTGCCAGTGCCCAGGCTGGCCTGCAGGGCCGCCTCTATCGCGCGTGCCTGCTGCACCACCGAATACCCTGGAGAGCCCTGGCGCAGCGTGCCCACTTGCAGCACGATGTCGCCCGCCGAGCTGACGGCCTGCAGGCTGGACAAGTCCATGCCAGCGCGCGCGCCGCGAAACTCAATCAGGTAGTCGATGCTGTTGTTGCCGGTGTAACCCTGCTTGTAGCTGACCGTCACATTGCCAGCACCCACCAGCCCCTCAAGCGCCGATTGCAGCTGAGCCGTGTGGTAGGTCGGGTCGGCGGAATAACGCACCTTGCTGCTGGCCTGCCCATCCAGCACCAGCCAAAACTGTCCAGCGGCGCGGTTGGCCGCAGTCAGCGTGAGCAACTGGCGCTCGTTCACGGCCGTGCCGGCGGCATTGAATGCGATTGGCGCAGTCACCACGCCGCCCAGGGCCAGGGTGAAAGTCTGCCCGCTGCCGCTGCTCCGGTTGAGCGTGAGTTGCTGCACCTCACTGCGCGAGACCTGCATGGCCCCGGTTTCCTCGATCACACCCCAGTCGTCGCGGTCGGCCGGATCGGGTGGCTGCGCCAGCCACAAACCATCGCCACCGGCGGCTGTGGCCAGGGCGACATGCTGTCCAGCCAGGACGCCGATGAATTCCAGCTCGAAGCCGGTACTGCGGGTGCCACTAACGCGCACATTGCCCTGACCGACCACGGCCAAGCGCTCCAGTGCAGCCTGTATGCGACTGGCGAGCTCTTCGTCAGTGACCGGACGGGCCGCCGCACCCACACCGCTGAGGGTTTCAAAGCTCTGGTTTTGGCCACCCCAGCCCAAGCTGTAAAGCCCTTCACGGGTGAACTTGCCGCTGGCGTCTGAGAGCGACAGGCGCAGGCGCGCCGTGGTGATCTGCCCACCCGCGGTGGTTTCTTCACTGGTGCCGCCAACACTCACGGTGGCGGTCTTGCGCTCAAATTCCGGCACCGAGAAAACGCTTGGTTCCTTGATGACCGAGAAATTTCCAGACAGCTGCCCGACACCGGTGACCGCCATCTCCAGGCTGCCTGCCAGTTGCAGGCGATTGTCAGAAAAACTGGCCACCAGGCTGCCGCTGGCGCTGACGCCATCGATGCCTGTGACCGAGCCGTCCCCTGACAGCGTGCCACTGACGCCGTTGGCCGCGATCAACAGGTGGCCAGTGACGTTTTCGATGCGTGCGCTGGCCCCATTGGCCTGCAGTGCCACGCTGGCCTGGCTGGCCAGCAGGGCCCAGGCGGGTAAAACCTGACCATTGACCGTTGTAGAAGCCTCGGTGATGTGGAAGGTGCCTTCGATGCTGGCCCCACCGATGTCAAGCCGGCCCTTGACAGCGGCAGCCAAGCGCGAGACCTGCGAGTCGATGACCAGCGCGTTGGTGGCGTTGATCACCAGCGGCAAACCGGCACTGGTGTCGGTGGGCCGCCAGTTGATGACCTTCTCGTCGTTGAACAAATACAGCGAGCCATCGCTGTTGAGCTGCCGGTTGATGTCGAGCATGCCCAGCTCGATCTGCACTTGGGCCAGCGCATCGATGGAGGCCGAACCCACGGTCGCGCTGGAGGTGATCCAGCGCCGGGTGGCGCTGCCTGTCTCGCTGCTCATCGCCATGGCCAGGGTGACATCGCCCAGGGCCAGACTGGCCCCGGCGCTGACCGTTGCCGACAGACCGCTGCCGCCCAACAGCAACATGTTCACGCTGGCCGTGCTGCCATCGCTGAGCGTCACGCTCTGGTTCTGCCGTGACTCCAGGAAGACCTCGCCTTCGGCGCTGAACCAGCTGCCCACGCCCACCGAGGCATAACCGCGCAAGCGCGTCTCACCCTCGGTCTGCGCCATCTGCAGCCAGCCAGCGGGGGTGGCGATGCTGCGCTCGATGGCTGCGCCGCTGCGGTTGATGGCAACTTGCATGCGCTGGGCGCTGAGGCTCAGGCCGCTGACACCGGCCAGCGTCGCCTGGCCCTCGGCCTGCAGCGCATAGCGCAACAGGTTTTGGTTGTTGACGGTTTCGTTGAACAGCAGCAAGGCGGCACGGCCACCGCTGAGGCCGACGCTGGGCCCACCCATGGCCAGTGCGGCGCTGAGGTTTTCGACGCCGATTTCCAGCTGCTGACGCGTGATGGCACCGATGGTGACCATTTGGCTGACGATGCGCAGGTCACCACTGACGCTGCCCCAGCTGCCCACCTGCAAGTTGGCACCCATGATGGACACCGCGCTTCTGGGCCGCTCGTCGTCAAACACGAGCGCAACGCTCGAGCCGTCGCCCAGGGTCAAGACCTCGTTGAGGCTGCTGCCTAGGCGGTTGATTTCCACCCTGGCCTGCAGGGCGCTGAGACTGACCAGATCGCCTGTGGTGCTGAGGGAAACACCGCCTTCAGCCACCAGGGCGTAGCCGCCCTGCCCCAAAGCATCGGTGCTCAAAATCAAGCCCATGCGGGCGTTGCTGACCTGCAGCTGCGCGCCTGCTGCCCCCACCGTGGCCGACAAGGAGGTGCCAGCAATAAGCAGGCGCTCGCCAGTTGGCGTAGTCTGGCGGCTGATGCTCAGGTTGCCGCTGATCTGACCGAAGCCCTCAATGCCCAAGGTGGCGTTGGTCAGCGTGAGAGCGTAAGTGCCAGCCACACCATTGAAAGCCACGCGCGCGGCTGTGGCGGTCAGGCTCAGACCGGCGATGCCGCCAATGGACACCTGCCCCAGCAACTCACCGCTGCGCCGACGGTCGGCGTCAATGCGCAGCTGGCCACTGACCTGGTTGAGCCGCACAAAGGCTGGCCCAGCCGCCAGCAGCCACTGTGCGTTGGCCACGCTGAGGTTCCAGCTGTTGTCAGCGCGGTCGTGAGTCAAGAGAAGTTGGCCGGACAGGCTGTTGTCGCCCAGGGCAATGCGCCCCTGCACGGGCAGCGTCAGCACCTCGCCAACTTGGTCCAGAACGAATTGCCGGCCCGTGCCCAGTAAAAAGCGCCGCGCATCCGACCAGTCAACGGTCACGCCACTGAGCGCAGCACTGAGCGTGATGGCGCGGTTGATGGACCACTGGGCCGAGTCGATTTGATCGATGGCGAAACCGCCCACCACCATGGCACCAGCTGTGCCACGGCTGCTCAGCCAGCTGTTGCCAGCCTGGTCCTTGGCGTAGACCAGGGCCAGCTCGGCGTCGAGCGCCGTCAATGCGCCGCCGCTGCCCACGCCCGGCATGAACGACATGGCGGCCCTGGAGCCCGACAGCGCATATTCTGTCAGCTCCACCGCCTGGCCATTGGAGAGCAGGCGCACTTTCTTTTGCACATCCAGCGACAGGTCACCCTCGAATTGCGCCAACCCCTGCACCTGGGCCGCAAAGCGGCCACTCAGTTGCATGGCACCAGCAGCCAGGTCGACCAGCAAATCAGTGCCGTCGGCCATGGTCACGCTGCGCAGCAAGGCCTGTTCGCCCGGGTTGTAGCTCAGCCGCACACGCTGGCCACTGATCTGTACCGCTGCATCCAGCGCCAGCGAGACATCCAGCACACCCTGCATCGCGGTGTGGCGAATGGCCTGGCCCAGACCCGTGGTCGAGGTGCTGGTTCGCCAGACCACACCCAGGGCACCGCTGCTGGCGCTCAGGGAGATCAAGCCCATGTTCAGGCTGGCACTGGCCAGCTGCACGCCCATGCGCAGCTCCTGCGTGGTCAGGCCATCGGCCACCACCGTCTGGCTGGCAAAGCCAACGTTGCCGCGCACCGAGCCCAGGCTGCCCAGTTGCACGGAGGCATCCTGCGCTTCGAATCGGGCCACCGGAATCTGACTGCCAGCGCGGTAACTCAGCCTGCCCTGAAAGGAAGCGCCTTCAATGGCATGGAGCGCGCCATCACCGGTGAGTGTCAAGCTGTACTGGCCGGCACCAGAGCTCAAATTCAGCGCACCACCAGACAGCGACAGCGCCGGACCGCGTGAAGGGTCACCCAGTTGCAGGTTCAGGCCCTGGGCGCTCACCACCATGCGGCCGCTGAGCTGCTCATAGGCCAGCGTGAAATCACCCGCCATGGAGGGCCCATCGCCTACAGCCAGGGCGCCACTGCCCTGAAGGTTAAGGCGCAAGTCCCCGGCACCCATGACCAGACTGCCGCTGAGATGGTCCAACGCACCGGTCAGACCCGGCACCGACCACTGGGCACTGACTTCGGTGGCCGTCAGCGTGGTCTCCACCTGGTTGCCAGCCAGCAGGCCCACCGAGACCTGCCACTGACCGGACAAGCGCATGCCGGCCACCTCCAGCGAGGCGTCAAGCGAGACCGTCGTCTGCGTCACCTGATTGGCCAACTGGGTAAGCCACTGATCAAGCGCCGTTTGTGCCTGCGGCACATCGGCCAATGAAAGCTGCGCGAGGCCGGGCAGCGCTGTGGCCACAAGCCTGAGGCGATCCGATTCATAGATCGGCTTCATGTACAGGCCGTTTCCGGCATACAGGCCGCTGTATGCCGAGAAAGTCCCCTGCCGGGAAGACCAGGTCATGACATCAAAGACCTGACCGGCGGTAGGGCGGAAATCGTTGATGAAGTCCAAAGAAAGCAGGCCCTGGAGGCGGGCCTGCCCGGACACCACCACCTGGTCATGACCGTCGAGCACTTCGCTCTGGCCTGAACCGGGGCGACTGCCACCGATCTCCAACTGCAGCACGCCCGCAGCGCCTTGCTCGAATGACTGCACCTGCAGTACGCCGGGTGACTCGCCCGGGGCCACCACGCCGGCATTGAGCAGAGGGCCGTTCCACTGGCCTGTGCCGGTCAGAGTCAAACCACTGTCGAGTTGCAGCATTTGGCCGGCCTGCTGGGCGGGTTCCAAATCCATGAGTGAGCCTGAGGGCCAACGCAGTTGTAATGGCTCAGAACTTGGTGGGACCCACTCGGGGGGTGTCGTCTCGGTGCCAAGGTCGGACAGCAGTTGGGCCGGGGCTGTTTGCACCGACTGGCTGGACAGCAAGTCGGTGGTGCCCGATACAGGCAAGTCGGCTGACAGCAAGATCCGCTGTTCAAGGACTTCCAGTCGCACCGCTGACGGCAAGCTACGCGCTCGGCTCATGCAGAACCGCCGCAATCATTCAAAACCGACAAAAATGGGCCCGATTTCATCAAAAGCCCATGCTGCCCAAAACTTGGTTCAGCGCTTGGCGCTGGCCACATCGACTTTTCTGACCGCACCTCTTGGCGTTTTCGGCTAGCGCCACAAAGAGGTTCTCCACGCCGCTACAGACATGGCTGAAAGTGTGGCTGAACGAAGAGCGGTACATGTCGGTTTCCTTGGCTCGGTTTCAACCCAGGTCATCCTAGCGATGCATCTTACTCAAAAATTACCAAAACTTACCGAGACTCACCAAAGCTGTCAAAAATACCAGTGGATCAATTGACGCAGGGGTTGCCTTAATTCACATCAATGACCACGCCCAGCTGGTACCCGACTTGCCAAATGACCTTGATGGCATGGTCGCCGGCTCCGGCGAGGACCATTTTTTTGCGCAGCCTGAAGATCACTACTTGTAAGCTGCTTTTGCGGTATCTGGACTCCGTCTTGCCCAGTAGCTCGACCAGTTGCCAGTTTTCCAGCCGCTGCTGCGGTGCCTGAGCCAAGGCGGCCAGAAGGTCTGCTTCTGCAGCACCAACCTTGACTTGCCCAGCAGGGCCTGACAAGACCAATTGACGCCGGTTGAGGCTGAGTACAGGGGATGGAACTGTGCCGATGCCGGGGCTGGGCCGCTTGAGGCGGCGGGTCAGGGCCGCTATCGCCGAACGCAGCTCGTCCAGCGAGGCGGGTTTGGTGATGTAGATGTCGGCGCCGCTTTCATAGCCTTCCATCTTTTGGGCCAGCAGCCCCCGTGCCGTGAACATCACGATGCCAACGTCTGGCTGCAACAGGCGGATGCGCCGGGCAATGCTGATGCCGTCTTCGCCAGGCAGGTTAAGGTCTAGCACCAACAGGTCGGCAGGGGGCACGGCCGGGTCTGCCTGCAACACGCTGAGTGCCATAGCGCTTGCAACGCCTGTGACCTGGTGGCCTTCACCTTGCAATGCAGCAACCGTGACTTCACGCATGGCCTCGTGGTCTTCCACCACGATGATGTTCAGCAGTGTGGGCATGTCAGTACGGAATCCATACAGTGAAGCAAAGCGAATCGGCCGCTTGGCCCTCTGCGTCATCGCAGGTCATGGGCAGCAACGACATGTGGACCTCACCGCCCAGCAGGGTGGCAATGCTGCGAACCAAGTAAAGACCAAGCCCCGACCCGGTTTTTTGGTGGGCGCCCGCACTGCGGTAGTACTTATCGAACACCCGTGCGGCATCGGGTACGCCGGCTACCCCTGGCTGGTTGTACACGCTCACGCGCACGCCGGCCCGGCCCTTTTGCAGGGCCGGCGCGGCGCGGACCGTGATGGGCGTGGCCGGCGCGGCGTATTTGACCGCATTGTTTAAAAGGTTGTCCATCACGATCCGCAGCAGCGGCGGGTCGGTGAGGAATGGCGGCATGGGCTCAATGTGCAGCCGAATACGCTCAGGGGCTTCGCTGCTGTCTTGTAAAGTGAGCAGCATTTCGTCCAACTGGCAGGGTTCGGTGCTCAGACTGAAGCCGTGCTGCTCCAATTGCTCAACTTGCTGGCAGCGCTCCACGATCTGGTTCATGTCATGCAGTGCTTGGTCGGCGCGGGTTTTGAGCGGGCCTTGCACTCTCAATGCATCCAGTGCCATGCGCACCACCGCCATGGGGGTTTTCAATTCATGCGTGAGCATGAGAATAAAGCGGCCTTGTTCGTCTTTTTGGGCGCGCTCCAGCCGCAATTGTTGCTGAGCCAATTGCAGGTTCGTCTGGGTGGCTTGACCCAATTTTTGCTTTTGGTGCGAGCGCAAGTACAGTATGGCAAACATCAAAACGCTGCCAATCAGACCGTGAATCAACAGGGCGAAGAGGTTCCATTCGGTGGCTTGCACCAGGCCCAGCAAAGGCAATAAGGTCGCCACCAACGAGAGCATGAAGATCGCGTAGATGCCCCGTACCACTTGCAGGCTGGGAGACCCTTCCTGTCGCGCATTGATCGCCGTTGTCAATAACAAGGGGGCCAAGAGCAAGGCCAACGTGGCGTTGATTGAAAGGGGCAAGCGGGCATAGCCCAGGACAACAGCTGCCAGGTTCAACAGTGAGACTGCGACAAGCCCATCCAAAAAGTGCAACAGCCAGCGCGAGGGCTTGTACAACTGAAGCACACTGCGGTGAAACACGATGGCCATGACAACGATGGCCACCGTCAACAAGCTGGTCAGCTTATCGGCTAGCAACGGCGCGTTTGCTGGCACAAAGGGGGCCAGATAACCCATGTAAGCCAGGGTATAAATCTCATACACCAACTGCTGAAGCACAAAAAACAAGGTCACGGTCTGACGGTGGACGGCGTAGTCGCTAATCGCCCAAAACAGCATCGCAGTCATGAAGGCCAGGTAAAACACCGCAAAAATATCCAGCTGGAGATCTTTGAATTGCGCCTCGCGCAGCGACAGGGCTTGCACGTTCAGCATGGAACTGCTGGTGGTTTGCAAGCGCAGGTAGTAGGTGGACGCCTTTTGCGGGTGCACTACAAAGCCGGTAGTGATGGCCACGCTGTCGCGCGAGTTGTAGCTGTGGCGGTCTCCGGTCGCTCGGGTGATCCAGGCACCGGGTGAGGCGGGGTCGGGCTCATACAAACGCAAGTCGTCCAGAAAAGTCGGCCGAGTGCGCAGCACCACAGGGCCTGGCTGTGCCGGTGGCACCACGGTGATGCGAAGCCAATACACCGCTCCGGTATAGCCCTTGGTCAGCATGGGGCCGATCGGGGTAAGTTCGGCCCGGGCGACCTCGTCAATCTTGAGCGTGCCAGAGGCATCTTCAAGCACCGCACGGGCGGTGATCAGGTCAGCCGCCTGCACACCACCGCAGTACGTCGCTCCAAAAAAAGCAAGCAGGAGTGAAATCAGCAAAGTCATTCGGAAATAATAAACGCTGGTGCTTAACGCGGCTCAACCAGACACACCCTATTTAAAAAGGCTTTGCAACAATTTGAAGTCGGGGTGCTCGGCGCTGCGGATCCACTCGAAAGCCACCATTTCAGCCGTCACCAGTTCGGCCCCTGCGCCGGCCAAACGGTCATAAGCGGCGTCGCGGTTGCGCTCGGTGCGTGAGCTGCAGGCGTCGGTCACGACCCACACCTCGAACTCGTCTTCGAGCAAATCAAGTGCCGTTTGCATCAGGCAAATGTGGGCCTCACAACCCGCCAGCACGATGGTCTTGCGCTCTTGGGCACCCGGCTGCGGCTTTTGCAGATGGCGCGGCAAGCTGCGGGCATTGCCGCGTGGGGCTTGTTCAGGCTCTGGTTGCAACCATTCACCCAAACCCTCTTCCACCGCGCTGAACTGCATCTTGGCCAGCACCTTGCGGCAATGGCTGCGGATTTCAGCTGGCATCTCACCCAGGCGAGAAGGGTTTTGCTCGGTGCCCCAGGTCGGCACATTCAGCGCCTGTGCCAAGGTGGCCAGTCTGGTCGCATTGGCCCAAACGGCATCGGCGTCCAGCATCACGGGTTTCAAGCGGGCCTGGAAATCCACCAACACCAGTTGGCTTTCATCTGCATCGATCAACATAAGCGTTCCATTTGTAATGACCGCCATTGTCGCAGGAGCGCACACAGCGCTGACCAGCTTGCCAACACACAAACAAGACCACACGTTTGTCTTGATGGCCATCCGTTATGCTTGAACAAAACCCAACTTCAAAGAACATGAAAACTCAAATTGATCACCTCGTGGTGATGGCCGCATCGCTCGAAGCAGGTGTGCAGTGGTGCGAAGAAACCTTGGGCATCACGCCAGCCCCTGGCGGCGAACATGAAAAATACGGGACCCACAACCGGCTGTTCAAAATCGCATCCCCCAAATTCCCGATGGCTTATTTTGAAATCATCGCGATCAATCCCGCAGCAGTGATCCCGAAACGTTCGCAAATACCGCGTTGGTTTGACATGGACGATGTGAGCTTGCAAAAAGCCGTGGCACAAGGCCCACGGCTGATCCACTTCGTGGCCAGCACCGACGATGTCAAGGCGGCCCGGCATGTTTTGCGCACCCAGGGCATCGAACGCGGCCAGGTGGTGCACGCCAGTCGCAAGTCCGGCAAGGGCACGCTCAACTGGCAAATCACGGTGCGCGAAGACGGTGCGCGCCTGTTCGATGGCACCTTGCCCACCCTGATCCAATGGGGCAAGCCCGATGCCACAGACCCTTTGCGCCTTCACCCCCGCAACAGTTTGCCGCGATCCGGCGTGACGCTGCAAAGCCTGGCCGTCTGCCACCCGAGCAGTGACAAACTCCAAGCCGCTTATGAATCCATTGGCCTGGATGGCATCCGCATCGACACAGGCCCGGCGAACCTGGTGGCAACGCTCCAAACCCCCAAGGGCTTGGTTCAGTTGCAAAGCCTGGCCGTTTGATTCAGTCAGGCCCTTTGTAGCCTGGACCGAAAAGGTTCAACGCCGTCCACTACCAGGCTTCGCAAAGCCGGCATCCACCCAGGCTTGGGCCGTCTGGCGATTGAGCTTGAAGCCCGCCTCAAGCTTGACCTCGGCCAGGGTGTCACCCCCCTCATCTTGCGCGGTCAGCACCGCAAAAGGGTTGTCATCGTCGGGCACGATGTCCAAAAGCACCGTGATGCGGCCAGTCAGGCCATTGACGATCACCGACTGGTGCAGCGAAGCGTGCAGTTGCTGTTCATGGCGGCGCACAAACTCACTGGCGGTTTTCACCAAGGTGATGAATGCGTTGCCATCGAGCGGTTTGGGGTTCTTTTTGTCGCGCCCCATGGTCCACGGGCCAATCAATGCCGCCTCGGTTTCACCCTCCTTGAACATCGCCACAGCCCAGCCATCGTCGTCGTCATTTTTGATGACCTTGGCGGTCCAATCGTCACCTTGCCACAGGCGGGGCTCTTGAATCAGGGGCGTGTCTTGTGTGTCATCGGTCATGGGCAAGCTGCGTGCAAATGGTTTGCACGAATGTATAAAAAGGGTGTCAGGGCTGCAAATGCAAGGCCAGCAAAAGCACTTGGCTGGCCCCATTTTCGCGCAGAAGCGTTGCCGCCACGGTGGCTGCCCAGCGGGTTCGGACTTCGGTGGCCACCAGCAATACCGGCCCGTCCGGCAACGATGCACCTGGCAACAGCCGAATGACCGACTCAAGATGCGCCACCACAGGGGTCGATGCCGCGTCATCGGGCGCAGCGGGGCCTGTCCAGCTCAACACGTCGTGCAGCGGCAAGCGACCTTTTTGGGAGATGTGCAACGCCAACTGCTGGTTTGCAGACATGCGCAGGGCGGGCAAAGGCACCACACAAACCGGGCGATGGCCCCATACCTTGGCCCATCGCCCCAAAGTCGCCAAAGCACCTGCCAGCAACGCTTCGGGCAAGCATGGCTCGGACACATCCCCGCCAGGCGAAACAAGGGCGCCTGACACGCGCAAAGCCTGCAACTCTTTCGCCCAGGCCGGGTCATCGGCAAAGGCCACGGCTCGTCCGGCCTCAAAACCCTGAATATTGCCCTTGCGGCTGACGCCTGCAGGCCAGCGTTTTCGGGGCTCGATGGGCACATCCATACCGCGCAAAAAGTCGCGGGCGGCAATCAGATTGTCTTGGGATGGCGTGAGTCCCGGATAAGGCACATGCCCGGTACAAACCGAGCAGCGTCCGCAGGGCATGGGCGACGGGTCGTCCAGCGCGGTTTGCAAATACGCCATCAAGCAGCCCTGGCCGTTGGCGTACTGGCGCATGATGTCCGCCTCTTGTTGACGCACCCGGGCCAAAGCCGCCCATTTGGCGGTGTCGTGCACATAAGTCTGGCCAGTGGCTTTCCAAGCCGCACCGTCTTTGATGACCACGCCCTCCACTGCCAATATCTTCAGCAAAGCCTCCAGCCGGCCTCGGCGCACACCGGTCTGGGCTTCGATTTCCAGCAGCCCCCGCCCTGCCCCGGCCAGACAGGCCAGCACCTTGTCGGCCGTTTGCGGGTCTGGAATAGAAGCAGTCGCAAAGTAATCCCATATGCGCTCGTCGGCGTCCGATGGCAACAAAACGCCCTCGGCATGGGCCACAGCACGCCCTGCCCGGCCCACTTGCTGGTAATAGGCCACCGGGGTGGATGGCGAGCCCACATGCACACAAAATCCCAGATCGGGTTTGTCATAGCCCATGCCCAGTGCCGATGTGGCCACCACCGCCTTGACCTGGTTGTGGCGCAAACGGTCTTCCACTTGCAGCCGAGCATCGGCGTCGATCTGACCGGTGTAGGCATCGACCGCATGGCCACAACTGCGCAAAAAGGCTGTCAGGCGATCGGCCTCTGCCACGGTCAGCACATACACAATGCCCGAACCCGGCAACTGCGTCAGCGCATCGGCAATCCAGGCATAGCGCGCAAGCGGTGACAAACCCGGCACCACCGACAAGGTGAGCGAGGTGCGGGCCAGTGTGCCACGAAACGTGACCGTGCCCGCGCCCAACTGCTGGCCGATGTCATGCGTCACCCGCTCGTTGGCAGTCGCCGTTGTGGCCAGCACGCTGGCTGTGGGCGTAGACAGCAGGGCCCGCGCCAACCGCTGGTAATCGGGGCGAAAATCAAAACCCCAGTCGCTGATGCAATGGGCCTCGTCGATCACGATCAGGCCCACACGGGACAGCAATTGAACCAGCCGTGCCGCAAAACGCGGATTGCCCAGCCGTTCGGGCGACACCAGCAGCACATCCACAGCGTCATCGTCCAGCCGTTGGAACACATCGTCCCAATCGTCGATGTTGGTCGAATTGACCGTGGCCGCCTTCAGCCCAGCGCGCTCGGCTGCCGCCACCTGATCGCGCATCAGTGCCAACAGCGGCGACACCACCAGCGTGGGGCCAGAACCGGCACTGCGCATCGCGTGAGTTGCCGCCCAATACACCGCCGATTTGCCCCAGCCCGTGGCCTGCACCACCAGCACGCGCGAAGCCGGCTGCAACACGGCATGCACGGCGTCCAGTTGGTCAGCCCTTGGCTTGGCATCTGGCCCCGCCAGGCGCGCCAGCACGGTGTGCATGTGCTGTGCGGCAAAGTCGCGCTGATGGCGATCCGGCTGTGGGTCGGTGGTTGTGTTCATGTTCTCCCTGACGCCTTTCATGGCGTTTGTACTGAGCGGCTATTTTGAGGCCAAAGCATGCAGCCAACCCCAGGCGCCAAGGGCACCAACTAGGCAGGCTCGGTCTCGTCCGGCAATGTGGCCAGCAAAGCCATGCCCAGCAACATGACAGCGGCAGTCAGCCAAAGCGCCCCCTTGAAAGTGCCCGTGGCCTGCGCCATGGCCCCGGCCACCACGGGGGCGATGACCTGCGCTGCGCCATAACTCAAAGTCAGGCGGGCCATGGCCTTGCCCGGGTTGTGCGGAGCACGCCGCCCAACCAGGGCCAGCGTCAAGCTCACAATGCCAATGAACGTGGCCCCATAGCCCACGGCACCGCCCAGTGCAGCCGCCAAAGAACCGGACAAAGCGGGCAAGATCACCGACACCGTTTGCAAGCCAAAGGCCAGCAGCAAAGCCCGCGTGTCACCCCATCGCCGGGCCACCTTGTCCCACAAAAACACGGCGGGCATGGCCGCCAAACCGACCAGGGCCCAGGCCAGTGCACCCTGCCCGGCCAAAGCCGGTTCGCGTTCGACAATGGCCACGGTGAAGGTGGCACTGATCACAAAGCCCCAGCCTGCCGCAAAGTAGCTGCCCGCCATGGTGAGCATCCAGCGCCGAGACACTTTGTGCTCGTCCTGTGTCACAGCAACGGGTGGCGCGGGCGGCACCGGAGGCCGCCAAAACCATGCCGGTATGAAAAACAGCAGCCCCATGGCGGCCATGGCCAACCACTGTGACGACCACAACGTCCACAGCTGCGACACGCCCCAGGCGCCGAGGGCAGACACCACAATGCCCAGGCCCAGGCCGATGAAATGCACGCCCAGCTCGGGCCTTCGACCTTGCCGCATGAGCCAGCCCAACACGAGTCCCGCCCCAAGCAGCATGCCGGTGGCTCCGCACAAACCGCCCAAAAACCGCCACAGCGCCCAGTTCGGCATCCAGGTCGACAGGGCCATGCCGGCCACAGACAAAAGCGCCATCCACAGGCCCATGCTGTAGAGCCGGTGACGCCATCGCACATCGTCAATCCAGGCTGCGGCCAATGCGCCAGAGATATAACCCGCGTAATTGATCGCGGCCAAGCCTCCGGCTGCGGCATCGGTCAGGCCGGTTTGCAACTGCAGCTGGGGCAACAAGGGCGTGAAGGCGAAACGCGCCAACCCGATGGTCAGCACCAGACCGCAGATGCCCCCCACGATCACTTGCCAGGGCTTTAAGGCGTTGGACACGAGGCTCAAGGCAGCAGACTCATGCGGTGCAGCACTGTTTTGGGCGCTTGTTGCAAGTCCAGATAGCCGCCTTCAGCCCAGTGGCTGGCCATGTTGCGGCTTCGGGGATCCAACACATGGCCCGACTGGCCCGTCTGGTAAATGAACAACGACTGATCCGGTTGCCCCAAGTCGTAGACAGCGCGCATCGATGCCGCATGGCGATTGGCAAAAGGCGTCTTCTTTTCGTTGGCCCAGTACTGGCCCACGTTGACAGTGAACAAGTCACCGGCACTTTCAACGCGCACATCGAACAGCGCATTCAGGTAAGGCACTTTGCCAAAGGGTTTGTGGCTGCTGATGGCCGGATGCCAGGCGCCCCAACGCCACTTCTTCGCATCGCTGCCCAGACTGGCCACGATGCGAGCAAGCGCCCTGTCAAGTGCCGCTGAGACCTGCGCAGGGCACGCGCCCGGGCCACACCAAAATGCATCGGACCGGTCAAGAATGCCCTCCACGGCGGCCCTGAAATGGCGCTTGCCATACAGCCCTTGAAAGCGCGCAGCCCCCAGATGTGGCACCAACAAGCCCCGCGTCAGCTCATCGGCCCAGACATTGATGACCAATGCCGCTGCGCTGTCGGTTCGCATCTGGCCGTCAAAATCAGCCACCAACTTCAATGCGACCGGGGCCAGGGGGTGCAGTGACTGCACCTTGCCCAGCCTGGACTGCAAGGCTTTGGCGCCCAAAGACATCACATCATTTTGGATGGCTTGCATGCTTTCGAGGCTGTGCTTGGGCGCAGCTGCCAGCAACTGCTCAATGCGCTGAAAACGCTCGGGCGTGGTCCAGTCACCTCCCACAAAATGCGGATAGCCTGGCGGCAAGATGTTCTGGTTGGCGGTCGCGTGCCAGCCCTTTTTCTCGATCTGGGCAGCGTCGACTGCGGGGTTTTGCGCGTAGGGCAACCAGCCTGTCCAATCGTATTGGGCCAACCAACCCGGTGACGGGGCCACACCGCGAATGTCGTTTTGGGGCGCGCGTGTGGGCACCTTGCCCACTGCGCGATACGCCACTTCACCCAAAGTGTCGGCCATCACCACGCTTTGCATGGGTGCATGGTGGTCGGCAAAGGCCTGCTGCAATTGCGGCACGGTTTGGGCCCAGTTGGCTTGCATGCCTGCCTCAATGGTTTTGTTGTCCGGCGTGAGCGCCGACCAGCGCAGGCTGACGGCGTAGCGGTTCGTGTCAATCAGCCCCTTGTACTGCGGCTGCACATCACTGATGACCGGACCGTGGCGGGTGCTGCGCACCTTGAGGGCGACATCCGCTTGGCCCTTCACGCGAATCGTTTCGCTGCGTTCTGTGAAAGCACGCCAGCCATCGGGCGTGCGGTATTGACCGGGCTGGGCCGTATCGAGTTGTTCCAGGTACAAATCCTGCACATCGGGGCCCGTGTTGGTGAAGCCCCAGGCCACGCCCGATGTGCGACCCAACACCACAAAAGGCAAGCCGGGCAAGGTGGCACCGATCACATCCATTGCCGGGTGCTTTTGACCACCGGGCAATTCGCCTGCAGGGGCTTTCAAGTGGGCAAAGTACCAAATCGCGGGGGAACTCAGCGCCAGATGGGGGTCATTGGCCAACAAGGGCTTGCCCGATACCGTGTGGCTACCGGGCACCACCCAGTTGTTGCTGCCCTTGCCATCCAGAACGCCCATGTCACGCACTGTATCTGCCGACCATTGGGCCAAAGGGGATGTGTTTGTGGGCAATGCCGAAGACTTTGCCGCCGGGGCCGAATAGACACCCAGGCTGGCGTAGAGGGCTGGCAAATCAACCGATGTGGCGGGTTTTTCACCCGGGTAAGCCGGCAGCAGTTGCCACAGTTGTTCGCTGCTCAGCACCTGGGACGCTGACAAACGTGCAAATTCCTGACCCCAGTTGCCCCCCAAGTCCAAGGCCATCATCAAAGCCCAGCCCACGCTGTCTTCTGGTGTCCAGGCTTGGCCGGTCAAGCCACCGGCTTGGGTCGAGAGCAACTTGAACTCTGGCGATGGCCGCACCACGCCACTTTGCCAAGCGGTCTGAATGCCCTCACTGTAGGCTTGCAAGGCGGCTTGGGCTGCAGGTGACAAGCCTTTGAATTGTTGCTGTGCCATGCCGATGATGCCCAAGGTGCGCATCAGTTTGTCCGTGTCCAGCGTGGCGGCGCCCAGAATTTCGGACAGTTCGCCGCGCATCACCCGCCGGTTGAATTCCATCTGCCAGCCCCGTTCCTGGGCGTGCACGAAACCCAAGGCTCGCCAGGCATCCAGGGCCGTGCTGGCGTTGATGTGGGTCACATCGGATCCATCGCGGGTGATTTGCACCGAGGCCGACAAACCCTTGAGTTGCACCTCGCCATCCAGCTTGGGCAGTCCGCGCAAAAGGTGCACGCTGACCACACCACCTGCAAGCAATAAAACAGCCAGGCCTGCCAGCAGAACTCGTGCGATCCACTTCATGTTCGTCTCCCTTGTTTATTTTTTTGTTTCAACAGCAAAAGCCGCCTTCAGGCCCCTTGTGCCCTAAACCCCGCAGCACGTCTCAGTTTTTAAATATGACCCCAAACCATCAAGGCGTCACGCCCCTCGGTGACAAGATCCACCTTGGCGCCGACAGGCAGCAGCACCTTGGTCTCGACATGGCCAAAAGGCAGACCCGTCAAGACAGGCGCCTTGATCTGGCTGCGCAGCCAATCCACCACCGTGGCCAGTTTGAAGCCCTTGTCGTGGGCAGTTACCAGTTTGTAATGGGTGAATTGCCCCATCAACACTGCTTTTTGCCGAGCCAGCACGCCGGCATGCAGCAGTTGCGTCAACATGCGTTCCACGCGGTAGGGGTGCTCGCCCACGTCTTCAAGGAACAGCACACCGCCCTTGATCTGAGGAAAATACGGCGTACCCAGCAAAGAGACCAGCACCGACAGGTTGCCCCCCCAAAGCGGGGCATCCTTGACCAGCACGCGGCGTTCGGTTTCAGCCTTGGGCAACTGCCAGCCGGTGCCCTCCCCTTGCTCAAGCAACAGGTCGTCAAAACAGGCTTGCATGATGTCGTCAGGTTCCGGCACTGAACCGAAATCCTCGCCCAAAGCCGGGCCTTGCCAAGTGATGCGGCCCGTCTTGGCGAACACCGCCTGGTTAAAGGCAGTGAAATCACTCAGGCCGACAAACTGCAAGCCGCCATCGATGGCTTTGCCAATGGCTTTGTAGGGCAAGGCCGTCAGGATGCGGGTGAGCCCATAGCCACCGCGAGAGATCAGCGCCACATCGGCGCCACTGGCCGACGCACGGCCAATGGCTGCAATGCGCGCGGCGTCATCACCCGCAAAGCGCATGTGACTGGTCAATGCGGCTTCGTCCACTTCAACCTCATGACCCTGAGACCTCAGACGTTTGAGGCCAAGGCGAAAAGCCACCTTGTCGCGCACCGCGCTGGAGGGAGAAAAAATGTAGATGTGGGCCATGGCGGGTGTTCTGTTTCAGGGTGCAAAGTGTCGCACAGCCGCTTGTGCAATCTCCTCGCCCTGCTCTTGCACAAAATGCCCGGCATGCGGCAGCCGCATGGGTTCTGGACAAGCGCGAATCTGACTTTGCAAACGGCGCATCACCGGCTCGCCCAGCACCGGGTCTTGGACGCCAATGGCCATGAGGCTTTGGCCTTGCCAATCGTTTCGCCAAAAAGATTCGGCTTGCTGTGAGATCGCGGCGCCTGGCGAATCGACGAACTCCGGCACCATGGGTGGAAAGGCCCGCAATGCAGCGCGAAAGCCTGGGTCAGGAAAAGGTGCGTTGTAAGCGGCCACCTCGGCCTCGCTCAAGTCGCGGTTGCCGCGCTTGAACAATTTGCCCACATCAAATTGCGGCTGGCTCTTGCACCATTCACGCCAAGCCAAAAAACCTGCACTCAGAGGCAAATCGCCCGTGGCCAGGGTGGTGTTCATCACCAGAAGTCCCTTGTAGCGCTGGGGTGTCACCATCGGCAAAGTCAGACCCAAAATGCCGCCCCAGTCTTGCACCACCAAAACGACACGCTGCAAATCAAGCCGCTCAATCAGGTCAAGCAATGACTGACGATGGGTGTCAAAGCTGTGAAAGCTGTCTTTTTTGGGCTTGTCACTTTTGCCAAAGCCGATCAGGTCTGGCGCCACCACACGGTGTCCTGCCGCCAGCCAGACCGGGATCATCTTGCGGTACAGGTAACTCCAGGCCGGGTTGCCGTGCAGGCACAACCAGGTCAGCGGTGCGTCCGATGGCCCCTCATCCAGACAATGCATGCGCAGACCGGGGATGCTGGGCAGATCGTTTAGGTAGCGCGCTGGCCAGGGGTAGCCGGGCAAATCGGCAAACGCCGCCTCGGGCGTGCGCAAAGCGTCCTCACGCAAAGGCTCGGGGTTCAGCCGACGGGGCTTGAAAAAGTCTTTCAGCAATTGGGCGCATTCATCGGCCAGCACGCCCCCTGTGACCTGTGTCTGGTGGTTCAACTGGGCATGCGCAAACAAGTTAAGCACGGATCCGGCCGCGCCGGTGCGGGGGTCGGTTGCACCAAAGACCACACGATCAAGCCGTGCGTGCAGCATGGCCCCACTGCACATGGCGCAAGGCTCCAGCGTGACATACAGCGTGCAGCCATCGAGCCGGTAGTTGCCCACCAACCGAGCGGCTTCACGCAGCGCCACCACCTCGGCATGGGCCGTGGGGTCGTGGCTGGCGATCGGGGCATTGCGACCCGTGGCGATGACCTGCCCATCTTTAACCACCACCGCGCCCACCGGCACCTCGCCTGCCTCGGCCGCCGCATGGGCTTGTGCCAGTGCCAGGCGCATGCCTTGTTCGTCGGTCAGAACCTCAGCCTGACTCATGGCACCAATCCGAGGTCTTCCATCCAGCGGGCCAGGGCCTGTGCATTGGACGGGCCTGCGGCATAGGCCGAGTGCATCGCCGCATGGGCTTCAGGTCGGTGCTGGTTCAGTTTGACAGCGCATTGCAATTCGGTGATGTGCATCTCGAAGGCCACGATGCCGCTGAGCATGGTGCCGGTGTAGTTGGCAGGCAACTCGCGCCACTGCTGGGCATAGGAAGGCTCGTGATCGGCGATCAGGCATTTGAGCAACCGGTCGCGGTCTTCGTGCGGGTCGATGATGCGCGTGTGCACCTTGGCCTGCACCGCCAGATAACTCCAGGTGGGCACTCTCTGCTTGTCGGCGTATACGCCAGGGGACATGTAGGCCTGCGGCCCCATGAAGCTCACCAAGGCATCGGGTTGAGAGGCCAGCAATTGCGCATGCGGGTTGGACCGGGCGCAGTGCCCCAGCAATACGCCGTATGCATGCTCGGCGCCATCGTTCCACAGTGAATCGGCTTGCCAGTGCATCGGAATGTGGCTAAGCACCGGGAACCCGTCCACACCCACCGACACGATGGACGCCAAAGCATGCTCGCGCATGAGGCGTTGGGCAATGGCCGGGTCGGTGTTGTGAAACTGTTTAGGCAGGTACATATCGAGTTGAATGTAACAAAAAAAGGCACCCGAGGGCGCCTTTTTGGTCACTCCCACTCAATTGTCGCGGGTGGTTTTGAGCTCACGTCGTAGGTAACTCGGTTGATGCCCCGCACTTCGTTGATGATGCGGCCCGACACTTTCTTGAGCAGTGCATAAGGCAGTTCGGCCCAGTCGGCGGTCATGAAGTCGCTGGTTTGCACGGCGCGCAAAGCCACCACAAAGTCGTAGGTGCGGCCATCGCCCATCACACCCACGCTTTTCACGGGCAGGAACACGGCGAAGGCCTGGCTGGTCAGGTCATACCAGCTCTTGCCGGTGTCATCGGTGAAGTTGCGCAGCTCTTCAATAAAGATCGCATCAGCTCGGCGCAGCAAGTCGGCGTATTCTTTTTTCACTTCGCCCAGAATCCGAACACCCAGGCCGGGACCAGGGAATGGGTGTCGGTAGACCATCTCGCGCGGCAAGCCAAGGGCCACACCGAGTTCGCGCACTTCGTCCTTGAACAGTTCTCGCAACGGCTCCAGAAGTTTCAGACCCAATTGCTCGGGCAAGCCCCCCACGTTGTGGTGGCTCTTGATGGTCACGGCTTTCTTGCTCTTGGCGCCGCCAGACTCGATCACGTCGGGGTAAATCGTACCTTGGGCCAAGAACGTCGCGCCCTTGTGCCCGCCGTTTCCGGCTTTGAGTTTCGCGGCTTGTTCTTTGAACACGTCGACAAACAAACCACCAATGATCTTGCGTTTGGCTTCGGGCTCACTTACTCCAGCCAATTTGCCCAGGAACAAATCACTGGCATCCACCCGAATGACGTGTGCATGCAACTTACCGACGAACATGTCCATGACCATGTCGCCCTCGTTCAGGCGTAGCAGGCCGTGGTCGACAAACACGCAGGTGAGTTTGTCGCCAATGGCACGGTGAATCAGGGCCGCAGCCACCGACGAATCAACGCCGCCCGACAAGCCGAGAATGACTTCTTCGTCACCGACTTGTTCGCGAATTTTGGCCACCGCTTCTTCGATGTAATCGCCCATGATCCAGTCTTGGCGGGCTTTGCAAATGTCAAGCACGAAGCGGTTAAGCAGCGCCTGACCCTGCACGGTGTGCGTGACTTCGGGGTGGAACTGCACCGCATAAAAGCGACGGGCTTCATCGGCCATGCCGGCAATCGGGCAAGCCGGGGTAGAGGCCATGACCTTGAAGCCTTCAGGCAACTGGGTCACCTTGTCGCCGTGGCTCATCCAGACTTTGAGCATGCCGTGCCCTTCGGGCGTGGCAAAGTCTTCAATGCCCTTGAGCAGTTCGGTGTGTCCGTGGGCGCGAACTTCGGCATAGCCAAACTCGCGCGTGTGCCCTGCTTCGACCTTGCCACCCAACTGCTCGGCCATGGTCTGCATGCCGTAGCAAATGCCCAAAACCGGTATACCCAGCTCGAACACGGCATCCGGTGCACGGTCATCGACTTCGTAAACACTGGCGTGCGAACCCGACAGGATCACGCCCTTGAGGTTGCCATCCTTGGCATAGTCACGCACCCAGTCACTGGTCACATCACAGGGGTGTACTTCGCAAAACACATGCGCTTCGCGCACTCGGCGTGCGATCAGCTGGGTGACTTGCGAGCCGAAATCAAGGATCAGGATTTTGGAGTGCTGCATGGCAGGCATCGTTCTTTAAGAAATGAAAAGGCGTCTGGGGTACAGACGCCTTGAAGGTCATTGGCCGATTTTAATCGGCGCGGTAGTTCGGCGCTTCTTTGGTGATCTGCACATCGTGCACGTGGCTCTCGCGGATACCGGCAGTCGTGATCTCTACAAACTGGGATTCATTGTGCATGGCTTCGATGGTGGCGCAGCCGCAGTAACCCATACTGGCTCGCAAGCCGCCGGCCATTTGGTAAATGATGGCGACCACCGAGCCTTTGTAAGGAACGCGGCCTTCGATGCCTTCGGGTACGAGCTTGTCAGCGTTGGGGTTGCCGGTACTCGATTCCTGAAAGTAGCGGTCAGCACTGCCCTGCTGCATGGCACCAATCGAGCCCATGCCACGGTAACTTTTGTAGCTGCGCCCTTGGAACAACACAATTTCGCCCGGTGATTCTTCGGTCCCGGCGAACATCCCGCCCATCATGACGGTGCCCGCGCCTGCAGCAATCGCCTTGGCGATGTCACCGCTGTAACGGATACCGCCATCAGCGATCAGGGGAACGCCGGTGCCTTTGAGTGCCGTGGCCACGCTGTCGATGGCCATGATTTGCGGCACGCCTACGCCCGCCACGATGCGGGTAGTACAAATCGAGCCAGGGCCGATGCCGACCTTCACGCCGTCCGCACCCGCTTCAACCAGGGCCAAAGCGGCTGCACCGGTGGCGATGTTGCCGCCAATGACTTCGATGTGTGGATAGTTCTGCTTGACCCAGCGCACGCGATCGATCACACCTTTGCTGTGGCCGTGCGCGGTGTCCACCACAATGGCGTCCACACCTGCGCGCGAGAGCGCCTCGACACGCTCTTCGGTGCCCTCACCCACACCCACGGCGGCACCCACGCGCAATTTGCCAGCAGCATCGCGGGCGGCATTGGGAAAATTGAGTTGTTTGGTGATGTCCTTGACGGTGATCAGGCCCTTGAGTTCAAAGGCGTCGTTGACCACCAACAGCCGCTCGAGTTTGTGCTTGTTGAGCAGGTGCTTGGCTTGTTCGGGGGTGGTGCCCTCGGGGACAGTGATCAGGCGATCACGCGGCGTCATGATTTCACTGACCTTTTGGTCGTAGCGGGTCTCGAAACGCAGGTCTCGGCCCGTCACGATACCGACCACTTTGCGGCCATCACACACCGGAAATCCGGACACGCCCAATTCTTCCGACAAGGCCATGACCTGGCGAACGGTGGTGTCTGGGGTGATGACGACCGGGTCGCGCAAAACGCCGGATTCATAGCGTTTGACTTTGGCCACTTGAGCAGCCTGCTCTTGCGCCGTGAGGTTTTTGTGCACGATGCCGATGCCGCCTTCTTGTGCGATCGCGATGGCCAGGCGTGATTCGGTGACGGTGTCCATGGCGGCTGACACCAAGGGCAGATTCAGGCGGATGTTGCGGGTAAATTGCGTGACAAGCGACGCGTCCTTGGGCAGGACTTGGGAGTAAGCAGGGACGAGCAGAACATCGTCAAAGGTAAGGGCTTTACCGATTAGGCGCATAAGGGAAGGCTCCAAAAGAAGCATTTTACCCGGGGGACTTGGGTATACCGAGGGCTTGGCAACATTGTGCGAGGATCAGCGCAGAGAAATGGCGCGTATCAACTCTGCAACCAGGGTCAAACGTTTGGCGATTCGGTCAATCAAGATGAACTCGTCGTCGGATGAGTGGTAGTTCCCCCCTGGCAAGCCCAGACTTTCAACGACAGGCCTTCCTGACTGGGATGCCCAGGCGGCATCAGTGCCACCGTAGGTTCGTGGGTGCAAAATCAACCGCCCGCCCAAATCGGCGTAAATATTTTTTGCCAGTTCGGCCAGTTTCAGGCCTTCAGGCGTAGCGTTGTAGGCTGGAAATCCAAGTCCCGACTGAATGCTGATCGTTGATGTCGGAAATTTCTTTGCCATCAACAAGCCTTTGGCGCGTTGCGACAAGACCTCATATGCTTTGGCATCGGGTACACGCATATCAGCTGAGGCAAATACGCCTGATGCTTCATTGGAACTTTGAAACGGTCCATCCTTGAATTCCGTCTGAACTTTCGAACCGGACAGCAGGCTTTTTTGCGCTGCCGTTTCAAGTAATTTTTTGACGTCATTCAAGTCAACTTGTCCGTCCTTGGACAGTTCCATCACCACAGTGGCTTCATTCGGAATAATGTTGGTGACAATTCCTGCTTGCAAATACCGCCAATGGGTCGCAACTCCAGGCACAGCATGAACAGCATCACCGACACGACGAATCAGATCAGCAGATTCAGTCAAAGCGTTCACACCCAAATGGGGATTGACACCAGCATGCGAAGCTCTTCCCTGAATCTGAAAAGTTGCCGTCATAGATGGCGATGGCATGCGGTTCAGACGTCGGTTATCTTGTGCTTTTGCAATCGTCCAGTTCAATCGTGTATCAGCAACACTGCTCGTGACATCGCGGGTTCGAAGCACCATGTCAGCCAGTTCTTCGATAGGCCTTGAATCTTGACCCTCCGAAATTCCTGCAGATGAAATACGTGCTGATATTCCTGCAACCCCTGAGGTTCCCAAAACAATGGCTTCCTCGATGCCTGTCGGCTCCCCACTGAGCACGACATCATGCTGCTCGGCTCTTTTGCGGATTAAATCGCGTGACCCCAAAGAGCCCCTTTCCTCATCACTGGTCAACAGCAGCGTGATTTGTCCAAAGTCCTTGAATTCACGCAACTTAAGTAACTTCATGACGTGCAAAAAAACGGCAATACCGCCTTTGTCGTCCGCAATACCTGGCGCAAAAGCACGCTGATCAACAATCCTGAAACCTTTTGCCGAGGCTGAACCAGGAGGGTAAACGGTGTCCATATGCGCGATCAACAAGATGTTTCGTTGGCCTTGCCCCTTGAAAACCAAAGCCAAGTTTGGGCCCACGACGTTTGCGTTCGGCGTCATTCGTTCAGTGGTGGCGCCCAGTTGCTTTCCGAATTGTTCGATCCACTCCACCAGCTTGAGCATCCCTTCGGCTTGACCTGTCCCCGTGTCATAACTGGTCAATTGCTTCAAAGTTTCCAGAACCGATGCTTTCTCAAGCTCTGCAAGCCTCAGGATTTCAGGATCTTTGGGAACTGAATTTTGACTAAAAACCGGTGAACTGAAGCACAACAAAAGGGCAAGGATCAGCGTCCAGTCAATTCGAGGAAAGTTTTTCATGGTCTTGCAATTTATAAAAGTGGCAATCAAAAATCAGCATTGGCAACGCGCTCACAAAATGAAATGTGACGGGAAATCAGATGCGCGTCAAACACGCCATCACGCCGACTGAAAATGCATCACTTTGAGTGACTTTTCAGGGTCTGTGTCGGTAAAAGCCGCAGGGTTGGCCAGGCGCTCGACGAAGCGCAGACCGGGTGCGGCCTCGGCCACCTGGGCATGCAAAAACGCTGTGTCCAGTTCCGGCGCATTCAGGCACAGCAGCACATGGCCTTGCGGCTCCAGCAGGTCAGGCAGGCGCCGGATCAACTTGATGTAGTCCTTGGTCGCAATGAAACTGCCTTTTTGGTAGCTCGGTGGATCGATCACGATCACGCCATAAGGCCCCATCTTGCTGATCTTGCCCCAGGTTTTGAAGATGTCGTGCCCCAAAAACCGCGCCTTGAGCGGCAATTCGTTCAGGCGATGGTTTTGTTGTCCCACCGCCAGGGCGGCCTGGCTCATGTCGAGGTTGACCACCTGGGCGGCACCCCCTTGCAAGGCCACCACCGAAAATGCACAGGTGTAGGCAAACAGGTTCAACACGTTCTCGTGCAGGGCATGACGTTTGAGCCACTCGCGACCGTTGGCCATGTCCAGAAACAGGCCGTGGTTCTGCCCTCGCATCACATGCACCAGATAGCGTGCGCCCTGCTCGGTGACCACATGTGGCTCTGGCACGCTGCCAGACAGGAGGCGGGTTTCGGTTTGACCCGCACTGCGGCATTGAAAAACCCAGTTCAGAGTTTGGCCTGGTGCCAGTGTTTGCCAGCGCGCTTGCAGTGCGCTTTGGCACTGGGCCAGTTCAACTTCGGTCACGGGCTTGAAACTGGTCAAGACCCAAACGGGCGCGAACCAGTCCAGCGTCCAGTGTTCTTCACCGGGGTGCATGCCACCTCGGCCGTGGAACACCCTGTGCGCATCGGTGGTGTTGTGCATCTGGGCGATGGCATTCAAAAGGGCTTGCATGTTCGGCTGGTACTGGGAGTGGAAATTTTCAGATCTTTGGGACAAGCCCGACGGGGTCATGTGGCGGCGCTTTTTCCTGCCTGCGCCAAGATTGATCGACTCAATAGCCTGCTGCCGAACCACTCTTACGATTGGCAAAAAGACCTGCTCGGCCTTTGCCCTGGCGCTTGAAGCGTTGGCGGCGTGCCACTTTGGGGTCGACCTGCAGCGGGCGGTAAAGCTCAATGCGATCACCCGCCTGCACTGCTTGCGTCCAGGGCACTTTGCGACCCCAGATGCCAGGTTGCTGGAATTTAAGCTTGGCTGCAACTGAAGCATCAACTTGCGCGCCGTTTTGCAACAAATGCAGCATGGCCAAATCCAATGCGGCATCCACCGTGCTGCCCTCTGGCACCAGCAGGCTGAGTTCTTGCACATGCCGGGGAGCCAGGCTCCAGCAAATGGTGATTTGAAGGGTGGACTCAGCCATAGACCGCTTCAGCGCGCTTGACAAACGCATCAACCAGGCTGGCGGCGATTTTGTCAAAAACCGGCCCCACGAGTGCAGCCAAGGTCTTGCTGGAAAAACCGTATTGCAAATCCAGCTCGACCTTGCAGGCCCTTTGGGTGCCATCGCCCACAGGTATAAAGCGCCAAACACCGCTCAAGTTGGAAAACGGCCCTTTGATGAGACTCATGTCGACCGATCGGCCTTCTTCGTGCTCATTGCGGGTGGTGAAGGTTTGCTTGATTCCCCCGAGGCTGATCCCCACTTCGGCCACCATGCCTTGGGCATCGGTTTCCAACACCCTGGCGTGATCGCACCAAGGCAAAAATTCGGGGTAACGGGCCACGTCGGTCACGAGGCGAAACATTTCCTCTGGGGCATACCAGATGAGGACGGACTTGTGGATATTCTTCATACAATGCACCGATTGTAGTTTTTTGACTCGGCACTCTGCGCTGCGTCGGGCTGCGATCTCTTGCTAACGGCCGTGCCGTCCTTATCTGCTTACCATGGCCACCACCAAAAAGTCTCCTGCTGCCCCAGTTTTTGCCAAAATTGCCGAGAACAAAAAGGCCGCCTTCGACTACTTTTTTGAAGAGCGCTTCGAGGCGGGCATGGTGCTGGAAGGCTGGGAAGTCAAGGCCATCCGACAAGGCAAAGTGCAACTGACAGACGGGTATGTGGTGATCCGGAATGGTGAGTTATTCATCATCGGCTGCCTGATCAACCCCCTCAATACCGCCTCAACCCACATCAGCCCGGAAGCCGCACGCACACGCAAGCTGTTGCTGAACAAAGAAGAAATCAAGCGCCTGATCGGCAAAATCGAGCAAAAGGGTTACACCTTGGTGCCGATCAATCTGCATTGGAAATCAGGCAAAGTGAAATGCGACATTGCGCTGGCCAAAGGCAAGGCCGAGCACGATAAGCGTGACACCATCAAGGACCGCGAAGGCAAGCGCGAGGTTGAGCGAGCCATGAAAAGCCGACACCGCGACCGCTGATCCGGCCAGGGAGGTCAGCTGTTTTCACACCGACAACAGCGAGTCCACCTAACGGTCAGCTCAACTCTCGCAGCGGATGTGCATGCGCAGGCCATGGGCTGTCAAAGAAGGCGGCAACTTCTTCCACCTGGACATCTTCAGCCCGCGCCGGGTGCCAACGCGGCTTGTGGTCTTTGTCTATGGCCAATGCCCGAATGCCTTCTACCGTTTCGCTTTGGGCCACAGGGCGCAGGGCAAAACAATGGCGAACCAGATCGCGCTCCATGCGCAAGTCGTCAGCCAGGCTCAACTTCCGTGCACGTCGAATTTGCGCCAACACCACATGCAGCATCAAGGGGGAACGGGTACGCAATGTTTGGGCCGTGAGTTTTGACCAGTCGTCTGCAGCAGACTCCAGCTGATGAAGGATCTCCACCACACTGCCTTGGGCAAATGCGGCGTCCATCTGGGCACGGTTCTCAAGGCCTGTTTTCTGCAGCCGATCGAACTGGGTGATGACCCAACGCTCAACCGCTTCGCCGTTTTCAAATGGGGTGTCGATCAGGGTTTGCCAAAGGTGCGCCAATTTGCCGGATGTCATGTAGCCATCGGCCAGACCCGCGTGAACAGCCTCCTCGCCATTCAGCATATGGCCTGTGAGACCCAAGTACTCCCCCAGATGACCGGGGCAGCGGCTTAGAAAATAGCCCCCGCCCACATCAGGGAAAAGTCCGATATTGGTTTCCGGCATGGCCATCTTGCTGCGCTCAGTGACCACGCGCACGCTGGCACCCTGACTGATGCCCATGCCACCGCCCATGACAATGCCATCCATCAAGGCCACGTAGGGCTTGGGATAGGTGTGAATCAGGTGGTTCAATTGGTACTCTTCGGTGAAAAAGTCTTCCAGTCGAGGGTCCCCTGCCGTGGCAGCCTGGTGGAAAAACCGGATGTCTCCCCCCGCGCAAAAAGCCCCAAAAGGGCCTTCTTTGTTGCTACCGCGAACCGCAACAGCCAGCACTTGCGGGTCGTTTTGCCAAGCCAACAAAGCGGCGGTGATGCTGCGAACCATGTCCAGCGACAAAGCGTTCAACGCCTTCGGTCGGTTCAGGGTCAAGCAGCCGATTCGGCCTTCGATTTGTGCGATGACATCAGACATTTTTTTGCCTCCAGCCTAAACATTCGTTGAGAAGCAAGGCGCCCAAAACCAGGGCACCGCCCAAGAGTACGCTTATTTGTGGGGCCTCGTTCGCACCCCACCAAGCCAGGGCAATGCCGAAAACAATTTCCAGCAAGGCAAGAAGGGCCACCTCGGGCGCTTTGAGCACCCGAGCGCACACCACCGACAAAGCACAGGGAATGGCCAACTGAAACAAGCCCAGCACGGCCAGCAAGCCAACATCATGGGCCGATGCCTGAAAAGGCATGGCCATTGGCAACGTAAAAGCCGAGGACATGATGGCGCCAAGCAAGACCGAGGGCACCAGGTCCAGGCTCAAGCCTTCGCTTTGGCTTTTTTGAGTCAGTGTCCATTGCACGGCACCCGCGACGGGTACGCACAGTGCCACCAAGGAGCCGATGAGAAAGTTAGGGTCCCCCAAGCTGAGTTGGGAGCCATACATCCAGCCGATGCCGATGCCGGCCAGAACAATGGCCAGCCAGGTTCGTGCAGGCAAGCGATGGCCCAAAAACACCCGGGTGATCAAGGCGGTGAGCAATGGCCCTACGGCCATGGTGATCAGCACATTGGCCACTGCGGTCAATGTGAGCGCCACCATGAACGCCGTGAACATGACGCTCCAGCACACGCCAGAAAGCCAAAAATAGGGGCTGCGCCAAGGCAACCTCGACCAGACACTGCGGCCCTGCCACAAAGGCAGGATCACCAGCAAGGACAGCACGGTGAAGAAACTGCGCCAGAAAGTGACTTCGAAGCTGCGCGCTTGCTCCAAATGCCTTGTCACGACACCGGCCATGGACCAGAGTGCCGTGACACCCAGCATGGTCCAAACGGCCATGCCGTGGGTCAAACGCATGATTTTCAGCCGATCACTTGTTGCGCTTGCGGTCGCTTTCCTTCAGGAAGCGCTTGCGCAGACGGACGCTTTTTGGCGTGATTTCAACCAACTCGTCGTCTTCAATGAACTCGACGCCGTATTCCAGGGTCAGGTCAATGGGTGGCGTGATCTTGATGGCATCTTCCTTGCCCGAGACACGGAAGTTGGTCAGTTGCTTGGTGCGTGTGGCATTGACCACCAGATCGTTGTCACGGCTGTGGATGCCCACAATCATGCCTTCGTACACGGGGTCGTTCGCCTTGACGAACATGCGACCACGGTCGTCCAGTTTGCCCAAGGCATAGGTGAAGATTTCACCGTCGTCCATGGAGATCAAGACACCATTCTTGCGGCCACCGATCTCACCTTTGTGTGGCTCATAGCCATCAAAAATATTGGAGATCAAGCCGGAACCTCGGGTCAGGTTCAGGAACTCGTTGGTGAACCCGATCAGGCCACGTGCAGGAATGCGGTATTCGAGTCGGACGCGACCACGGCCATCAGGGTCCATGTTGACCAACTCGCCTTTGCGCTCACCCAAAGCCTGCATCACGCCGCCTTGGTGCGTTTCTTCGATGTCAGCGGTGACCAGCTCAATAGGTTCATGGCGCTCGCCATTCACATCACGGAAAACCACGCGCGGCTTGGATACAGCCATTTCGAAGCCTTCGCGGCGCATATTTTCAAGCAGGATGGTCAGGTGCAATTCACCTCGGCCCATGACTTCGAAGATGCCCTCTTCGTCGGTTTCCTTAACGCGCAAAGCCACGTTGTGTTGCAGTTCTTTTTGCAGGCGGTCCCAAATTTGGCGACTGGTGACGAACTTGCCTTCACGACCGGCCAGAGGCGAGGTGTTCACGCAAAAGTTCATGGTCAAGGTGGGCTCATCCACCTTGAGCATGGGCAGCGGTGCCGGGTTGGCAGGATCGGTGACGGTCACGCCAATATTGACCTCGTCAACGCCGTTGATCAAGACGATGTCGCCAGGACCGGCTTCGGTCACCTGTACACGGTCCAGCCCTTGAAACTTGAGCACTTGGTTGATGCGGCCTTTGATGGCTTTGCCATCTGGGCCTTCCATGACGACCACATCCATTTGGGGCTTTACAGTGCCTTGGCTGATGCGCCCAACACCGATACGGCCGACGAAAGTCGAGAAATCAAGGGCGGAAATTTGCAACTGCAAAGGTGCTGCCGGGTCACCCTTTTGTGGCGGCACGTGCTTGAGCACGGTATTGAACAGGGCAGACATGTCTGGGCCCCACTGTTCACCGGGAGCACCCTCTTCCAGGGATGTCCAGCCATTGATGCCGGAGGCATACACGACCGGAAAGTCGAGCTGCTCATCGTTCGCACCCAGCTTGTCAAACAGGTCAAATGCTGCATTGACCACTTTGTCGGGATTGGCGCCGGGCTTGTCCACCTTGTTCACCACAACGATGGGCTTGAGACCCAGGGCCAAGGCTTTCTTGGTCACAAAGCGGGTCTGCGGCATCGGGCCTTCCTGGGCATCGATCAGCAAAACCACGCCGTCCACCATGGACAGGGCGCGCTCGACTTCACCACCGAAGTCCGCGTGGCCAGGGGTGTCCACGATGTTGATGTGGGTGCCTTCCCAACTTACGGCACAGTTTTTGGCGAGGATGGTGATACCACGCTCGCGTTCGATGGCGTTGTTGTCCATGACGGTGTCGACAATTTTTTCATGGTCGGCAAAGGTTCCGGATTGGCGCAGCAGTTGGTCCACCATGGTGGTTTTGCCGTGGTCAACGTGGGCGATGATGGCGATGTTTCGAATTTGCTTGCTCATGCTTTCTCTTCCTTTAAACCTGCTCGGCCAGTAATGGCTCGGGTGCAGGTGATTTTTTCAAAATCTGTTGAATTTCAATCGGGCTCAACAATCGACCCGGAATCAATTCGCCGCCATGCACATGTGCTGTTCCCAGCAAGGCACGAGGATGTTCTCCATACACAACGACTTGATCACAATCAACCCAGGGGCCAGGTCTGCGCACCCCACTCAAAAAACGGCCAGCGCTGTCACTGTCCAGACACACCTCGGTGCAGCCCGGCAACAAAACTTCCACTGGCAACAAAGCGTCCAGACGCCTGTCTTCACTCATGGCCTCCAGTTGCTCCAGCGACACGCACTGAGAGGCATCAAAAGGACCGGTGACCACACGGCGCAAAGCGCTCAAGTGGCCACCACAACCTAGGGCCTCGGCGATGTCCTCGCCCAGTGTCCGGATGTAAGTGCCTTTGCTGCATCGCACGCGCAAACGCAAAAAAGGCGTATCGCCCTGCAATTGCATCTCCAGCAACTCCAGGTCATGAATCACCAAATTGCGCGCTTCACGCTCAACTGTTTCGCCCTCACGGGCGTATTCGTACAAGGGCTTGCCGTCTTTTTTCAAAGCGCTGTACATCGGTGGCACTTGGCTGATCGGCCCCATGAACCGGTCCAGCACTTCGACCACCCTACCAGGCGTACATGACACTTCACGTTTGGAAATGACATCGCCTTCAGCATCCGCAGTGCTCGTTTTCAATCCCAAACGAACCGTGGTCTCATAAGTTTTGTCGGCATCCAGATGCTGTTGACTGAACTTGGTGGCCGCGCCAAAACACAATGGCAACACACCTGTGGCCAACGGATCCAATGTGCCCGTATGCCCTGCTTTCTCGGCACGCAGCAACCACTTGGCTTTTTGCAAAGCCTGATTGCTGGAAAGACCCAGCGGTTTGTCAAGCAGAAGCACCCCGTGCACAGGGCGCCGCTGCACCCTTGTGCGAGGCGCGTTCATGATCAGTCCTCCTGGGCGCGAGAAGACACGGCCTTGGCGATCAATGCATTCATGTCAGAGGCACGCTCAGTGGTGCGGTCGAACAAAAAATGCAATGTCGGCACGGTATGAATATGCAAACGCTTGAACAAACCATTGCGCAAAAAGCCCGCTGCCGCATTCAAGCCCTCAGTGGCCTCTTCGGGATTGCCCGTCAAGACACTGAAATAGACCTTGGCGTGGGCGTAATCGGGCGTGACCTCAATCGCATTGATCGTGACCATGCCTACACGCGGGTCTTTCAACTCGCGAGCAATCAACTCGGCCAGATCACGCTGGATCTGGTCGGCCACGCGAAACCCGCGATTGGGAACGGACGATGGCTTCTTGCGCGCCATTTACAGTGTTCTCGCGATTTCCTTGACGTCGAAGAATTCGAGTTGATCGCCTTCTTTGATGTCGTTGTAGTTCTTGAGCTTGATACCGCACTCGAAGCCTTCCTTGACTTCGCGCACATCGTCCTTACCGCGCTTGAGCGAATCGAGTTCGCCCGTGTAGATGACCACGTTGTCGCGCAGCAGGCGGAATTTGGCGCTTCGAGTGACTTGACCCGAAGTGACCATACAACCCGCCACAGTGCCGATTTTCGATGCCACGAACACGGTACGGATTTCGGCCATACCCATGATTTCTTCGCGTTGCTCTGGCGCCAACATGCCCGACATCGCGGCCTTGAGTTCATCCACAGCGTCATAAATGATGTTGTAGTAATGAATGTCAACGCCATTGCCTTCGGCCAATTTGCGCGCACCGGCATCGGCACGCACGTTGAATCCGATCACGATCGCTTTGGAAGCGATCGCCAGGTTGATGTCCGACTCGCTGATGCCACCGACACCGGAGTAAACCAGTTGAACCTTGACTTCTTCGGTTGACAGCTTGAGCAAGGAAGCACCCAGGGCTTCTTGCGAGCCCTGCACATCGGCCTTGACGATGATGGGCAACATCTTGATTTCGCCCGCCGACATGTCGGTGAACATGTTTTCGAGCTTGGCCGCTTGTTGCTTGGCCAGCTTGGTGTTGCGGAACTTTCCTGCACGGTAAGTGGCGATCTCACGGGCACGACGCTCGTCGTTCATGACCATGAACTCGTCACCAGCTTGTGGCACCTCGGTCAAACCCTGGATCTCGACCGGTATCGAAGGCCCAGCCGATTTGATCGCCTGTCCATTTTCGTCCAGCATGGCACGCACACGGCCAAAAGTCTGACCCGCCAGCACCACATCCCCAGTGTTCAAAGTACCCGACTGCACCAGGATGGTGGCCACAGGTCCACGGCCCTTGTCCAGTCGTGCTTCGATGACCAGCCCCTTGGCAGCGGCTTTCACCGGCGCTTTGAGCTCCAGCACTTCGGCTTGCAGAAGCACTTGTTCAAGCAAAGTGTCGATGCCCATGCCGGTTTTGGCCGAAACAGATACGAAGGGTGCTTCGCCGCCAAATTCTTCTGGCACGACTTCTTCAGCAATCAGCTCGCTGCGCACGCGTTCAATGTTGGCATCGGGCTTGTCCATCTTGTTGATGGCAACCACGATGGGCACACCCGCTGCCTTGGCATGCTTGATGGCTTCTTTGGTCTGGGGCATCACACCGTCGTCACCCGCCACCACAAGGATGACGATGTCGGTGGCTTGTGCACCACGGGCACGCATGGCCGTGAAGGCCTCGTGTCCGGGGGTGTCCAAAAAGGAAATCATGCCACGAGGTGTTTCGACGTGATAAGCGCCAATGTGCTGCGTGATGCCACCTGCTTCGCCAGAGGCGACTTTGGCGCGTCGGATGTAGTCGAGCAACGATGTCTTGCCATGGTCAACGTGACCCATGACGGTGACCACAGGCGCACGCGGAAGCGATTCAGCCTGTTGATCCGACACTTCGTCGTCGGTGAAAGCTTCGGGATCATCCAATGCTGCAATCACCGCCTTGTGGCCCATTTCCTCCACCACGATCATGGCGGTGTCCTGGTCCAATGGTTGGTTCATGGTGGCCATGAGGCCGATTTTCATCAAGTGCTTGATGACCTCGGAAGCCTTGATCGCCATCTTGTGCGCCAACTCAGCGACTGTGATGGTTTCAGGGACATGCACCTCAAGTACACGCACTTCAGCTGGGGCTTGCTGAGCGTGCGAGTCATCGCGGTCGCGTTCATTGCCACGGCGACCACGCGGTCCGGTGCGCCAGTTGTTGCGACCCACGCCACCACTGGTGTCGCCACGGGTAGGAATGGCTTTCTTTTTGGCCGGATCACCCGCCCAGCTGGAAGACAGCTTGGCAGATTTGACTTCTTTGTTACCACCTGGGGCCGATGGAGCAGCGGCTTGCGCCGCAGCTGCACGTGTGCCGGGTGCAGGTGTTCCTGCAGGCTTGTGCAAAGTGCCTTTGACAGCGGCTTTTGCTTCAAGCTTGGGCTCTTCTTTCTTGGCGACCAACACCTTCTTGGGGGCGTTCATCATGGTGCGGATGGCTTCGGCTTCGGCCAAAGCCTTGCGGCGGCGCGAATCCAGATCCTGGGCTCGGGCGGTTTCCTCGTCAGCCTTGGCCTTTGAAGCGGCTGCCGCTTTTTGTGCCGCTGCCTCACGGACGGCTTGGTCCTCTATGGCTTTGGCTGCAGCTGCTTCTGCAGCCTGTGCAATCTGATTGGCAACAAGGTTCTCAGCGGGCACAACTGCAGCAGTTTTAGTCTGCGATGCTGCATTGATGCTGGCTGCCTCAGCTCGACCAAGTTGCTCACGGTCCTCGCGGCTCAACTGGGGCTTGGCAGGCGCAGCCTGTCCGGCAGCCAAAGCGGCTGCTTCGGCCAGTGCCTGGACTTCAGCGCGGGCCTTGGACTCCTGGGCGGCCAACTCCGAGCGCTCCTGAGCTTCTTGTGCTTCGCGCAAGCGTCGTTTTTCAGCCAATTCCTCTTCCTGGCGACTGATCAACTCGGCTTGGCGGCGGGCTTCTTCTTCCCGTCGCGCCAGATCGGCGTGATCGGTCACAGGCTCTTCGACCTGGGCAACAGGCTCATCGTCACGCTTGATCAGCGTGCGCTTTTTACGCACCTCAACCTGAATTGTGCGGGCTTTGCCAGACGCATCGGCTTGCTTGATCTCACTGGTGGATTTTTTCACCAGGGTAATTTTTTTGCGATCTGCTGTGACAGTGCCATGGCTGGCTTGCAGATAGCTGAGCAATTTTTGCTTGTCAGCATCGTTCAGCGTATCGCTGTCCGAGGTTTTCGCGACACCGGCCGATCGCAATTGATCGAGCAAGACATCGGCAGATTTTTTGAGTTCATTGGCGAACTCTGCAACAGTGGTACTGGACATAATTTTGTTCAAGTCTCCATCAGACTTCAGGCCTGGCCAGCGAACCAATGTTCGCGGGCTTTCATGATCAAGACGGTCGCCTCTTCGGCTGATTGAGCAGTGATGTCAGTCAGTTCATCGGTGGCCAGGTCAGCCAAATCGTCACGGGTTTGAATACCCGCTTCGACCAGCTTGGAAATCAGCTCAGGCGTCAAGCCTGGCAGGTCACGCAGGTCTTGAGAAACGTCTTCAACGCTCTCTTCACGTGCGATTTCAAGGGTCAACAACGCGTCTTTGGCGCGCGTGCGCAATTCGTTGACGGTGTCTTCATCGAAGCTTTCGATCTCCAGCATTTCCTGGATCGGCACGTAGGCCACTTCTTCCAGGCTGGTGAAGCCTTCGCCGATCAAAATATCGGCAATTTCCTGGTCAACATCCAGCTTTTCCATGAACAACTGACGAATGCCTGTGGATTCTTCAGCCTGCTTCTGGGCAGACTCGGCGGCATCCATGATGTTGATTTTCCAGCCGGTCAGGTCAGAAGCCAAGCGCACATTTTGACCGCCACGGCCAATCGCAATCGCCAGGTTCTCTTCGTCTACCACCACATCCATGGCGTGCTTTTCTTCGTCCACCACAATGGACTGCACGTTGGCCGGGGCCAGGGCACCGATCACAAACTGGGCTGGGTCTTCGCTCCACAAAACGATGTCGACTCGCTCACCGGCCAGTTCGTTGGTCACGGCATTGACACGGGTTCCGCGCACACCGACACAGGTGCCGATCGGGTCGACGCGTTTGTCATGCGACAAAACAGCGATCTTGGCGCGCGAACCGGGGTCACGGGCGCAGGTTTTGATTTCCAGCAAGCCTTGTTCGATCTCGGGCACTTCCTGGCGGAAGAGTTCGATCATGAACTCGGGTGCCGAACGAGACAACAGGATGGGGGCGCCGCGCAAAGTCAGGTCCACTTCCATGATCATGGCGCGCACACGGTCGCCACTGCGCAAGTTTTCCTTCGGAATCATTTCGCTGCGACGCAGACGGCCTTCAATGCGTCCGGCTTCGCAAATGATGTCGCCCTTGTCCATGCGTTTGACAGTGCCGACAAAAATCTTCTCGCCACGCGACATGAAGTCGTTGAGCAACATTTCGCGTTCAGCATCGCGAATTTTTTGAAGGATGACCTGCTTGGCGGCCATGGCCCCGATGCGGCCGATGGGCAAGGACTCGATCGGCTCTTCGATGTACTCATCGACTTCGACGTCGGGAATCTGCTCTTTGGCTTCAAACAACAGGATTTCCTGCTCAGGCAACTGAAGGCCGGCTTCATCGGGAACCACGTGCCAGCGGCGGAAAGTTTCGTAACTGCCGCTGTCACGGTCCACGGCAACCCGGATGTCTACTTCGCCGGAATACAGCTTTTTGGTGGCTTGGGCCAAAGCGGCCTCGACGGCACCAAACACCACGTCGCGCTCAACGTTCTTTTCACGTGAAATGGCTTCGACCAACATCAACATTTCGCGATTCATGACTTGACTCTCCTGTATCACTGGGCCTGCGGTTCAGACCCGAAAAAAATGCTCAAAGCCAGACACCCAGGTCAGGCTTCAACCTTTGGCTTGCGCCCTTTGAAATCCACCACGGGCGCCAAACGGGCCTCGCGCAACTCATCTAATGTGAAACCCAGCGCATGCAAGGGCGCAGGGACTCTTTTTTTACTGATCCTTTGACCCGGCTTGTCAGCAGGTGCATCGCTCCAGACGATTTGCCAGCCTTCTTCATTGGCAGTTCTCTCCAGGGTGCCGCGAAATTTCTTGCGGCTGGCACTCACCAAACCGCCTGCACTTTCACCCATCGGCGCCTTGAGGGTGACGTCAATCAACTCACCCACAAAACGTTCAAAATCTTTTTCATGCCGCAAAGGGCGGTCAATGCCCGGGGATGAAACCTCGAGTCGGTTGTATTCGACCCCGTCGACTTCCAGGGCAAACTGCAACTGCCGGTTGACTTTTTCGCAGTCTTCCACGTTGATAAAGAGCTCGGAGCCCGGTTGCCAGGGCCAGTCAATGGTGATGCGCAACAAACCGCCCGCTGTGCGGTCAATCTCGACCAGGTCATAACCCAGTCCAGTCACGGTTTCTTGAACAATTTGCTGCAATGCCACAGAGCTTCGAAATATCAACGTTAAAAAAGTGAGACCCAAAAAAAACGGGCGGTGAAAACCCGCCCGTTTGGTCGTGAAGCCGGTATTCTAGCCGAAAAACGTCCTAAGTGTGTGATTTTCAAGGAAAACCAAGCCCGGTTTCCTGTGAACCTGCTCACTCATCCGGGAAGGCCGAAAGCAAACTGCGGGTGTAAGCATGGCGTGGTTGGTAAAGCACCTGGTCGGCTGATCCTGCCTCAACAACCTGACCCGTTTGCAACACCATCACTCGGTGGGCCATGGCCCGCAAAACATCGATATCGTGCGTGATGACCAAATAAGCCATGCCATGCTTCGTTTGTAAATCCTGAAGTAATTTCAAAATTTGTTTTTGTACGGTCACATCCAACGCACTGGTGGGCTCGTCCAAAACCAGCAAATCCGGGTTGACCACCAGTGCGCGCGCCAAAGCGATGCGTTGGCGCTGTCCACCCGAAAAGGCATGGGGGTATCGGTTGAGTAAATCCGGGAAATCGGCGCTGTTCAAACCCACTTCGGCCAAAGTGTCCAGAATGCGCGCCTCGATGACTGGCTCGGTCGCCTCTGGCTGGTGCAAGCGAAGCCCCTCTGAAACGATTTCGCCCACGGTCATGCGTGGCGAAAGGCTGCCATAAGGGTCCTGAAAAACCACCTGAACACGTTGACGCAGGGCTTTGTCACGCGCAGGCGAGTTTTGCCAGGTTTGACCCTCGAAAGACAACGCCCCTTCAAAGGGGATCAGGCCCAAAACGGCTTGCGCCAAACTGGACTTGCCAGAACCCGACTCGCCCATGACCCCCAAGGTGGTCCCCGCCGCGATGCTGAAATCTGCACCGTGCAGGGCCGTGAAATGGTGTTGACGAAACCAGCCCCTAAAGCCAGGCGCCGCCATGGGATAACGAACCTGAAGGCCTTTGACTTCCAGCAAGGGGCGGGGTTTTAAGGTGTCATCGGCTTGCACCAATCCATCCCGGCTGGGTCGACTGTCGAGCAACTTTCTGGTGTAGGCGTGCTGTGGCTGCATGAACACCGCGCTCAAGGCGCCCTGCTCCACAAGATGCCCTTTTTCCATGACGGCCACCCGGTCAGCAAAGTGACGAACCAAGGCCAGGTCGTGGGTGATCAACAGCACTGCCATGCCTGTTTTCTCTTGCAAATCTGACAGCAAGCTCAGCATTTGCAGGCGCAAAGTGGCATCCAGCGCCGTGGTGGGCTCGTCGGCCAACAAAAGTTTGGGCTCTGAGGCCAGGGCCATGGCCATCATGGCGCGCTGGCGTTGCCCCCCTGACAGTTGATGGGGGTAAGCCCCAAACCTGCGCTGTGGGTCGTCGATGCCGGTTTCGGACAGCAAGTGCACCGATCGCTCATCGGCATCGCGCCTGGCCTGCCCTTTTTTGAGCTGAAGAACTTCTGATATCTGCTGACCCACCGTCATCAAGGGGTTCAGCGCGGTCATCGGCTCCTGGAAAATCATGGCGATCTCATCGCCACGAATACGCTGCATCTCGGCCTGTGGTTGCTGCAGGAGGTCGCGCCCCTGCCAAAGCACCTGGCCACTGAGCTGAGCCGATTCCAGCAAGCGCAGGACCGACAGGGCTGTCACCGACTTGCCCGAACCCGACTCGCCGACCAGGGCCACACGCTCGCCCGCCTGAATGCACAGGTTGACGCCATGCACCACCGATTGCCCGGCGAAAGCAACGCGCAGGTCTTTCAATTCCAGCAAGGGGGCATCAAGCGTGACCTTGTTCATAAGTCAACCTTCCTGGGATCCAGCGCATCGCGCAGCGCATCGCCCATGAATGTCAGCAGCAACAGTGTCAGCACCAACACGCCAAAGGTGGAGATGGAAATCCACCAGGCGTCGATGTTGTTTTTGCCCTGGGCCAGCAGTTCACCCAAAGATGGCGTGCCGGGGGGGACGCCAAGCCCCAGAAAGTCGAGCGAGGTCAAAGCCAATATGGCGCCACTCATTCGGAATGGCAAAAAAGTCACCACCGGGGTCATGCTGTTGGGCAGAACGTGGCGCCACATGATTTGCCAATGACCCAAACCCAAGGCACGGGCTGACTTGACGTAATCGAGCTGGCGGTTGCGCAAGAACTCTGCCCGCACATAGTCTGACAAGCCCATCCAGCCAAACAGACTCAGCAGCACCAGCAACAATCCCACACTGGGCTCAAACACCGCAGAGAAGATGATCAGCAGGTACAACTCGGGCATGGCACCCCAGATTTCAATAAAACGCTGAAAAACCAAATCAGTTTTGCCCGCAAAAAACCCCTGCACCGCGCCAGTCAAAACGCCGAGCAGCACGCCAAAAAGCGTCAGCGCCAACGCAAACAGCACCGACACCCTGAAACCGTAAATCAATCGGGCCAGCACATCCCGGCCCCGGTCATCGGTCCCCAACAAATTGCGCGAAGTGGGTGGCGCCGGGTTGGGCAAGGGGGCAAAGTAATCGAGCGTGCCGTGGTGGTAGGGGTTAGGGGCTTGCAATGCCCAGTTGCCTTCCTTGTTCAATTGCTGCTGGATGAAGGGGTCCAGGTAGTCGGCAGGGGTTTCGAAATCACCACCGAACACTTTTTCAGGCAGTGTCTGAACCACCGGCGCATACCATTGCCCCTGAAAGCGCACGATCAGGGGTTTGTCGTTGGACAAAAACTCGGCGCCCAGGCTCAGCACGAACAAGATCACAAAAACGACGAGGCTTACAAAACCGAGTCGGTTGCGTTTAAAACGAAGCCAGGCTCGGGTCGATGGCGAGACCTGAGGCAGCAAAACAGCAGAGGGCAAGGGTGTCATTTGTCGAACTTCACACGGGGGTCGACCCACACATAACAAAGATCGCTGACAAGTTTGGTGAACAAGCCCATCAACGTGAACAAATACAGGGTGCCCAGGACCACGGGGTAATCGCGCCGGATCACCGACTCGTAACTGAGTAAACCCAGACCGTCGAGCGAGAACAGGGTTTCTATCAGCAATGAGCCCGTGAAAAAAGCCCCGATGAAAGCCGCAGGAAATCCGGTCACCAGTGGAATCAGCGCATTGCGCATGACGTGGCGGTAAAGCACCCTGTTTTCGCTCAGTCCTTTGGCGCGAGCCGTCAGGACATATTGCTTGCGGATTTCTTCAAGGAACGCGTTCTTGGTCAGCATGGTGATGACCGCAAAGGAGCCCAGCACGCTGGCCATAACCGGCAAGGCGATGTGCCACAAATAATCAAGCACTTTGGCACCCCAGCTCAGCTGATCCCAGTTCGATGAGGTCAGTCCGCGGAGCGGAAACCACTGCAGCTGCCCACCAAAAATCACCAGCAATGCCACACCCAGCACAAAGCCTGGAATCGCATAACCCAGCAACACCAGCAGACTGGTCAGCGTGTCAAAGCGGCTGCCTGCCCGCACCGCCTTGGCAATGCCCAAGGGCACCGACACCAGGTAGCTGAGAAAAAACGTCCACAGTCCCAGGCTGATCGAGACGGGCAGTTTTTCCTTGATGAGACTCCAGACGTCTTTGGGGTAGAAGAAGCTTTTACCCAGGTCGAATTGGACAAACTGTTTGAGCATCATCCAGAAACGCTCGACGGGGGGCTTGTCAAACCCGTAGAGGGTTTTGATCTCGGCAATGCGCGCGGCATCCACGCCCTGGCGCCCCCGGTAACCGCTTCCCGCGGCAGCCGCCCCCTCACCGCCGGTATCTCGCCCTTGCAACTGGGCGACCATTTGCTCAACGGGTCCCCCCGGTACAAACTGAATCACCACAAAGGTCATCAACAGCACCCCGAACAACGTCGGGATCATCAGCAGCAAGCGTTTGAAAATATAGGACAACATCGTTCAAGGGCCTTTCTTGACGACAGCATGGGTGGGAGATGCACTGCCCGACTGGACGGGCGTGGCGTTTGCCGACCTGGACCACCAGACCGTGGTGACCAAAGCCTCAGGCTGGTAATAGCGCGGCAAACTGGCCGGGCGATCGAAGGCAGCCGCCCGCCAGGAAACCCGGTGAACCGCGCCATACCAATGTGGCACCACGTAATGACCATGTCGCAACACCCGGTCCAATGCCCGCAGGCTGGCCACCAGTTCAGGCCGGGTGCTTGCGCTCACCACTTTGTCCAGCAAGGCGTCCACCACTGGGTCTTTCAGGCCCAGCACATTGCCCGAGCCTTCCACGTCGGCCGACTTGGAACCAAACCTCTCCAGCAATTCGGTGCCGGGTGCTTCGCTGCCCACTGTGCGGTTGCTGATGATGTCGAAATCGAACACATCCATGCGCTTTTGGAGCAGCGCAAAGTCGATCACTTTGTACTGCACCTGAATCCCCAGCTTTTCGAGGTTCTTGGCAAAGGGCGTGACCACCCGCCCCATTGAACCCGAGCTGTCCAAAAATTCCAGGGTCAAGGGCAGGCCTTGGGCATTGCGCAAAGCGCCATCGCGGTAAGTCCAACCGGCGTCTTTGAGCAAGTCTCGGGCTTGGCGCAGATGGTCGCGCAGGGTGTGGCCCGAATCGGTGGCGAGCTCGGTTTTAGGCGGCTGAGGCACCTCTTGCTCGAACACGGCAGACGACAACTTTCCCCGTGAGGGCGCCAGCAAAACCAACTCTTCGGGGCCAGGGCGCCCCTTGGCTTCAAAGTCACTGGCCACAAAATAGCCGCGCACCCGGCTGTACGCGTTGTAGAACAGCTGCCGGTTCAGCCATTCAAAATCCATCGCCAATGCGATGGCTTGGCGTACCCTGACGTCCTTGAATTTGTCACGGCGCAAGTTGAACAAAAAGCCCTGAAAATCCCCCGCATTGCCATGGGGCAACTCGGCCTTGATCAGTTCGCCACGCTCAAATGCACGGCCGGTGTAGGCACGCGCCCATTCACGCGCCACAAAAGACTGCATGTAATCGAACTCACCCGCCTTGAAGGCTTCCAGCTGCGCTGTGCTGTCTTTGTAAATTTTGTAGGTGATCCGGTCAAAATTGAAAAGTCCTTTGCGCACATTCAGGTCTTTGGCCCAATAGGCCGGGTCGCGCACGTAGGTGATGTCCTTGCCAAATTGCACAGGCCCGATGCGGTAAGGCCCTGAGGAGATGGGCACGTCCATGACCATTTGGTCCAGCGGTTTGAGTGTGTCGCCTTGCAAACCCCATTTGTGGCTGAAAACGGGCAGGCCGCCCACGATCAAGGGCAGTTCGCTGTTGGGGCGCACAAAATCAAAGCGGATGCTGCGCTCGCCCAACACCGTGGCCGTTTTCACTTCTCCAAAATAAGTGCGGTACTGGGGTGCAGCCTGCTTGCTGGTCAGTCGTTCAAAGGAATGACGGACATCTGAGGCGAGTACCGGTTCACCATTGTGAAAGCGCGCCTGCGGGTGAATCTGAAAAGTCACAGACAGGCGGTCGGGTGCGACCTGAATGTCCGAGGCCAACAAGCCATAAGCGGTGGTTGGCTCTTCCATGTTGCTCACCAGCAAGGTGTCGAACATCATGCCCAGCATGGACGGCGGCGCACTGCCTTTGAGGGTGAAGGGGTTGTATTTGTCGAAATTGGACTGCCGCGTGGGCGGCACCAAAACGATCTCGCCACCTTTGGGCGCAGCAGGATTGACATACGAAAAATGGGAAAAACCCGCAGGGTAGCGAACGTCGCCAAACTGGGCATACGCATGGGCCGCCCATGCGTTGCCCGTCATCCAAAGCCCGAGGGCCAGCCAACACTTTGTCAAAAATCGAGCCATGGGTCTTCGCATGCGACAATTCTGCCCACATTTTCCAGAAGTTGAAGACATGACCACAAAAACAGGATTTCTTTCGGGCAAAAAGCTCTTGATCACCGGCGTGCTGTCCAGCCGCTCGATCGCTTACGGCATTGCCAAGGCCTGCCACGCCCAAGGCGCCGAACTGGCTTTCAGCTATGTGGGCGAGCGCTTCAAGGACCGCATCACCGAGTTTGCGGCCGACTTTGACTCCCAACTGATTTTTGATTGCGATGTGGGCAGCGACGAACAGATTGACAAGCTGTTCACCGACCTGTCGGCCACCTGGCCCAAGATCGACGGTTTTGTGCACGCCATCGGCTATGCCCCGCGCGAGGCCATCGCAGGTGACTTCCTGGAAGGTTTGTCGCGCGAAGGCTTCAAAATCGCCCATGACATCAGCGCTTACAGTTTTCCCGCCATGGCCAAAGCGGCTCTGCCCTACCTGAACGACAACTCGGCCCTGCTGACGCTGACGTATCTGGGCGCTATCCGTACGGTGCCCAACTACAACACCATGGGCCTGGCCAAAGCCAGCCTCGAAGCGTCCGTGCGTTACCTGGCCGAGTCGCTGGGCAGCCAAAACCGGGGCCTGCGAGCCAACGGCATTTCAGCGGGCCCCATCAAAACCCTGGCGGCCAGCGGCATCAAGGGCTTTGGCAAGATTTTGTCGGTGGTGGCCGAGGCTTCTCCCATCCGGCGCAACGTGACCATTGAGGATGTCGGCAACGTGGCCGCGTTCTTGCTGAGCGATCTGGCAGCGGGCGTGAGCGCCGAGATCACCTATGTGGACGGCGGCTTCAGCCAAGTGGTCGGCGGTATTGCCGAGCCAGCGGCTGCGGCGTGATCCGTTGAGTTTTTAACGCAGCCTGTGCTGCACCCAACGGTCCAGCACAAGACTCAAGCTTTCACGCAATCCGCAAAGTAACGCGTCTTGCCCTCTTCGTCCTTGATCTCGACCAAACCGTGGATGTCGGTTTCAAAACCTGGGCACTTTTCGTTGAATTCGCGGGCGAACTTGAGGTAATCAACGATCTTCTTGTTGAAGACTTCGCCAGGGATCAGCAATGGAATACCGGGCGGATAAGGCGTGACCAGACCCACCGTGATGCGGCCTTCCAAGTGGTCGATTTCCACCCGCTCGGTCTTGCGGTGGGCAATGTGGGCGTAGGCGTCAGAGGGGCGCATGGCCGGGGCCAGATCCGACAAATACATGTCGGTGGTCAAACGGGCAATGTCGTACTTGGCGTACATCTCGTGCACATGCTGGCACAAATCACGCAGGCCCATTCGCTCGTACCGTGGGTACTTTTGGCAAAACTCCGGCATGATTTTCCACATGGGCTGGTTCTTGGCATATTCATCCTTGAACTGCTGCAAAGCCGTCAACAGCGTGTTCCAGCGGCCTTTGGTGATGCCAATGGTGAACATGATGAAGAAGCTGTAAAGACCGGTTTTTTCTACCACCACGCCGTGCTCGGTCAGAAACTTGCTGACGATCGAGGCGGGGATGCCTGTCTTGTCAAACTTGCCGTCCAAGTCGAGGCCCGGTGTCACGATGGTCGACTTGATCGGGTCCAGCATGTTGAAGCCATCGGCCAACTGCTGACCAAAGCCATGCCACTTGCTGGTCTTCTTGCGGGGATCGTTGCGCAATATCCAGTCATCGGCGCGGCCAATGCCTTCTTCGGCAAATTTTTCCGGGCCCCAGACCTTGAACCACCAGTCTTTGCCGTACTCGGCATCCACCTTGCGCATGGCACGGCGAAAATCCAGCGCTTCGGCAATGCTTTCCTCCACCAATGCAGTGCCACCCGGCGGCTCCATCATGGCAGCAGCCACGTCGCAGCTGGCAATGATGCTGTACTGGGGTGATGTCGAGGTGTGCATCAGATAGGCCTCGTTGAACAACGGCCTGTCGAGCTTGGTGTTTTGAGCGTCTTGCACCAGCACATGGCTGGCCTGGCTGATCCCGGCGAGCAACTTGTGGATGGACTGCGTGGCGTACACCATCGACTCTTTGGGACGGGCACGTTTTTTACCCATTGAATGGTAGGGACCGTAAAACGGGTGGAAAGCCGCGTGGGGCAACCAGGCCTCGTCAAAGTGAAGGTTCTCTACATAGCCATCCAGCATGCTCTTGATGGTTTCGGTGTTGTACAGAACGCCATCGTAGGTTGACTGCGTGAGGGTCATCACACGGGGCTTGACCTTTTTCGGATCCACGCCCTTGAGCAAGGGGTTGGCCTTGATCTTGGCCATGATGGCCGCAGGCTCGAACTCACTTTTGGGAATCGGGCCAATGATGCCGTAGTGATTCCGAGTGGGCTTCATGAAAACAGGAATCGCGCCGGTCATGATGATGGCGTGCAGGATGGACTTGTGGCAGTTGCGGTCCACCACCACCACGTCTCCGGGTGCCACCGTGTGGTGCCAGACGATTTTGTTGGAAGTGCTGGTGCCGTTGGTCACAAAAAAGCAATGGTCCGCATTGAAAATGCGGGCGGCGTTGCGCTCGCTTGCGCCAATGGCCCCGTTGTGGTCCAGCAATTGCCCCAACTCTTCCACGGCGTTACACACATCGGCGCGCAGCATGTTCTCGCCATAAAACTGGTGGTACATCTGACCCACGGGACTTTTCAGGAAAGCCACGCCGCCAGAGTGTCCCGGGCAGTGCCAGGAGTAAGAACCGTCTTCTGCGTAATCGAGCAAGGCCTTGAAGAAAGGTGGCTGCACCCCTTCCAGATAGCTTTTGGCCTCGCGGATGATGTGACGCGCCACGAACTCCGGCGTGTCCTCGAACATGTGGATAAAGCCATGCAACTCGCGCAGGATGTCGTTGGGCAAATGGCGCGAGGTTTTGGTTTCGCCATAAATGTAAATGGGTACATCGGCGTTTTTGCGACGCACCTCGTCAATGAAGGCGCGCAAATTGATGACGGCAGGGTCCAGATCAGGCCCTGGCGAAAACTCTTCATCGTCAATCGACAAAATAAATGCGCTGGCTCGGCTTTGTTGCTGCGCAAATTGCGACAAATCGCCGTAACTCGTGACCCCCAAAACCTCAAAGCCTTCAGAAATGATGGCATCGGCCAAAGCGCGTATGCCCAATCCCGATGTGTTTTCGGAACGGTAGTCTTCGTCAATGATGACAATGGGGAAGCGAAATTTCATGGGCTTGTCGAGCAGTGCGCCGAATAAGGGACAAAGGAATTCAAACAGAGGCGAAGTTTAAGGATAAAAAGGGCTGATTGGACGATACAGGTTCGAATTCATCAAAAATCACCCCTCTTAAGCCAGCAATAAACACGCTTAGGATTTGCACTCGATGGGCTCGGCATGCCATTTTCCACTGCTACAATAGCAGGCTTAGGAGCGGTGGATGAGTGGTTTAAGTCGCACGCCTGGAAAGCGTGTGTGGGTTAATAGCCCACCGCGGGTTCGAATCCCGCCTGCTCCGCCAAAACAAAAAAGCCTGCACATGTGCAGGCTTTTTTTCGTCTGTCCACTTCACCAGCCGCTCGAAAGCGAGGTGAAGTGAGCCCCCGAAAGTCGGGGGCTAAAAATCAGCGGACCACAGCCAACTGTGAACGCTCGCCACCTTTGTAGGTGTACAAGGTCAAAGCGCCGTTTTTGATGTCGCCTTTTTCGTCAAAAGCGATGTTGCCGGTCACGCCCTTGTAGTTGATGGCCTTCAAAGCGGGCAGGTACTTGGCTGGGTCAGC
>CAIZSE010000159.1 GCA_903935585.1 uncultured Burkholderiales bacterium | reverse complement strand
TTTCGCGACTGGCGGGATGTGATGAAACGCGTCAAGGGCATCGGCCCCCAAAAAGCCGCCCATCTTTCAGAGCAGGGTTTGCGGGTTCAAGGCTTGGGCTATGCACAAGCGCCCATCACCTCGCCCGTGGCAAAACCGGTGGCCCGACAGGGCTTATGACAAAGCTTCACCAAATCCACCGCCGCCCGGTGTGTGAATTTCAAACACATCACCCGTCTGCATGTCGACCTGCCCAATGTGCGAGAGTTCCTGCACCTTGCCGTCGGCGCGCACCACCCGGTTGATGCCGGGCAGGCCGTTGTGCCCGCCGGCCATGCCAAAGGCTGGATGCACCCGCCCATTGGACAAAATGCCCGCCGTCATGGGCTCTAAAAAGCGCACACGGCGCACGCCCCCGTCACCACCGTGCCAGCGCCCGGCACCGCCAGAGCCTTGGCGGATCGCATAACTTTCCAGGCGCACCGGAAAGCGGAACTCCAGCACCTCGGGATCGGTCAGGCGCGAATTGGTCATGTGGGTTTGCACCACCGATGTGCCATCAAAGCCCCCGGTCAACTGGCCTTGTGCGTCAAAGCTTCCACCTGCACCACTGCCGCCTGAAATGGTTTCGTAATACTGCACGCGGGCATTGCCAAAAGTGAAATTGTTCATGGTCGGCTGGCTGCCCGCCATCACGCCCAAGGCCCCGAACAGCGCATTGGTGATGCAAGTGGAGGTTTCCACATTGCCCGCCACCACCGAAGCCGGGGGGTTCGGGTTGAGCATGGAGCCGGCCGGAATGATGACCTTCAGGGGTTTCAGGCAGCCCGCATTCAAAGGAATGTCGTCGTCGACCAGGCTGCGAAACACATACAACACCGCCGCCATGCACACCGCGCGGGGCGCGTTGAAGTTGTTGGGCAACTGGCCGCTGGTGCCGGTGAAGTCGATCTCGGCCGTGCGCTGTGCGGCGTTCACCCGCACCGCCACCTGAATCTGCGCCCCGTTGTCCAACGCCAAGGTGAATGCACCGTCTTTCAGCCGGGTGATGACACGTCGCACCGACTCTTCGGCGTTGTCCTGCACATGGCGCATGTAGGCCTGCACGACTTCCAGGCCAAATTGATCGACCATGCGGCGCATCTCCTGCACGCCTTTTTCGTTGGCCGCAATCTGCGCCTTCAGGTCGGCCATGTTTTGCTGGGGGTTGCGCGAAGGGTATTCGCCACTTTCTAGCAGCGCCACCATGTCGGCCTCACGCAAGTGCCCTGCTTCGACCAGCTTGAAGTTGTTGATCTGCACGCCCTCTTCTTCAATGCGGGTTGAAAAAGGCGGCATGGAGCCTGGCGTGAGGCCACCCACATCGGCGTGGTGGCCTCGGGAGCCCACATAAAAAACCGGCTCAGTGTGAGCGTCCAGGTACACCGGGGTGATGACGGTGATGTCGGGCAAATGCGTGCCGCCGTGGTAGGGGTCATTCAGCACAAACACATCGCCCGGGGACATTCGGCCCTGGTTCTCCCGGATCACGGTCTGAATGCTTTCGCCCATGGAGCCCAGGTGCACCGGCATGTGCGGCGCGTTGGCGATCAAATGGCCTTCGGCGCTGAACAGCGCACACGAAAAATCGAGCCGCTCCTTGATGTTGACCGAGTAAGCGGTGTTCTGCAGTTGCAAGCCCATTTGTTCTGCGATGTTCATGAACAGGTTGTTGAACACTTCCAGCAGCACGGGGTCGGCCTGTGTGCCGGCGGCGTGTTGCACCGCTCTGGCCTGCACGCGCACCAACAGCAAATGGTCCAGCTCGGTCAGGCGCGCTTGCCAGCCGGCCTCGACCACGGTGGTCGCGTTTTTCTCGGCGATGATGGCCGGGCCGTCGATCACGTCGCCCGGGCGCATGTCTTCGCGCACCAGCAAGGCCGCCTCTTGCCACTGGGGCTGGCCAGCAGCGTTGGCCGCATAGACGCGCACGGTGTCCCGGCGCGGCACTTCGCGCTGTGGGTGCAAAGCCATGCGGGCTTCTTCGGGGGCATCGCCCGGCAGCACAGCCTCGACCGATACCGCCTCGACCACCAAGGCCTTGCCTTGCATCAGAAAAGCAAAGCGCTGGCGGTAGGCCGCCTCAAATCCAGCCACCAATTGGCCCAGGTCGCCCCATGGCACCACCAAAGCAGAATCGGTGCCCTCGTAGCGCAAATGCACGCGTTGGCGCAACTCGATCTGTGCAGCAATGGCCTCGTCAGCGCCCTGTCCGATCTGGGCCAGCAGGGCTTGCCGTGTGGCTTCACCCAGGGCTTGCAGCCGCTCGGCCATGCGCGTCATGGCAGCCGCATCCAGGCGGCGCTCGATGGACTCTTCGCGCATCACGTTTTGATCGGCCAGGCCCATGCCATACGCCGACAACACGCCCGCCAGTGGGTGCACCAACACCTGTGACATGCCCAAGGCATCGGCCACCAGACAGGCGTGCTGCCCGCCTGCACCACCAAAGCACTGCAGGGTGTAACGCGTCACGTCGTAGCCGCGTGCCACCGAAATTTTCTTGATGGCATTGGCCATCTGCTGCACAGCGATCTGGATGAAGCCATGCGCCACGTCCTCGGCAGCTCGGCCCATTTGAGCGGCCATTTTTCCAAAATGACCTCGCACCACATCGGCATCCAGCGGCTGGTCGGCTTGTGGCCCGAACACCGACGGAAAATATGCCGGTTGCACCTTGCCCACCATCACGTTGGCATCGGTCACGGCCAAAGGCCCGCCCCGTCGGTAACTGGCCGGCCCAGGATTGGCCCCAGCGCTTTGCGGCCCCACCCTGAAACGCGCGCCGTCATAGGCCAGCAAGGAGCCGCCACCTGCGGCCACGGTGTGGATGCTCATCATGGGCGCCCGCATGCGGACGCCAGCCACCTGGGTTTCAAACTCGCGCTCGAACTGACCCGCGAAATGTGATACATCGGTGGAGGTTCCGCCCATGTCAAAGCCAATCACTTTGGCATGCCCAGCCAACTGGGCGGTGCGGGCCATGCCCACGATGCCGCCTGCCGGACCACTCAGGATCGCGTCCTTGCCTGCAAAAACCCGGGCGTCGGTCAAGCCGCCCGAAGACTGCATGAACATCAGTTTCACACCGGGCATCTCACTGGCCACCTGGTCGACGTAACGGCGCAGGATGGGCGACAAATACGCGTCCACCACGGTGGTGTCCCCCCGGCTGACCAACTTCATCATCGGGCTGGTCTGGTGCGAGGTGCTGACTTGCGTGAAGCCGACCTCAAGGGCCAGACGCGCAGCGATTTGCTCGTGGGCCGTGTGGCGCCAGCCGTGCATGAACACCACCGCCACCGAGCGCAGGCCCTGGGCATAGGCATGCGCCAATTCAGTGCGCAAATGCGCCACATCAAGGGGCTGCAAAACCTCGCCATCGACTGCCACGCGCTCATGCGCTTCCACCACGGCGCTGTAGAGCAACTCGGGCAACACGATCTGCCGGTCAAACAAACGCGGGCGGTTTTGGTAGGCAATGCGCAACGCGTCGCCAAAACCTGTTGTGGTCACCAACAAGGTGGGTTCGCCTTTGCGCTCCAGCAACGCATTGGTGGCCACCGTGGTGCCCATCTTCACGCACTCGACCAGCGCGGGCGTGACCGTCTGCCCGGGCTTCAAGCCAAGCAGGTGGCGAATACCGGCGACGGCGGCATCGCGGTACTGCTCGGGGTTTTCGCTCAACAATTTGTGCGTGACCAGAGATCCGTCAGGCCGCTTGCCCACCACGTCGGTGAACGTACCGCCACGGTCGATCCAAAATTGCCAGCGGTTTTTACCCGGAAGTGTGGTGTTTGATTCAGTCATGAAGCGCTCGTCAACCCGTGGTCACAATGAAGCAGCGGCACGCGCCGCCTGGTCGTACATGCCCGAGAGCACACGCAGCAACCGGGCCAATTCGCCAATGTCCCGGTTCAGGCCATCGTCGGCCTTGAGCGCATCGATCAGGCAATTCTCGCGAATTTCCCGGTAGCGCTGCACATGCTGGCGCCCCACGTCGGTGGCGGCATAGGTCACATCCTTGCCATTCTTTTGCGAGATCACCACACCCAGGCCTTGCAGCTTTTTCAGGGCGTAATTGACCAAATGCGTGTCTTCGATGTTCATGATGAAACAGATGTCGGCCAGCCGTTTGTCGCGTGCGCGGTGTGTCACATGGTGCAGCACCAAAACGTCCAGCGGCGTCAGGTCTTTCAGGCCGGCTGCCGCCATGCAATGGATGATCCAGCGGTGAAAGGCGTTGCCCGCCACGATCAGGCCGAACTCGAACTCGCTCATCTCGGCGCTGTCGGGAGAGACCAAATGGGCCGAGGACACGATCGGGCTGGCACCGGAAACTGTGGATGATTTTTTGCGCGGCATGAATTCCGTCATTTCGAGAAGTGATGCGGAAGTCTAGTCTTGATGTCAACGATTTGCCAACAATTTGTTGACATTAAGGGAAAATACCCATCCCAAGACGCTGCAAGTTGCCTACAGTCAAGGCCAGCCAGATGCACCAGATGCGCGCTTGAAGCGGGCATATCTCTTGCTCAGCTTGGTTGACCGCTTATTCCATCCCTTCACAGGAGTTTTCATGCAACGTCGCGCCCTCCACCTCAGCCTGTTGGCTGGTTTGCTTGCAGTTTCTGGCCTGGTCGCCGCCCAGACCAAATGGGACCTGCCAGCCGCCTACCCCGCCACCAATTTCCACACCGTCAACATGACGCAATTTGCCGCCGATGTGGACAAAGCCACAGCGGGCAAGCTGAAGATCACCGTGCATGCCAACGCATCACTCTTCAAGGCACCCGAAATCAAACGCGCGGTGCAAGGCGGCCAAGCCCAGTTGGGCGAAATTTTGCTGGTCAACTTCCAAAATGAATGGCAGCCCTTTGGCGCAGACGGCTTGCCGTTTCTGGCCGACAGCTACGACGAGTCCATGAAACTCTACAAGGCCCAAAAACCGCTGCTTGAGAAAAAACTGGGTGAGCAGGGCATGATGTTGTTGTACTCAGTAGCTTGGCCACCGCAGGGCATTTACAGCAAAAAACCCATCAACAGTGCGGCCGACCTGAAAGGCATCAAGTGGCGCGCCTACAGCCCGACCACCGCCAAAATCGCTGAACTGGTGGGGGCACAACCCGTCACCGTTCAAGCGGCCGAATTCTCTCAAGCCCTGGCCACAGGTGTGGTCGAATCCACCATGACATCGGGTGCCACCGGTGTGGACAGCAAGCTGTTTGAGCACCTCAAGTATTACTACGATGTGCAAGCCTGGTTGCCCAAAAACGCGGTGATCGCCAACAAGAAAGCCTTTGATGCGCTGGACAAACCCACGCAGGACGCGCTGCTGAAAGCGGCAGCCGAGGCCGAAACCCGCGGCTGGAGCGAGTCCCGCAAAGTGAACACCACCACCCTCGAAACGCTCAAGGCCAATGGCATGACCGTGGCACCGCCTTCTGCTCAGCTCAAAGCCGACATGAAGAAAGTCGGAGACACCATCATGAAGGAGTGGCTGGAAAAGTCGGGTGCAGAGGGTAAATCCATCGTTGACGCGTTCAACCGCTGAACCGATGCGACGACTGCTCAATGCCGTCTATGAAAGTGCCGCCGCCCTGGCGGCACTTTGCATGTGCGGCATGCTGTGTATGGTGCTGCTGTCCATTTTGAGTAGGCAGTTGCACTTTCATGTGCCCGGCACCGATGCTTATGCCGGTTACCTGATGGCTGGCGCTGGCTTTCTGGCGTTGGCGCACACCTTGAAGCGCGGCGAACACATCCGCGTCACCCTGGTGTTGGGCATGTTCAAGGGCCGAGCTCGCCGGGGCCTTGAAATTTTCAGCCTGGTGCTGGCCAGCCTGCTGGCCTTGCTGTTTGCTTTTTACAGTTGTCGCCTGGTGTGGCAATCCATCGAGTTTCACGACATTTCAACTGGCAATGACGCCACACCTTTGTGGTTGCCGCAATTGGTCATGGCCTTTGGCACCGTGATTTTTGCCTTGGCCTTTGTGGATGAACTCGTGCTCGAAATCCTCGGGCAACGCGTGTCAACTGAAAGCGGCGAGATGCTGCGCAACGAATGATCGCCATGAATGATTTGATGATCACGGGACTGCTGGTCCTGACACTGTTTTTGATTTTGGGCAGTGGCGTGTGGATCGGCCTGGCGCTGTCGGGCGTGGCCTGGGTGGGCATGCAAGTGTTTTCTGCCCGGCCTGCGGGTGATGCCATGGCTGTGACCATCTGGGGCTCGTCCTCCAGCTGGACGCTGACGGCCTTGCCGCTCTTCATCTGGATGGGTGAAATCCTGTTTCGCACCCGCCTAAGCCAAGACATGTTCAAGGGCCTGGCCCCCTGGATGCAGGCCCTGCCGGGTCGCTTGTTGCACACCAACGTGGTGGGCTGTGCCATTTTTGCGGCTGTCTCCGGATCAAGCGCGGCCACCTGCGCCACCATTGGCAAGATGACGCTGCCCGAGCTGCAAAAGCGGGGCTACCCTGAAGACATGGTGATCGGCACCCTGTCAGGCTCGGGGACTTTGGGGCTGCTGATTCCACCCTCGATCATCATGATCGTGTATGGCGTGGCTGCCGATGTGTCGATTGCGCAACTGTTCATCGCCGGGGTCTTGCCGGGCTTGCTGCTGGCGGGTCTTTTTTCGGGTTACATCATTTACTGGTCGCTGCGCCACCCGGACCAGATCCCCCCACGCGACGCCCCCATGACTTTTATGGAGAAGCTGCAAGCTTCCAGCAGCCTGATCCCGGTGGTCTTGCTGATTGCGGCCGTGCTCGGCTCGATCTACACCGGCTTTGCAACCGCCACCGAAGCGGCTGCCGTGGGCGTGGTGGGCGCGCTGGTCTTGTCTGCCTTGCAGGGCTCCATGAGCTGGTCGGTGTTCAAGGAGGCCTTGATGGGCGCCACGCGGCTGTATTGCATGATTGCGATGATCCTGGCGGGGGCCGCGTTTTTGACTTTGTCCATGGGCTACATCGGTCTGCCCCGTCATCTGGCGGAATGGATTGGCGGCCTCGGACTCAGCCCCTTTGCCTTGATCATGGCCTTGATGGTGTTTTTCATCATCCTAGGGTGCTTTTTGGACGGCATCTCGATGGTGGTGCTGACCATGGGCGTCTTGATGCCCACGGTGCAAAAAGCAGGCATCGACCCGATCTGGTTCGGCATCTTCATCGTGTTTGTGGTTGAAATGGCCCAGATCACCCCACCAGTGGGATTCAACCTGTTTGTCCTGCAAGGCATGACGGGCAAGCAACTGCCCTACATCGCCCGCGTGTCCATGCCCATGTTCGCGTTGATGGTGGGGGCTGTCTTGCTGATTTATTTTGTCCCCGGCATCGTGACGTGGCTGCCCAACCAGATGAAACTCTGATTTTCAGCGCCGCTGCATCCTCTATGATTCAACCCGTCCCCAAAGGACGGGTTGTTCATTTGGGGCGATAAGGAATGCTGTGTTCAAAAATGTGATGGTTTACCGCATCGGCGAGGGCTTTGCGCCCACTTTGGCCGATGTGCAGGCGGCGCTGATGCCGGTGGAATTTGTGCCCTGTGGCGCCAGCCAAGAAAAGTCCGTTGGCTGGGTGCCGCCTCGGGGTGAGGCCCACGGCCCTTTGGTGGAGTCGGTGGCGGGTCAGTGGATCCTGAAACTGATGATCGAGTCCAAAGCCGTGCCGGGCAATGTGGTGCGGCGCAAGGCCGATGAGCGCATCGCCGAGATCGAAGCCGCGACGGGCCGCAAACCCGGCAAGAAAGAAAAACGCGACCTGATGGACGATGTGCTGCTGTCGCTGCTGCCGCAAGCTTTTGAGCGCCAGTCGACCGTGCTTGTCTGGATGGACCTGGAGAACCGCAGGCTGGTTTTGAACGCAGGCAGCCAGGGCAAGGCCGACGAAGTCATGTCGGCGCTGATGAACGTGATGGGTGGTCTGTCGGTTTCGCTGATCCAGACCTTGACCTCGCCACAAGCGGCCATGACCCAATGGCTTTTGGCCCCCACAGCCGACGAATGGCCTGCCGACCTGACGGTGGAGCGCGAAACCGTGCTCAAGTCCACCGGCGAAGACGCGGCCAGCGTGCGCTTTACCCGCCACCACCTGGCCAACGACGATGTGCGAAAACACGTGCTCGAAGGCAAGCTGCCCACCCAACTGGCACTGAGCTGGGACGGCCGCGTGGCCTTTGTGCTGACAGAAACTTTGCAACTGAAAAAGCTGCAGTTCCTGGACGGCGTGATGGACGAGTCGGGCACCGACAAAAAAGAAGACCGCTTTGATGCCGATGTGGCTTTGTCCACCGGCTTGCTCGGGCCACTGATTGACAGCCTGATCGAGGCCCTGGGCGGCGAGATGGAACTGGGGGCCGCTGCGGCTGACCAAGCCCTTCCAAACCCCTTGCGCACAGTGCTCAATTCAACCGTCGCAATGGCGGCAGCGGGGACGGATGACGAAGATCCGCCGTTTTAAAACCCGGTGTTCAAATACCCGTAAGCCCCAGCCGAAAGGACCCGCCCCATGCTCACTGTGATCGCGATTTGCATTGGCGCTTGCGTGGGCGCGTTGTCGCGCTGGCAATTGGGCATTTGGCTCAATCCTGGCTCCGTCAACAGTGGCCTGCTGCCTTGGGGCACGCTGGCGGCCAATCTGATCGGCGGTTACCTGGTGGGCGTGTGCGTCGGGGTGTTCCAGCAAATGCCCGAACTGGACCCGGTCTGGCGGCTGGCTTTGGTGACAGGTTTTCTGGGGGCACTGACCACCTTCTCCAGTTTTTCAGCCGAAGTGGTCGGCATGTTGCAACAAGGCCGTTTTACGCTCGCGGCCGGCACAGCTTCGCTGCACCTGTTTGGTTCACTCGCCCTGACGGTACTGGGTTTGCAAACTGCGGCACTTTGGGCCACCCGCAGCTGAGTTTTTCAGGCCATTCCCATGGCCTGCTGTAACACCTGCAAGGCCTGCTGGTCATCTTGCCCACGCCAAGCCACCACCTGATCGGGCCGAATCAGCACCCAGGGCGCTTCGTACAAGCCGAGCAACTCACTGGCGCTGTGCTGCACCCGTTTCAGGTCCATGCCCAAAACCTGGGCCGCCAACTCAAAAGCGCCAGCATCCGGGGACTGAGGGCCCAGTTGCAGCAAGGTCCACTCGCTGTGAAACGTGTCATAAAGCGAGCGACCATCGGCCAGCCAGGCGTGCGGTGGACGCCCGCCCGGGCAGGCGCTGGGCTGATAACTGTTGGCCGCATCGCTTGGCGGGATGCTGCCATCGGCCACCACGATCGGTGAGGCGTCGTAACGCCCACCAAAGGTGACACCGGGGATGTTGAACTCCAGACGCACATGGCCGTTCAAGTGCACAGACGCTTCTTGCCGCGCCCTCTCGCCCAGGGCACCAGCGGCTTCCAGCTCGGGCGTGGCCACAAACAAGCCCACCGAATCGGCAAACTGCCTTGCATAGCCGGTGTTGCGGTGCGCCAGCGGCATGCGCTCCAGGGCATAACTGTCCAGCAAACGCGGGGGTGCAATGCCTTGGACCACGCTGGCCAGCTTCCAGCCCAGGTTGACCGCATCCTCTACCGCCGTGTTGTAGCCCAGCCCACCGGTGGGGGTGAACAGGTGCGCCGCATCCCCGCCAATGAACACGCGGCCCTGCTGGAACGATTCGGCCACCAGGGCATGGCCTGCCATCCAGGTGCCGACCGACAAGACCTCGATGGGGATTTCATGACCCATGGCCTGGTTGAAGATGCGCTGGGCGTCTTGGGCAGTCCAGGCATCGGCATCTTCGCCCTCGTGCACCGCCGCATGAAAGGCGAACTCGCTGCC
>CAIZSE010000158.1 GCA_903935585.1 uncultured Burkholderiales bacterium | reverse complement strand
GCCAGGTGACAACGTGTCGATCACTGTGAAGTTGATCAACCCCATTGCGATGGAAGAAGGCCTGCGCTTCGCCATTCGTGAAGGTGGCCGCACCGTTGGTGCTGGCGTCGTTGCCAAGATCATTGCTTGAAGGGATTCAAGTAGGGGTATAGCTCAATTGGCAGAGCGTCGGTCTCCAAAACCGAAGGTTGTAGGTTCGATTCCTACTGCCCCTGCCACCTGAAGGGTGGATTCTCAAGCCTGCTAGACCCCCTAGCGGGCTTCATTGTCTGACAAGAGTCCTCATGGGTTGAGGTTCAAAAAAGGTTTCAAGCCGTATGGCAACGTCCGAAGTTCAAACTGTGAGTGCTGCTGGTGACAAGATGCGTCTGGCATTGGCTGGCGCATTGGTCATTGCCGCATTGGCGGCCTATTACATGCTGGCCAGCAAGGGCAGTTTGGCGCAATGGGCGGGCCTGCTGGTCGGCCTGCTGGCCAGTGTTGTCGTGTTCTTCACGTCTGAATCAGGCCGTCAATTGATTGCCTTTGGCCGCGATGCTGTTCGCGAAGTCAAGAAGGTGGTCTGGCCTGAGCGCAAGGAAGCCATGCAAATCACGGCTTACGTGTTTGCCTTTGTGGTGGTGATGGCCTTGTTCTTGTGGCTGACCGACAAAACTCTCGAATGGGTTTTTTACGATCTGATTCTTGGGTGGAAAAAATAATGAATGATGCTGTAGTCAACGCTGCGATGGCTGGCTCATCGACCAACCCCGACCTCAAATGGTATGTGGTTCATGCGTATTCGGGCATGGAAAAAGCGGTCGAGCGAAACATCGTCGAGCGCATCACGCGCTCAGGCATGGCGTCCAAATTTGGCCGTATTCTGGTGCCCACCGAAGAAGTGGTCGAAATCAAAAACGGACAAAAGCGGACCACTGAACGTAAATTTTTCCCCGGGTATGTGCTGGTGGAAATGGTGATGGACGATGAAACTTGGCACTTGGTGAAGCACACCAACAAGGTCACGGGCTTTGTGGGCGGTTCTAAAAATCGCCCGGCCCCTATTTCTGAAGCGGACGTTCAGAAAATTGTGAGCCAGATGCAAGAAGGCACGGACAAGCCGCGCCACAAAGTGGAGTTTGAGGTGGGTGAGTACATCCGCGTCAAAGAGGGTCCATTCACTGATTTCAATGGCACCGTTGAAGAAGTCAATTACGAGCGCAACAAGATGCGCGTTTCAGTGACCATTTTTGGCCGTGCAACGCCCGTTGAGCTGGAGTTCGGTCAAGTCGAAAAAACCTGAACGGTTTTCTTTTTTGCTGCCTGGCGCTTCCCGACTCGGTGCCAAGCAATATCTCAGAGTCGTTAACCCCGGGGAGCCTGAGACCACACGGTCTTGAGCGTTAAAACCCGCAAGGAGAAAAGCATGGCGAAAAAAATCGTCGGCTTCATCAAGCTGCAAGTGCCAGCTGGTAAAGCCAATCCATCACCACCTATTGGCCCAGCATTGGGTCAACGTGGTTTGAACATCATGGAATTCTGCAAGGCGTTCAACGCCCAGACCCAGGGTGTTGAGCCAGGTCTGCCGCTGCCAGTGGTCATCACTGCGTTTGCTGACAAGTCCTTCACCTTCATCATCAAGACGCCGCCTGCAGCGACCCTGATCAAGAAGTCCCTCAAGATCGACAAGGCTTCCACCAAGCCAGGTCTTGAAAAAGTCGGCAAGATCACCCGCGCTCAGCTGGAAGAAATCGCCACCACCAAGATGAAAGACCTGACTGCTGCCGACATGGACGCAGCCGTTCGCACCATCGCTGGTACTGCCCGGTCCATGGGCGTGAATGTGGAGGGCGTGTAAATGTCCAAACTCACCAAAAAACAAAAAGCCCAAGTCGGCAAAGTGGACAGTCTCAAGCTGTACGCCCTGACCGATGCCTTGACCATGGTCAAAGAACATGCCACTGCCAAGTTCGATGAATCCATCGACGTGGCTGTGCAACTCGGCATTGATGCCAAGAAGTCCGATCAAGTGGTGCGTGGCGCTGTCGTATTGCCCAACGGCACTGGTAAAACAGCCCGTGTTGCCGTGTTCGCCCAAGGCGCCAAGGCTGACGAAGCTCGCGCTGCTGGCGCTGACGTTGTCGGTATGGAAGACCTGGCTGCCCGCGTCAAAGCAGGCGATATGCCTTTCGATGTGGTGATCGCCGCCCCTGACGCGATGCGTGTTGTGGGTACTTTGGGTCAGATTTTGGGCCCACGTGGCCTGATGCCTAACCCCAAAGTCGGTACCGTGACCCCTGACGTGGCAACGGCCGTGAAGAACGCCAAAGCCGGTCAAGTCCAGTTCCGCGTTGACAAGGCCGGTATTGTGCATGGCACCATCGGTCGCCGTTCGTTCGATACTGACAAGTTGCAAGGCAACTTGGCGGCCTTGATTGAAGCGCTGGTGAAAGCCAAGCCTGCCACCAGCAAAGGTGTTTACCTGCGCAAAGTGGCTGTGTCTTCAACCATGGGTGTGGGCGTTCGCGTCGACACGCAATCCATCGCTGCTTGATGGCAAAAAATTTGAGCCGGCCTTAACGCTGGCTCAATGTGGTGGGCTGCAGTCTTTGCAAAGAGACCGCAGGCCATCCAAGACCGTTGGTGCACACATCGCTGTGCTTAATCAACAAACCCGCAAGTCAAATTGCAGGTTTGGGCCAACGCAGATGGCGATCCCGCTGCACATGGATGAATGTCCTGAACAGTTGGTCGCTGCAAATAGGCGTGTTTCAGGGGTGACCCAAAGAACACACACAAAGGAGTAGACCTTGAGTCTGAATCGCAGTGAGAAAGAAGCGGTCATTTCCGAAGTGACCGACCTCGCCGCTAAAGCTCAAACGCTTGTGATGGCGGAATACCGTGGTATCACGGTCGCTGACATGACCAACTTGCGAGCCAAAGCTCGCAGCCTCGGCGTATCGCTGACGGTGTTGAAAAACACCTTGGCTCGCCGTGCTGTGACAGGTACGCAGTTTGAAGTTGTCGCCGATCAGATGACCGGCCCGCTGATCTATGGCTTCTCTGTCGATGCTGTTGCCGCCGCTAAGGTGGTGGCTGACTTCGCGAAAACCAACGACAAGTTGGTGATTCGTGCAGGTGCATTTGCAGGTAAAGCCCTGGACGTCAATGGCGTTAAGCAATTGGCAAATATTCCTTCGAAAGAAGTGTTGTTTGCCCAGTTGTGTGGCTTGCTGATGTCGCCAATGTCCCGCACCGCAGTGGTGTTGGGTGCTCTGGCGGCCAAAAAAGGCGAAGGCGAAGCTGTTGCCGCTTAAGGCCAGCGTTCGTGTTTTAACCAATTGTTAGGAAATAAAAAATGGCATTCGATAAAGACGCATTTTTGACCGCGCTGGACAGCATGACGGTCATGGAACTCAACGAACTGGTGAAAGCCATCGAAGAGAAGTTTGGCGTGAGCGCTGCAGCTATGGCTGCGCCTGCTGCTGCTGGTGGCGGTGCTGCTGCAGCTGCTGAAGAGCAAACTGAGTTCAACGTCACGTTGCTTGAAGTCGGCGCTAACAAAGTGTCCGTCATCAAGGCCGTGCGCGAAATCACCGGTCTGGGCTTGAAAGAAGCCAAAGACCTGGTGGATGGTGCACCTAAAGCAGTCAAAGAAGGCCTGCCAAAGGCTGACGCTGAAGCTGCCAAGAAGAAGCTGGAAGAAGCTGGCGCCAAGGCCGAACTCAAGTAATTCGGTTGCGATCCAAGGCTGGAGTGCCCGAAAGGGCCTCCAGCCTTTGGTGCTTGAAGAGCGGACAGAAGTACAAGCTGAAAAGCCCACTTTTGCCGCTTCTCAAAACACCGGAAAGTTGATTTGTAAAAGTCAGCTTTTCAGTGTTTTCTGACCCGACTGCAGAAAACCCTTGGTTCGGGTTGCGTGCAATGCGCAATCGTCCGCCAACGCTGGTAGTGGCCAGCCGCCAAGCCCGTTGAATGAGTGCAAAAGCTCGTTCAACACTCAGTTCTGAAAGATCAAGCCCGGAGATCTCATGGCCTATTCATACACCGAACGCAAGCGAATCCGCAAAAGTTTCGGAAGCCGCGAAAGCGTGCTCGAAGTTCCTTACCTGCTGCAAATGCAAAAAGACGCGTACACGTCATTTTTGCAAGCAGGTGTTGTTTCATCCAAACGCACACACGAAGGCCTGCAAGCGGCTTTTGAGTCGGCCTTCCCGATCGTCTCCCACAACGGGTTTGTGGAGATGAAATTTGTCGAGTACAACCTCGCCAAGCCAGCGTTTGATGTGCGTGAATGCCAGACGCGAGGTCTGACCTTCTCGTCGGCTGTGCGCGCTCGCGTTCAGCTCATCATTTACGACCGCGACTCATCGACATCGCAGTCCAAAGTGGTCAAGGAAGTCAAAGAGCAAGAGGTCTACATGGGCGAAGTGCCCCTGATGACCGACAAAGGCTCTTTCATCATCAACGGTACTGAGCGCGTGATCGTGTCTCAGTTGCACCGTTCGCCTGGCGTTTTCTTCGAGCACGACAAAGGCAAAACCCACAGTTCGGGCAAGCTGCTGTTCAGCGCGCGCATCATCCCGTACCGCGGTTCGTGGCTCGACTTCGAATTCGACCCGAAAGACATCCTTTACTTCAGGGTGGACCGTCGCCGCAAGATGCCTGTGTCGATTTTGCTCAAGGCCATTGGCCTGAACCCTGAATCGATCCTGGCGAACTTTTTCGTCAATGACAATTTCCGTTTGATGGACAGCGGCGCACAAATGGAATTTGTGGCCGAACGCCTGCGCGGTGAAGTTGCACGTTTTGACATCACCGACAAGTCCGGCAAAGTGGTGATCGCCAAAGACAAGCGAATCACTGTGCGCCACACCCGCGAACTTGAACAATCGGGTACCACACACATCAGTGTGCCGGAAGACTTCCTGATC
>CAIZSE010000157.1 GCA_903935585.1 uncultured Burkholderiales bacterium | reverse complement strand
TGTAAATCTTGTTGGCGGGGAAGCCAGCGCGGGTCATGGCTTTGCGGTCGCTCAGGACTTCGAGGATTTCAATCTCACCCACGGCGATGGTGGCGGCTTGGCCTTCTGCATTGGCAGTTTTGCATCGCCAAAAATCGTTGTAAAAAGGCCCGTCGAGTCCGAAATTGATCCATCTCAAATTGATGGGCCAACACGCTGAGAAGATAGTCCCCTTGCCAAAGGAGACACCATGGAAACCCCAAAAAACAGATTTACCGCGCTGAGCCGCCGTCAGTGGTTGCTGGGCTCTGCGGGCGCTGTCGTTTTGGCCAGCGCCGCGCCCACTGCCCAGGCGGCCAAAACCAAAACAAAGGCGCACATCGTTATTTTGGGCAGTGGCCTGGGCGGTATTGCCGTGGCCAACCGGCTCTATGCCTTGCTCGACGGGGCCAAGATCACCCTGATCGACCGCAAAGAAGAGCACAACTACCAGCCCGGGTACACCCTGGTGGCCACGGGCGTGTGGCCCGTGAGCAAGGTGCGCGACCGCAATGCCGACTTCCACCCGCCGCAGGTCAATTGGATCAAGGAGATGGTCAGCGAGCTGGACCCGGCCAGCAACACGGTGATCACGGCATCGGGCCAGCGCGTCAAGTACGACTGCCTGGTGGTAGCCATGGGCACGCACCAGGACTGGTCGCTGATCGAGGGTATGGATGTGAACGCGATTGGCCAAAAGGGCCTGACCAGCGTCTACCCCAGCCCCGAAGCGGCGCAGGCCACTTGGGCCAGCATGGACGCGTTTCGGCAAAAGGGCGGCAACGCGGTGCTGACGCTGCCCGCCACGCCGCTCAAGTGCGCGGGTGCGCCGCTGAAGATGACCTTCATGCTGCGCGACCGCCTGGCGCAGTCGGGCACGCTCGACAAGTCGAAGGTCACGTTTTATTCGGCGCTTGGCAATGTGTTTGGCGTCAAGGTGGTCAATGACAATGTGCTCGCGCGCTGGACCGATCTGGGCATCGCGGTCGAGACCACGCAAAAGCTGCAGGGCATCGACATCGGTGCGCAGCGGGCGCGTTTTGTTTCGCCCGAAGGCGCCAGCACCGAAGTGGCTTACGACTTCATCCATGTGGTGCCGCCCATGCGTGCGCCCGATGCCGTCAAAAACTCCGACCTGGCCTGGAAAGCGGGCCCCTTTGCCGCCGGTGGTTGGCTGGAGGTGGACAAGGAAACCCTGCAGCACCGCCGTTACCCCAATGTGTTTGGCGTGGGCGACGTCAACGGTACGCCGCGTGGCAAGACGGCGGCCACCATCAAAAAGAGTGCACCCATCGTGGCGCAGCATCTGGTGGATGTGATCGCTGGCCGTGCGCCCGGTCAAAAGTTTGATGGCTACACCTCGTGCCCGCTGATCGTGAAAGAGGGCTCGGCCATGCTGATCGAGTTCGACTACGAGGGCAAGCTCACCCCATCGCTGCCCATGATCGAGCCGCTGCAGGCGGGTTACTTTGCTTGGCTGATGAAATACCGCATGCTCAAGCCCGCCTACATGGCGACGCTCAAGGGCCGGGTCTGAAGCCCACTCACAACATCAGGAGACGCACATGTATGAAATCTGGCTGGCGATGAACATCGCTTACGAAATTGCCCTGGGCCTCTGGCCCGCGCTGTTGCCTTTGGCACTGGTGTGGGCGGCGGTCATGGCGGTCAACCGCCAAAAGCTGGCGCAGGTCAGCGGCTCCGCTTTGGCGGCTGTGGCGGTGCTGGTGTCGCTGGCGGCGATGCTGGCTTTGCCGTCCTTGTCCCAGTCCACACTGTCTGACATGGGCTATTGGGTGGACTGGGCCGCTTTGCTGGGCATGGCCGCTGGTGTGGGCGTGGCGGCAGCGGTGCTGCTGTGGCCCGTGCTGGCCCTGCGCAAGCGCTGAAGACGCCAAGCGTTCAGGTGGCCTTGGGCCAGTGCATGCCAAAGCGCTGCGCCAGGTGGCTTTCGGCTTCTTCGAGCATGAAGTAGCGAAACGCCTCGGCCGCAGGCGAGAGCATTTTGGATTGGGTGTGCACCACGTTCCATGAGCGCACCACGGGTGCGCCTTCCACATCGAGCATGCAGATCAGCTTGTGCTCCAGCTCCAGGCCAATGGTATGCAGCGACAAAAAGCCCAAGCCCAGCCCCGCCATCACGGCCTGCTTGATGATCTCGTTGCTGTTCAACTGGATCTTCATGCGCGGCTCGACGTGTGTGTCTTCAAAGAACTTTTCCATGGCGGCGCGGGTGCCCGCGCCTTTTTCGCGCACGATGAAGTCATAGGGGCGCAGGTCCTCCACACGCAGGTGGTCGCGCTGGGCCAGTGGGTGGTCCACGGCCGAGACAAACACATGCGGGTGCGCCGCAAAGGGCTCGGCCCGGGTTTGCAGCTCTTTGGGGGGGCGGCCCATCACGGCGATGTCGACCTCGCTGTTTTGCAGCATGCTGACGAGTTGGTCGCGGTTGCCGATCGAGATCTGGATGTCCACACCCGGGTGCAGGATGCGAAACTCGGCCAGCAAGCGCATCAGGAAATACTTGGCTGTGCTGACAAAGCCAATCGTCAGCACCCCGGTTTCGGCCCGCTGCAAACGGGCCGCGGCGTCTTCGGCGTCTTTCACGGTGGCCAGAATTTTGCGGGCATAAACCAGCATGTACTCGCCCGTGGTGGTCAGGCTCACTTGCTTGCCGCGCCGGTCAAACAAGGGCATGCCCACATGGCCTTCGAGTTCCTTGACCTGCATGGTCACGGCGGGCGGGGTCAGGTGCAGGTTTTCGGCGGCACGCACAAAGCTCAGGTGACGGGCCACCTCGTTGAACACGCGAAGTTGGCGGAAAGTGGCGTTTTTCATCGGGCAGGTCCTGGATCAAGCGGGGCAGGGCAAGTGCAAATTATGGACGGTGCTCAAACAACCAGGCCTTGAAGGCCAGGGCCGCTGGCGACTGGCGCTTGCCCCGGGGGTAGACCAAGTGCCAGCGCCGGATCAGGGGAAAGCCCACGACGTCGAGCTGAACCAGCTCGCCCAAGGCCAATTCGGCGTCGAGTGTGGAGGCCGACAACACGGCCAGCCCCAAACCCCCGGAGACGGTTTTTTTGATCGCCTCGTTGCTGCCCAGCTCCAGCCGGTTGATGGGCGTCACGCCGTGTTCGCTGAAAAAACGCTCCATGGTCAAGCGCGTGCCCGAACCTGGCTCGCGCATGATGAAGGGCTCGTGGCGCAGCCGCTCGGGGCGGACGCGGCGTTTGCCCGCCAGCGGGTGGGTGGGCGGTGCCACCATGACCAAGGGGTTGTCTGCAAAGGCTTCACAAAACACGTCCATGTGCTCAGGTGGTTGGCCCATGATGTAGAGGTCGTCCTGGTTTTGCGACAGGCGCTGCAGCAGGTTTTCGCGGTTGCCCACCACCATGGCCACCTCGATGCCGGGGTGTGCTGCGCAAAAGCCGCCCAACAGTTTGGGCACGGTGTACTTCACGGTGGTGAGGATGGCAATTTTCAGGCTGCCGCGCTCCACGCCTTGCAGCGCGGCCAGGTCGTCGCTGAGCAGGTCCATGCGCCGTGCGATGTCCTGGCAGGCCTCGGCCAGGATCTTGCCTGCGGCCGTCAGAAAAATCTTTTTGCCCAGTTGCTCAAACAAGGGCTGCCCCACGGTTTCAGCCAGTTGCTTGACCTGCAACGACAAAGTTGGGGGCGAGAGGTGCAAAGCCTCTGCGGCGCGGGCAAAGCTGTTGTGTTCGGCCACGGCCTGAAAAATCCGCAGCTGGTGCAAGGTGGCATGTCTCAGGTTCATTGTTTTATTAAAGTAAATGATGATGATCTAAACATTTTACTTTCACTTATTGTCAGTCTGCTTAAAAATTCGCACCAGTTCAGAGCACCACGGTCCCACTTGCCCCCCGCAAAGCCTCGGTCACTTTGGGCCCATCCGCCAGACATTCAACTTTCAACAGGAGCACAACGCATGGCCACCAAAACCTACAACGCCGGTGTCAAGGAATACCGCAGCACTTACTGGGAACCCTATTACACGCCCAAGGACACCGACATCCTGGCCTGTTTCAAGATCACGCCCCAAGCCGGTGTGGACCGCGAGGAACTGGCCGCTGCGGTGGCGGCTGAATCGTCGACCGGCACCTGGACCACGGTGTGGACCGATTTGCTCACCGACCTGGACTACTACAAAGGCCGCGCCTACGCCATCGAAGACGTGCCTGGTGACGACACCTGTTTTTACGCCTTTGTGGCCTACCCCATCGACCTGTTCGAAGAGGGCTCGGTCGTCAACGTGTTGACCTCCTTGGTCGGTAACGTGTTCGGCTTCAAGGCTTTGCGTGCACTGCGTCTGGAAGACATCCGCTTCCCCATCGCCTACGTCAAGACCTGCGGCGGCCCACCCCACGGCATCCAGGTCGAGCGCGACATCATGAACAAATACGGTCGCCCCCTCTTGGGTTGCACCATCAAGCCCAAGCTGGGTCTGTCGGGCAAGAACTACGGCCGCGCCGTGTACGAATGCCTGCGCGGTGGTTTGGACTTCACCAAAGACGACGAGAACGTCAACTCACAGCCCTTCATGCGGTGGCGTCAGCGCTTTGACTTCGTGCAAGAAGCCATTGAAAAAGCCGAGCGCGAAACCGGTGAGCGCAAAGGCCACTACCTCAACGTGACCGCGCCCACTCCTGAAGAGATGTACAAGCGCGCTGAATACGCGAAAGAAATCGGCTCGCCGATCATCATGCACGACTACCTCACTGGGGGTCTGACCGCCAACACCGGCTTGGCCAACTGGTGCCGCGACAACGGCATGCTGCTGCACATCCACCGCGCCATGCACGCCGTGCTCGACCGCAACCCACACCACGGCATCCACTTCCGTGTGCTGACCAAAGTGCTGCGCCTGTCGGGTGGTGACCACCTGCACTCCGGTACCGTGGTGGGCAAGCTCGAAGGCGACCGCGCCTCCACCTTGGGCTGGATCGACATCATGCGCGACGACTTCATCAAAGAAGACCGCAGCCGCGGCATCTTCTTCGACCAAGACTTCGGCTCCATGCCCGGCGTCTTGCCTGTGGCCTCCGGTGGCATCCACGTCTGGCACATGCCCGCACTGGTCAACATCTTTGGTGACGACTCGGTATTGCAGTTCGGTGGCGGCACTTTGGGTCACCCTTGGGGCAACGCCGCTGGTGCTGCCGCCAACCGCGTGGCCCTGGAAGCCTGCGTCAAAGCACGCAACGAAGGCGTGGCTGTTGAAAAAGAAGGCAAGGCTGTGCTGAGCGATGCCGCCAAGCACTCGCCCGAACTGAAGATCGCCATGGAAACCTGGAAAGAGATCAAGTTCGAATTCGACACCGTCGACAAGCTCGACATCGCCCACAAGTAATCCCCGACACACATTCAAGGACACACACCATGAGCATGCAAGACTACAACTCCCGCTTGTCCGATCCGGCCAGCCGCAAGTTCGAGACTTTCTCTTACCTGCCCGCGATGACCAAAGAAGAGATCCGCAAACAAGTGGAATACCTGGTCAAAAAAGGCCTGAACCCCGCCATCGAACACACCGAACCCCAGTACCTGATGGACTCTTACTGGTACATGTGGAAGCTGCCCATGTTCGGTGAAACCGATGTGGACAAGGTGCTGGCCGAGTGCGAAGCCTGCCGCCAAGCCAACCCGGACAACCACATCCGTTTGATCGGCTACAACAACTTCACGCAGTCGCAAGGCGCGTCGATGGTGATCTTCCGCGGAAAAACCGTGTAAGTCCCCCCTTTGGAGCCTGCACCGCCATCCGTGGTGCAGGGTTCAATGTCAAGGTGCCGCTGAAACAAGCGCGCCTTGCCATTGAATGGCACCGGGCACTGTCAGCCCTGACCTGTGGAGACCAACATGAGCGAAGCATTGGACGCCTACCGCGTCGCCCAAGAACCTTATTACCGCCCTGTGGCCGACGAAGTCGAGCTGTTCGAAGCCGCCTACTCGGTGCGCATGCCCATGATGCTCAAAGGCCCCACCGGCTGCGGCAAAACCCGCTTTGTCGAGCACATGGCCTGGAAGCTGAACAAGCCCCTGATCACCGTGGCCTGCAACGAGGACATGACCGCCAGCGACCTGGTGGGCCGTTTCTTGTTGGATGCCAATGGCACCCGCTGGCAAGACGGTCCTTTGGCTATGGCCGCCCGCCATGGTGCGATTTGTTACCTCGATGAGGTCGTCGAGGCGCGTCAAGACACCACCGTCGTCATCCACCCCTTGACCGACAACCGCCGTGTTTTGCCCTTGGAGAAGAAGGGCGAGCTGGTGCAAGCCCACCCCGATTTCCAGATCGTCATCTCCTACAACCCGGGCTACCAAAGCCTGATGAAAGACCTCAAGCAGTCGACCAAACAACGTTTTGGCGCGCTGGACTTCAACTACCCCGAACACGACATCGAAACCGAAATCGTCGCGCACGAAACCGGTGTCAGCGCCGACGTGGCGGCCAAGCTGGTGGGCATCGCCGAGCGAGCACGCAACCTCAAAGGCCATGGTTTGGACGAAGGCATTTCCACCCGCATGTTGATCTATGCGGGCAGCCTGATCGCCCAAGGCGTGGCCGCGCAAGCCGCTTGCCGTGTGGCCTTGGTGCGCCCGATCACGGACGACCCCGACATGCGCGACGCCTTGGACGCCGCAGTCGCCACTTTCTTCTGACGCAGGTACCCCCATGTCGGTGCAGCTTCAAGACCACGCCGAGTGGGTCGAGCAACTCGACCCGGCTTCGGTTGATTGGCTCACACACACCTGGCCCGAGGCCACCAAGGTGTTTTCTGCCCGTGGGCTCGACAACTATGTCAAGGGCGCTGCGGCCTTGCGCGGTTTGGGCCGTGGCCATGCCTTGGTCAATGCTTGGATCGACGGCGCACCGCAAGTGGCCAAAGAAATTGGCGAGGATGTGGTCGGCGAATTGGCCACCACTGCCTTGGTCTTGGCGTCCAAAACCTCGGGTGCGGTGATCGAGTTGGTGCTGGCCACCGCACCGACCGCGGCCAAGAGGTTGGCCGACGCGGCGCTGTTCATGCAGTACCTGCAGTTTCTCAACACCTTGGTGGCGCAAGCCCCGCGCGGTTTGCGGCCCATGTTGGGGCAGCTTGATGCGCTGTTGGGTCAGCTGACTTTGGGAGGCTTGCGTCGCTGGGCCACTTGGGGCGCACAAGCCCACCGCACGGAGTACGAGGCCCAAATCGCTTATTTCGGTTTGCAGTCCAAAGAGTCTTTGGCCATGCTGCAACAAGAGCGCAAAGGTACTTTGTTGGTCGATGTGCAGCGGCGCATCAACATGTACCTGCGCGCCTTGTGGGGCCGCGATTTTTTCATGCGCCCCACCGCGGGTGACTTCGAAAACCGGGAGGGCTTGCGCGCCTTCATCGAGGACTATTTCATCCACTTGCCCGACGCTTTGGACGCCGTGCAGGGCAACGATGGGCTGGTGGACGCCACCCAGCTCTACCGCGCAGCTTGTGCCCACGCCGCAGCCCACGTGGTGTTCACGCGCCAACCGATCTCGGCCGAATCGCTCAACCCGTGGCAGATGGCCATGGTGGCCTTGGCCGAAGATGCGCGGGTGGAAGCCTTGGCGGTGGCGCGCTTTCCCGGCATACGGCCTTTGTGGGCACAGTTGCATACCACCCCCGCCACACAGCAAGCCACAGCAGGCGATTGGTTGGCCCGCATGGCGCGGGCGTGGATCGACCCCACGTATGACGACGATCACCCTTGGATTGCCCAAGGCCGTGCCTTGATGGCCGAAGCCATGCCACGCCTGCTGGCCCAGCCCCACGACAACAGCGATGCGTGGGCCATCGGTGTGCAGTTGGCACACAGCTACCGCGAGCTCACCCAAGGCCCCGCCTTCGCCCCCCGAACCGATGGCCAGGCGGCCGTCTACCGCGACGACAACCGTTACTTTTGGGCCTTTGACGGCTACGACTTTGAGCGTTCGGTCGCTGCGGGTTACGAGCCGCCCCAACAGGTGCGCAAGCAAGTCAACCTGATGGCGTTTGTCAACGAGCTGGAAGTGGAGGGCGCGGGCGACGATGCGCAAGAGGTCTGGGTGCTGGGCACTGAGTTGTTCCCTTATGAAGACCTGGGCGTGTCCTTCAATGAAAGCGAAGGTCGCGAACCGGTGTTGCCGCCCGTGCATTACGGCGAGTGGGACCACATGATCCAGCTCGAGCGTCCCGCTTGGGCCACGGTGCAAGAGCGTCGGCCCAAAGCGGGCGACCCGACCTTGATCGATGGCATTTTGAGCGAGCACCGCCGTTTGATCGGTCGCATGAAATTCATTTTGGATGCCATGCAGCCCCAAGGGGTGCAGCGCATCCGGAAGCTCGAAGACGGCGACGAGATCGACCTCAACGCTGCGTTGGCTTCGGTGATCGAGATGCGCATGGGCCGTCAGCCCGACCCGCGCATCATGATGCGCAGCGTGCGCAAAACCCGCGACATCTCGGTGCTGGTCTTGCTTGACCTGTCGCAC
>CAIZSE010000156.1 GCA_903935585.1 uncultured Burkholderiales bacterium | reverse complement strand
CTGGCGCTTGAACAGACACCATTGGGGGCGTCGTCACCGGCAAACACAAGGGGCAGTGCAGGCCGTGTTGGCTGCCTTGCGCCTCTTCGCCATCGGCATCGAGCTGGAGCAGCTTGACGCTGCCCGCTGTGGTGCACACCAGTTGCACGCCCTCGGGGTTGACCAGCGGCGAGGCCACGGCCACCCCGATGAACAACGCAAACCACACCAGCACGAGGCGGGTGAGGTGGGGGGCGCTGCGCAGGGTTTGCATCGGGGTCATGGCCAGATTATGGCATTGGGGTTTTGCCCGCCTACCGGACATGGGCTACAGGTCGATTTAAACCAGCTCTGCCGTGAGGCTGGCGAACCACTCTGCGGCCTCGCTCATGCCCGCCTCGCCGACAGAAAAAACCCAGGAATCGCGAAATTGTTGAAGTGGGCATACGATGAAAACGCATGGACCAGTCGCCAAAGCGGCGTGCAGTCTCGGCACCACGGCGACCTCAAGCCAGATCGCGCAGCACCTGGGGCTCGATCTCTGCCCACTCTTGGTCGGTAAACAAACGCGAGCGAGTGTGAAATGCCTTACCCGTGTTGCCCTCCAGCGAAAAGGTGCCGCCTGATCCTTCGATCACATCCAGGATGAGCTGGGTGTGCTTCCAGTAGTCATACTGGGATTTACCAATGTAAAACGGCACACCGCCCACATGGCCCAGTTGCACGTCATAGGGGCCAATCGTCAGGTCAGTCGGCAGATAACAATTGGCGGCGCTGTTGTCACAGCAGCCACCACTCTGGTGAAACATCAGTTCGCCGTATTGGGCTTGGAGTTCGTCAATCAATGCCAGCGCTTCGGGTGTGGCCACCACGCGTTCGACCATTGTCATCTCCTTGAAAATCCAAGACAAAAAGGGGCGGATTGCTCCGCCCCCGTGATGCTGACCGATTCAATCGATCAGAAGAAGCCCAGCTTGCTCTCGCTGTAGCTGACCAGCAGGTTCTTTGTTTGCTGGTAGTGGTCCAGCATGACCTTGTGGGTCTCGCGGCCAATGCCGGACTCTTTGTAACCACCGAATGCAGCGTGCGCAGGGTAAGCGTGGTAACAGTTGGTCCACACACGACCCGCCTTGATGGCGCGGCCCATGCGGTAGGCCACGTTGCCATTGCGGCTCCACACACCAGCTCCCAAGCCGTACAACGTATCGTTGGCGATCGCCAAGGCATCGGCTTCATCTTTGAAGGTCGTCACAGCCAACACGGGGCCGAAGATTTCTTCTTGGAAGATGCGCATTTTGTTGTGGCCCTTGAACAAGGTGGGTTGCACGTAGTAGCCGCCTTCGAGGTCGCCGCCCAGGTGGGCTTGGTTGCCACCGGCCAAAACTTCAGCGCCTTCTTGCTTGCCCAGATCCAGGTATGACAAGATTTTGGTGAGCTGCTCTTTGGACGCTTGCGCGCCCATCATGCTGTCGGTGTCCAGCGGGTTCTGGTGCTTGATGGCGGCCACGCGCTTGAGCACGCGTTCCATGAACTTGTCGTAGATGCTTTCTTGAATGAGCGCACGCGATGGGCAAGTGCAAACCTCGCCCTGGTTGAAGGCAAACAGCACCAAGCCTTCGATGGCTTTGTCCAGGAAACCGTCGTCCTTGTCCATGATGTCGGCAAAGAAAATGTTGGGCGACTTGCCACCCAATTCCAAGGTGGCGGGGATCAGGTTGTTGGCGGCGGCTTGGGCGATCACTCGGCCTGTGGAGGTGGAACCCGTGAAAGCGATCTTCGCGATGCGCTTGCTGCTGGCCAAAGGCATGCCGGCTTCGCGGCCAAAGCCATTGACGATGTTGAGCACGCCAGGGGGCAGGATGTCGGCGATCAGCTCGGCCAGGATCAAGATGCTGATGGGGGTGGATTCAGCGGGCTTCAACACCACGCAGTTGCCAGCGCCAATGGCGGGGGCCAGTTTCCAGGCGGCCATCAGGATGGGAAAGTTCCAGGGGATGATCTGACCGACCACGCCCAGGGGTTCCTGGAAGTGATAAGCCACGGTGTTTTCGTCGATGTTGGACAGCGCGCCTTCTTGTGCACGCAGGCAGCCGGCAAAGTAGCGGAAGTGGTCGACCGTGAGGGGAATGTCGGCGTTCAGGGTTTCACGGATGGCCTTGCCGTTGTCCACGGTTTCGGCATAGGCCAGCAGCTCGAGGTTGGCTTCGATGCGGTCCGCAATCTTCAGCAGCATGTTGGCGCGGGTGGCCGCATCGGTCTTGCCCCAGGCGTCTGACGCAGCGTGTGCGGCGTCCAGCGCCAGCTCGATATCAGCGGCATCAGAGCGGGCGGCTTGGGTGTAGACCTTGCCGCTGATGGGTGTGATCACGTCAAAGTACTGGCCTTTGCTGGGGGCCACGAACTTGCCGCCGATGAAGTTGTCATAGCGGGCTTTGTATTGAATTTTGGCGCCAGCGGCGCCGGGGGCTGCGTAGATCATGAGGGTCTCCAGTTTCGGTTTAATAAGAGCAATGGGTGCGGTGTCCAAAGCACCGCGCTCACCCTGTCTCAGCAAGAGCGGTGCCAAAGACTCTGACTCAAGGGTATCCACCGATCTGCCTACCCTAATTGTTATGACACATGTCAAAACCAAGGGGGTTTCCGTGCAACAAACTGCGTGAACTCTGTCCGGTGTTCACTGGCTGTCAGCGACATCTGTCACAAATTGAGACACTTGATCGCAGTGCTCAGTAGCCGACCTTGCAGGCCTTCTTCAGAAGCCTAGACTGAACCCACAAAGCGAGACCACTCGCCTTCGGAGACAAAACATGCGCACTCATCCGCTCTTGCCCCCCCTGCAGATCAGGCAGGCCAGGCTTCAACTGGTCGAGCAAGGCATTTCGCCATCGTCAGAAATTGGTGCTTTGATTTCACGCTCCTGGCACCGCAGCCTGGCTGCAGGTCTTTCCCCCATCGGGCGTCTGGACTGCAATGACAACTTGGCCGGCCACAGCCTGCAACGTGCACGCACCATCAACCACGACCTGATCCGCCACTCCGAGCCGGTGATGGAATACCTTTTCGAACAAGTTCGCCATAGCCACAGCATGGTGGTCCTGGCGGACGCCCAAGGTGTTTTGATGCACACGCTGGGAGATCTGGACTTTTTAAGCAAGGCCGATCGGGTAGCTCTTCGATGTGGCGCATCCTGGGCAGAGAACCAGCGAGGCACCAACGCCATCGGAACCGCCTTGGCAGAATCGCATGAAGTGGAAATCAATGGCGCAGAACACTACCTGGACCGCAATGGCTTTCTGACCTGCGCTGCAGCGCCGATCCTGTCGGCGCAAGGCAAACTCATGGGCATCCTCGATATTTCTGGTGACCATCGCAGTCATCATCCTCACACGCTGGGACTGGTCTCGACGGCCGCTCGAATGATCGAAAACAGCCTGGTCTTGTCGACCTGTCGGCAGCAAATCCTGGTTCAGTTGCACACGCGCCCGGAAGGCATTGGCACCGTTGCGCAAGGCATGCTGGCTTTTTCTGAAGATGGCTGGCTGGTCGGGGCCAATCGCAAAGCACTGGATTTGCTGGGGCTGCAACACGCAGACATTTGCGCCATCAGTTGGCCCCAGATTTTTGACGAAGACTTCGGGCGACTGCTGAGCTTTCAGCACCGCAGCGGTGGTCGACCCAGTTTGCTGCGCACCCATCAAAGCACGATCATCCATGCGCAGGTTCACAGCCAAAGTCAGAGGCAGCAAAAGATCACCCTCAGCACGGTACCCACTCGAGATGCGCTGACACGATTGGACAGCGGCGACCCTTTGTGGCGTCAAGCTGCAGACAAGGCCCGGCGCGTCATCGACAAGGCTATCCCACTGCTGGTTACCGGCGAGACAGGCGTTGGAAAAGAATTGTTCGCACAAGCTGTACACCAATGTTCTGCTCGCAAGGACCGTCCCTTTGTGGCCGTCAACTGCGCCGCCCTGCCCGAGCAACTGATTGAATCGGAATTATTTGGTTATGTGGGAGGCGCCTTCACAGGTGCCGCGCGTCACGGATCTTCCGGTCGACTGCGAGAGGCACATGGTGGCACCCTGTTTCTGGACGAGATTGGAGACATGCCCATCGCACTTCAGACACGATTGCTTCGGGTCTTGCAAGAAAGGGAAGTCACACCACTGGGAAGCTGCACACCTGTCCAAGTTGATTTCAATCTGATTTGCGCCACACACCAGAACTTGAGGACTGCGGTTGAAAAGGGGCTTTTCCGCATTGATTTGTACTACCGCATCAATGGACTTCTGCTGCAATTGCCCGCCCTGCGCGAACGCCATGATTTTGAGACACTGGTCCAGCGTATTTTGCAAGATCTGGCACCGGATGCAGGATTGACCATTGCGCCCGAAGTGTTGAAGAACATGACGTCATTTGACTGGCCCGGTAACTTGCGCCAACTTAGTCACGTTTTGCGCACAGCGGTTGCGTTGCTGGACAATCATGAAACCCAAATCAACTGGGTGCACTTGCCCGTCGATTTTATTGACGACATTCAAAAACGTGATCGCCACACGTCCGACAACACTCCAGCACAAAATTTGCATGAATTGTCCATAAAGGCCATCCATCAGGCCCTTGAAAATGCACGGGGCAATGTGTCTGCTGCAGCACGCCAGCTGGGCATCAGTCGCCAGACGCTTTACCGCAAGCTTCAATCAACATCGTCATCTGTGCGACCGAAATTTTGCTGACCCCGAAGTAAGCTTTGACTCTCACAAAATGGAGACCCTCATGCTCACTCTCTGCGGCTTTTCGGCCAGCAACTACTACAACAAGGTCAAGCTGGCCTTGCTCGAAAAAAACGTACCTTTTACAGAAGAGCTGGCCTGGGTGGGTCAGACCGATGCCGTGGGCAGCCCCCTGGGCAAGGTGCCCTACCTCAAGACCGAACAGGGCATGTTGTGCGAGTCGGGGGTGATCATGGAGTACATCGAGCAGCAGTACCCGCAAAACCCCTTGCTTCCGGCTGACCCGTTTGCCGCGGCCAAGGTGCGCGAGCTGGTGACTTTTCTGGAGCTGCACCTGGAGCTGGTGGCCCGCAACCTGTACCCGCAAGCTTTCTTTGGCGGGCAGATCAGTGACAGCGCCAAAGAAAAAACCGGCGCCCAGCTTGAAAAGAACGTGACCGCTTTTGCCAAGCTGGCCCAGTTCAGCCCGTTCATGTGGGGCGACAGCCTGACACTGGCCGACTGCGCGGCCGTGGTGCATTTGCCTTTGGTATCGGCCGCCACCAAGGTGGTCTACGGCCGTGACTATTTGGCGGAACTGCCCGTTCGCGACTACCTCAAGCGCATGAACGAACGGCCCGTCATGCAACAGGTCAACGCCGACCGCAAGGCCAACACCGAATTGATGATGGCGCGAGCCAAAGCCAAGGCCTGATTCCCCAGGGCACGGGAGCTTGACCTGCATCATGGGTCAGCCCCCGGTTGGTTGACCTGCATCAACCAGCCGTTCCCGGGGTGGCTTCATGATGGCCCCATGAACCCAGTCACCCCACCCACCCATGATGTTTTCAAAGCCCAGCTGATCAAGGCCCGGACGCAGCTGTTGGAGCGCATCGCCTACGAACGCGGCGGTGTGGTCTCGCGTGCCGACATGGCCGCCGATCACTTTGACAACAGCTTTCAGTCTCGCGCCCAGATCCAGTCGGAGCGGCAGACCGAGTTCGCCATGAACGAGCACGAAACTGCCGAATTGGGCGACATCGAAGCCGCGCTGGAGCGCGTTCAAGCGGGCACTTATGGCACCTGCACCGACTGCGGCGTCACCATTCCGACCGCCCGGCTCGCAGCCTACCCCACTGCCAAGCGCTGCATTGACTGTCAGACCTTGGTTGAGCAACACCGTTGATTTTTTAGCCCTTTAGGAGCCCCATGAGCACTTTTCACGCCGTCGTCTGGATGGACCACAACGAAGCCCACGTTCTCATGTTTGACCGTGAACATGTCGAGGCGCAGCGCGTCAAATCGCGCAGCCACCACAAGCACCAGGGCAAAGTGGGTGATATTCCCGCCTTTTTCTCAGACGTGGCTGCGGCCCTCAGCGGCACGCATGAAATTTTGCTGGCCGGGCCTGGTTTGGCTCGCAATGAATTCCGTGACTGGTGTACGGCGCATCGCAAAGACACCGCCAACGCGATTGTTGACAGCATCGCTACCGACCACCCCACGGATGCCCAGATGGTCGCTTTGGCGCGGCAATACTTCAAGAAGTTTGACGCGATGAGCACAGTCCCCACGCTGGGCTGACGCTCACTGAACCTGCATTGGAAGGACTGCCAAACTGCGGGTTCTTCCTGCTGACCACGGCATGACTGGCTGCTATGCTTTCGGGCATGCGCAGCCTTTTTCATTTTGCCTTTCACGTCACCGACCTCGACGAGGCCCGCCGCTTTTATGGGGGCGTGCTCGGTTGCAAAGAGGGTCGGTCCACAGACACCTGGGTGGACTTTGACTTTTTCTCGCACCAGATTTCCTTGCATCTGGGTGAGCCTTTCAAAACCACCCTCACGGGCCATGTCGGTGAACACTTGGTGCCCATGCCGCACTTTGGCCTGGTCTTGCAAAAAGACGATTGGCAAGCCCTGGCCGACCGTCTGCAGGCAGCACACATGAAGTTTGTGGTCGACCCGCATCTGCGCTTTGCGGGTCAGCCGGGCGAGCAATGGACCATGTTTTTCATGGACCCGTTTGGCAACCCGATCGAGGTCAAGGGCTTTGCCGACCTGGGCACGGTTTACGACAGCTGAAGCGCCCACAAATCCGTTGGCTTAGAAGTCAGTTGCCCCGGCGGCTTTCCAGGGGCACATCCTGCTTGGTGCGGGGCTTGCCTATCGGGCTGGCCGATTGGCCTTTTTGGGTGGCGGCCATGTCTTCTTCACTGGGGTATTGCCCCAGCAACCAATAGTCAAAAACGCGCCGCGCAATGGGGGCGGCTGCGGCTGCACCAAACCCGGCATTTTCGACCACCACCGCCAGCGCAATTTTGGGTGCCTCGGCCGGTGCGTAGGCCATGTACAAGGCATGGTCACGCTGGTACTCGGACAAATTGGCAGCGTTGTATTTTTCCTTTTGCCCAATGCTCACGGCCTGGGCTGTGCCTGTTTTTCCTGCACTGGTGTAACCGGCACCGGCGAACACCCGGGCCGATGTGCCCGAGGTCACCACACCCGCCAGTCCGGTGCGTATCACCTCCATGTGCTCGGGCTTGAAGCCCAGGTTCAGGGGCTCTGACGCATTGACCTGCGACTGGGCGTGGGTCAAGGCGTCTTGCGTGGCCGTGACCACCCGGGGCTTGAACTGCACACCTCCACTGGCCAGCGTGGCGGTGGCCGAAGCCAGTTGCAGCATGGTGAAGGTGTTGTAGCCCTGACCAATGCCCAGGGAAATGGTCTCACCGCCGTACCATTTCTTTTGCTCAGGCTTTTTGTAATAACTGCGCTTCCATTCGGTGCTGGGCAAAATGCCGCGAACCTCGCCAGGCAGGTCGATGCCCGTGATTTGGCCAAAGCCCAGCGGCTTCATGAAGTCGTGGATGACGTCCACCCCCATGTCGTTGGCCAGCGAGTAGTAATACACGTTGCTGGACAGCACGATGGAGCGAACCATGTCGACCGGGCCCAGCCCGCCATCGCCATGACTGCGGAAGGTGTGGCCGCCATACGTCCACGAACCAGCATCGTTGATGATGGTGCTGGCGCTGCGTTTGCCAGTGGACAAAGCGGCCATCGCCATGAAGGGCTTGTAAGTGGAGCCCGGTGGATAGGTGCCGCGCAAAGCCCGATTGAGCAAGGGCTTGTCGATCGACTCGTTGAGCATTTTCCAGTTGTCAACATCGATGCCGTCCACAAAAAAATTGGGGTCGAACGTGGGCTTGCTGACAAAGGCCAGCACCTCACCGGTGTTCGGGTCCAGCGCGACCAAGGCGCCGCGCCGGTTGCCAAACAAGTCTTCCACCATTTTTTGCAACTGGATGTCGATGGACAGCACCACGTTTTGGCCGGGTGTCGCCAGACGGCTCGACAAACTGCGGGTGGCACGCCCACCCGCCGAAGTTTCGACCCGGTTCACACCGGTGATGCCATGCAACTCACGCTCGTACCGCTGCTCCACGCCCAGTTTCCCGATGTATTCGGTGCCGCGGTAATTGCCCGCATCGTCGTCTTCTTCAATGCGCTCTTTTTCCTTGGCATCGATGCGACCGATGTAGCCCACCACATGGCTGGCCAATTCACCGTAGGGGTATTGCCGAAACAGGCGGGCCTTGATTTCAACGCCCGGAAAACGGTAACGCTGCGCGCTGAAACGGGCCACTTCCTCGTCACTCAAGCGTGTGCGAATGGGCAAGGAGTCAAAGCTTCGCGAGTCTTCACGCAAGCGCTTGAACCGACGGCGGTCTTTGCCCTGAATGTCCACCACCTCGCCAAGGGCATCGATCGTGGCCTCGAGATCAAGCACTTGAGAAGGGGTGATCTCCAGGGTGTACGCCGAATAGTTGCTGGCCAGCACCACACCATTGCGATCCAGAATGGTGCCGCGCGGCGGGACTGTCGGGATCACTGCGGTGCGGTTGTTCTCGGCCTGCTCCAGCAGGTCTTCGTGGCGCACGATTTGCAAGTAAGACAAGCGAACAGCCACAAGCACAAAGCACACCAACACGACGATCTGAGCAACGGCCACACGGCTGCGAAACCGCTGCAAATCGGCCTGACTATCCCGTAAATCGGCAAGTGAGGGCAGCCAGAGTGACATGGTCAAAGGGGACGGATGTTGTCAGGATCAAAAGCGCGCCGCTGCGGTGCGAGCAGCAATGCCCCTATCAGCGGCCAAAGGGCCGCTTGCATGAGGGGGGCGAAAAGTTGAGTCCAGTGCGGCCAGGCATCTTGCACGATCAAACGGATCACCCATTCCAGCAAGGCAGTTGCAACAAAAAGCGGAACAATTTGCAGGGCTTGCTCACGCAATGGAAACCAAAGCAGTCGCCGCTGAATGGCCAGCGCCATGCTGCTCAGCACGACATACGACAAAGCGTTTTGTCCCAGCAACGCTGACTCATGCACATCCAACGCAAGGCCCAGCAAGAAAGCCAGCAACACCCCCACACGGCGGGGCTGGTGAACATTCCAGAACACGACCACGATGGCCAGAACATCGGGCAACCAGCGCCAGCCGACCAAGCCCAGCAACATGTTCAACAGCAAGCCAACCACCACGGTCAAGGCAATGAAACGGGGATTGGCAGGCAAGAGCAGTGGTCGCCCTGCGGGCATGATCATGGCTTGGCTCCTGATGAAGGGTTGGGCACGGCAGCCGCATTGGGTGCACGGCCCTTGCCAGGGCGTTTGGGCTCTGGTGTCGCTACGGGGGCGGCGGGCCCATCTTTTGCAGGCATCAGCACCAGCAAATGCCGACCTCTCGGTTTGGCCGCCGGGGTGGCATGAACCCGGGCAAACGACGAATCCACTCGGCGGTCTATCTGGCTGATCTGTCCCACATGCAACCCAGGCGGGTAGACACCATCGATACCACTGGTGGTGAGCAAATCGCCTTGTTTGACATCGGTACCGGAGGGCATGAACTTCAGCTCAAGCGAGCCCCCTTGCATGGACGGGTCACCCACTGCCACGTGGCGGCTGCCAGTGCGGGCATTCATGACAGGAATGCTCTGGTCACGGTCTGTCAGCAGGGTCACCTCGCTGACCAGGGGGTACACCCGCGTGACTTGACCGACAACACCCGAAGCATCGATGACGGCAGAGCCTTGCACAATGCCGGCGATTTGCCCACGGTCCACCACGATGCGGTCGGTGTAGGGGTCTGCTGTGTTGTAGAGCACTTCCACGGCTTTGGTGGGCCCTGCGATTTGTTCACGCAAGGCCAGCAACTCGCGCAGCTGGGCGTTTTCTTGCTTCAACTGTTCGACTTGTTGCAGGCGTTGCGCCTGCGCGATGGCGCGTGTCTGAAAATTCTGAGCGGCGTCTTGTGCATCTTCCAGATTGCCAAAGTACTGCCCCACAGCGCCGACCGCACGCACAGGCTGCAAGGACAACCACTGAAAAGGCGCCAGCACGATGGCAATGCCCGCACGCAGCGGCTGCGAAATCCGGAAGCGGTGGTCAGAGGCCATCAACAAGACAGACAGCAGCGCGAGCAGAACCAATTTGGTGATGGCAGACAGGCCTTGCCGAAAAATCGGCGGGGCACTGCGTTCAAGGGTATCCAGGGCCATGAAATAGTTGCGCCGGATTCTGGTTTTAAAAAGTTGGGGCCCTGGCTGCCATCAAGCAGCCCGGTGCATGGCTTATTCGCTGGTGAAGATGCTGCCCAGTTGGTCCATGCGCTCGAGCGCCATGCCACAACCACGGGCCACGCAGGTCAGCGGGTCTTCGGCCACCAGGACTGGCAAGCCAGTTTCTTCGGCCAGCAAGCGGTCCAGGTCACGCAGCAGAGCGCCACCACCGGTGAGCATCATGCCGCGCTCGGCAATATCGGCACCCAGTTCGGGCGGGGTGTGTTCCAGTGCTGTTTTGACAGCAGAGACAATCTGATTGAGCGGGTCGGTCAGGGCTTCCAGGATTTCGTTGGAGCTGATGGTGAAGCTGCGTGGCACGCCTTCGGACAGGTTGCGGCCTTTGACTTCCATCTCCTTGACTTCGCTGCCGGGAAAGGCCGAGCCAATGTTTTTCTTGATGGCCTCGGCCGTGGGCTCACCGATCAACATGCCGTAATTGCGGCGGATGTAGCTGATGATGGCTTCGTCAAACTTGTCACCGCCCACGCGCACACTGCCTTTGTAGACCATGCCGCCCAGGGAAATGACGCCGACTTCGGTCGTGCCGCCACCAATGTCCACCACCATGGAGCCCGAAGCTGCCGATACCGGCAAGCCTGCGCCGATGGCCGCGGCCATGGGTTCTTCGATCAGGTACACCTCGGAGGCGCCTGCGCCCAATGCCGACTCACGGATGGCACGGCGCTCGACCTGGGTGGAGCCACAGGGCACACAAATGATGATGCGGGGGCTGGGGCGGAAGGTGCTGCGCGGGTGCACCATGCGGATGAACTGCTTGAGCATCTGCTCGGTCACGGTGAAGTCGGCGATCACGCCGTCTTTCATGGGGCGGATGGCTTCGATGTTGCCGGGCACCTTGCCCAGCATGGCCTTGGCTTCATGGCCGACGGCTTGCAAGGTTTTTTTACCCTGGGGGCCGCCTTCGTGGCGAATGGCCACCACAGAAGGCTCGTCAAGGACGATGCCCTTGTCGCGCACAAAAATCAGGGTGTTGGCGGTGCCCAGGTCAATGGCCAGGTCGCTGGAAAAATAACGTCGAAACGAAGAAAACATAGAGGTCCTTTGACGCTCAACCCCAAAGCCCATCGGGTGGCATGCTGGGGCGGGCGTGGCTGTCAAATCTGGTGGGTCGTCAAGGCTGCCTCAAAGGCTGAGATGCGAGCTGCGACAAACACTGGATAATACCCGATCCCCCGGTAAAACAGGCCTGCCCAAGCCCCGTTTGAGCTGGAAAACCCGTCCTTTACAACTCTTTTTAAACCATGTCCCTGACCCCGCAGGATATTGCCCGGATCGCCAACCTCGCCCGGCTGGAGCTCAAGCCCGACGAAAGCGAGCGCATGCTCACTCAAATCAATGGCTTTTTCGGCATCGTCGAAGCCATGCAGGCCGTGGACACCACCGGCATCGAGCCGATGGCCCACCCCGTGGCAGCCATCCAGGACATCACGCTGCGCCTGCGCCCTGACGTGGTGAGCGAGCCCAACCAACGCGATCTGAACCAGCGAAGCGCCCCCGCCGTGGAACGCGGCCTGTTCCTGGTCCCCAAAGTCATCGAGTAAGCCATGAGTGATCTGCACCAGCTCAGCGTGAAAGCGCTGGCCGACCTTTTGAAGTCCGGACAAGTCAGCGCAGTCGAAGTGGCCACGCGCTTTCTGGCCCGCACCGGCGGCAACCCGCACAACGCATTTCTGGACATCGACAGCGAAGTCACGCTGGCACAGGCCCGCGCTTCGGACGCCAAACTGGCCGATGGCACAGCCGGGCCACTGGAAGGTGTCCCCGTCGCGCACAAAGACGTGTTTGTGACCCGCGACTTCGCCACCACAGCGGGCTCGAAGATCCTGAGCGGCTACCGCTCACCCTTTGACGCCACCGTGGTGCAACGCCTGCGCACAGCCGGCATGGTCACTTTGGGCAAGCTCAACTGCGACGAATTTGCCATGGGCTCGGCCAACGAAAACTCGGCCTATGGCCCGGTGCAAAACCCCTGGGACACCTCGCGCGTGCCCGGCGGCTCGTCAGGCGGCAGCGCTGCCGTCGTGGCCGCAGGCCTGGCGCCCGCAGCCACTGGCACCGACACGGGTGGCTCGATCCGCCAGCCCGCCAGCTTTTGCGGCATCACCGGCATCAAACCCACCTATGGCCGCGCCAGCCGTTACGGCATGATCGCCTACGCCTCCAGCCTCGACCAGGCAGGCCCCATGGCCCGCAGCGCCGAAGATTGCGCCTTGCTGCTGTCGGCCATGTGCGGCCCCGACCTTGACCGCGACTCGACCTCGCTGGACATGCCCGCCGAAGACTTCACGGCATCGCTGAACCGCCCGATCGAAGGCCTGCGCATTGGCGTGCCACTCGAATGGTGGGGAAATGGAGTCCAATGTGCTTGGTTTCCTGATATGCCCGCTCGACGAAGCGAGGGTGTTCAAGTTGAAGTGCAAATTGCAATTGAAAATGCATTAAAGGAATTTGAAAAACTCGGTGCCAAGCTGGTGCCCATCAGCTTGCCGCGCACCGAGTTGTCGATCCCGGTGTACTACATCATTGCCCCAGCGGAAGCCAGCTCGAACCTGAGCCGCTTTGACGGCGTGAAGTTCGGCCACCGTGCCAAGGACTACACCGACCTGGTGGACATGTACAAGAAAACACGCGCCGAGGGCTTTGGCAACGAGGTCAAGCGCCGCATCATGACCGGTGCATACGTGCTGAGCCATGGCTATTACGACGCTTATTACCTGCAGGCCCAAAAAATCCGCCGCATGATCGCAGACGATTTCCAGCGTGCCTTCACCGAATGCGACGTGATCGCCGGACCAGTGGCCCCCTCTGTCGCCTGGAAGTTTGGCGAAAACGCGGGCGACCCGGTGGCCGATTACCTGGCCGACATCTTCACCCTGCCTGCCTCGCTGGCCGGCTTGCCCGCGATGAGTGTGCCGGCGGGCTTTGGCGCCCAGGGCATGCCCGTTGGCTTGCAACTGATTGGCAACTACTTCAAGGAAGCCCAATTGCTGAATGCCGCACACCGCCTGCAACAAGCCACCGACTTCCACCTTCGCCAGCCGGAGGGCATTTGAGATGACCGCTAAATTGGTTCAAGGCTACGAAGTCGTGATCGGCTTTGAGACACACACCCAACTCTCGACCCAGAGCAAAATTTTCAGCCGCGCCTCCGTGGCGTTCGGCGCTGAGCCCAACACGCAAGCCTGCGCGGTCGACATGGCCCTGCCCGGCACCCTGCCGGTGATGAACGAGGGCGCCGTGCAACGGGCCATCGAGTTCGGCCTGGCCATCAATGCGCACATCGCCGAGCGCAGCGTCTTTGCGCGCAAAAATTACTTCTACCCCGACCTGCCCAAGGGCTACCAGATCAGCCAGTTCGAGATCCCGGTGGTGCAAGGTGGCGAGGTGTCATTCTTCATGGAAGAAGGCCAAGAGACGGTGCGCAAAACCGTGCGCCTGGAGCGTGCCCACCTGGAAGAAGACGCGGGCAAATCGCTGCACGAGGACTCGGCACTTGGAGGCGGGGGCCAAAGTGGCATCGACCTGAACCGCGCTGGCACCCCGCTGCTCGAGATCGTGACCCAGCCCGACATGCGCTCCAGCGACGAAGCCGTAGCCTACGCCAAAGAACTGCACAAGATCGTCACCTGGATCGGCATTTGCGACGGCAACATGCAAGAAGGCAGCTTTCGCTGTGATGCCAACGTGTCGGTGCGCAAACCTGGCGCCGAACTGGGCACCCGCCGCGAGATCAAGAACCTGAACAGCTTCAAGTTCATGCAGCAGGCCATCGACTACGAAGTGCGCTGGCAAATCGACCAGATCGAAGACGGCCACACCATCCAGCAAGCGACCGTGCTTTTCGACCCTGACACGGGTGAGACCCGTGCCATGCGCACCAAAGAAGACGCTGCCGACTACCGCTACTTCCCCGACCCGGACCTGCCGCCTCTGGTGATTGGCCGTGATTGGGTCGAGCGCGTGAAAAGCGAGATGGCCGAGCTGCCCCGCGTGATGGCCGAGCGCTTTGTACGCGACTACGCCCTGCCCGAATACGATGCCACCCAACTCACCCAAAGCAAGGCGGTTGCCGCCTATTTTGAAGCCACCGCCAAAGCCTGCGGTCAGCCCAAACTGGCCAGCAACTGGATCATGGGCGAGGTCTCACGGCGCCTGAACACCAGTGAGATGGCGATCGAGCAAGCCCCGGTCAGCGCTGCCCAACTGGCCGCACTGATCGGCCGCATCAGCGACAACACCATCAGCAACAACGCAGCGCGACAGGTGTTTGACCACTTGTGGCAACCAAAGATTGCTGAGCTTGTGGTTAGTGATTCTTTGGAAGATGTGACAGCAGGCGTGATTGCTCTTGCTGCTTTAAAGCAAATCGACGACATCATTGAAGCCAAAGGCCTCAAGCAGATGAATGACACCGGCGAGCTGGAAAAAATCATCGACGACGTGCTGGCCGCCCACCCCAAGAACGTGGAAGAGTTCAAGGCGGGCAACACCAAGGCCCTGAACGGTTTGGTGGGTCCGATCATGAAGGCCAGCAAAGGCAAGGCCAATCCAGGGCAGGTGAATGCGCTGTTGATGAAGAAGCTGGGATAAACACGCTCAGCCTGTCCATGAATCAGCCAACGCAACCTTCACCTGAACGTTACAGAAAAGCGTTGGCTGAGCGCTCTTCGTATGTTGAGAATGTGTTAATTCATTTGCTCGTGGGTGCATTGGCGGGGGAACTGTGGAAGCGTGATCCATCAACTCCGTTGAACATTTTCAACTCTGAAGTAGACGATTCGGGTTTTGATCTCGTTTTAGCTTGCCGTCAAAAACTTCGTTATTTGCAAATCAAACAAGTCCATCAGAAAGGTCTTGCTTCGAAGTTCTCCATTCGCCAAGATTTCAGCTTGATGGCTGGCAGTTGTGTGGTCGTCATCGTTCACACAGAAGACTCGCTGTCGATTGATCACTTTCTGTTTTATGGTGGGACAGTCGATGAGCCGATGCCGCCCATTGACGGCAACAAGCCATCCATCGTTCCAGGACGCAGGGATGCCGATGGAAAGCGGAAGGTACGAGAGCACTATCGCGATCTTAAGCGCACGCAATTCAAAAAAATGACCAGCCCCGCAGAATTGCTTGATGCGCTTTTCGACTGACTATCAATCGTCCGTCCGCCCATACTGCGTCCATCGGCACCCTCGTCGTGAGTTCGGGGCAGACCCTACTTAACACGCTGCATATACTGAGACTCTCGATGCTGATGCCGTTGGCAAAGCTGTCAGGTTCCAAATCGTTCGGCATTGAAATGAAAAGTGGTAGTCCACAATCAGCGCATGACTGCATTTCCCAACCGCACCATCTACTACCTCCCCGGCCACGGAGGTCAGTTGTCCACGGGTCTTGGTCAAGGCCTGATGGATCGGGGTTTCGATGTCGCCGGGCGCGAAACGCGTGGCGACTTTCGATCACTGCCTTTTGATGATCAAGTACAGACCATCGTGGATGACCTGCAAAGTCATTTCTGGCATGAACAGGCACGGGTGATCTGCAACTCCTTCGGTTCATACCTGTTTCTCCAAGCACAGACCCAAATGCCATCTTTTGTTGGCCGGGTGCTGCTGCTGTCACCCATCGTTGGCGAGTTCACGAACGAACAAGCCAGAACCAGCTTTTCGCCGCCACGGCCAGAACGGCTGAAAACGCTGGCCGAGGCAGGTCAATTCAACGCTCCCAAATATTGCGAAATTCATGTTGGGGAAGAAGACTGGCAGAGCATCCCGGCCAATGTTCAGGCATTTGGCCGGTTAACAGGCATTCCCGTCACGGTGGTGCCCAACGGCGGGCATGACTTGGGCAAAGCCTATGTGGGGCCGCTGCTGGATCGGTGGCTGTCTAGCCACGCAGCCTGACCGTTACGGTTTACCCGCGCATGTTTTCTCGGCCCATCTGGCTTATTTCTCTGGTTTTGGCTACAAGTCTGTTCATTGCACTCGGCCTGTTCTGGCGCAGCGGTTCTGACCTTGAAATCACGCATCACGACTTGCGCGGACCATCTCAAGCAAGCAGCTTCCGTGTGGTGCAACTGTCTGACCTTCACCTGCAGCGCTTTGGCAAGGCAGAACAAGTCATCGTGGCTCAGATGCAGGCGCTAAAGCCTGATTTGGTGGTGCTCACAGGTGATGCCATCGACCATGCCGATGCACTGCCTGTGTTGAAGGATTTTTTGGCGGGCCTGGGCTCCATTCCCGTCGTGGCCGTGCCCGGCAACTGGGAGCACTGGAGCGGGGTGGATTTCCCGGCATTGATTGCGCTTTTTGCAAATCGATCCAATGGTCGGTTCCTGCTCAATGAGCGGGTGTTATTCACATCAGGGGAACGAACAATCCATTTGATCGGACTGGACGACTTCACTGCCGGACAACCTGATGCACGGCTGCTGTCAGCGGCTGCGTCAGACGATGTGTCTGTTCTTGTTCAGCACTCTCCTGGTTTCTTTGATGCACCCGAAGTCAACCGCCGGATGCGCCAGCAACGCTTCTCCTTGTGCCTATCGGGACACACCCATGGCGGTCAGATCACTGTGGGCGGTTGGGCACCCTTCAGACCCGTGGGCAGCGGACGTTTCGTGGCGGGGTTCTACGACGTACCGGGTTGTCGCTTGTATGTGTCGAAGGGTTTGGGTACATCAATCCTGCCGCTGCGCTGGGGTGCTGCGCCAGAAATTGCGGTGTTTGATCTGTGAAGCGGCGCTGTAGATCGGAGCGCTGAAAGATCAAAGCGCTTCGCGCCCAAGCGGCCCACCAAAGTCCACTTCTTCATGTGTGTTGTCATCGGTGATGCCTGACAACAAATCGTCCAGCTGATACCTCGTCCCCCGTCCCGACCCAATCTTCATCAACACCCCCATCTCGCACAGCGCCGTCAGCTCCCGGTAGGCCGTGGCGCGTGATACGCGGCAGAGGTTCACGTATTTCTCGGTGCTGATGCCGTTGGCAAAACCTTCCGGCCCCACGTCATAAAGCTTGTTGATCGCCTTGGTTTGCGTGGGCGTGAGCTGCGGGTGTTGCTCGCGCAGTTCGGACCAGAAGCGGGTTTTGCGCATGGCCGCTTGCATGTG
>CAIZSE010000155.1 GCA_903935585.1 uncultured Burkholderiales bacterium | reverse complement strand
GAGGCTGGCGTGCGCAAAGCCAACCGCAAAGACTTGACGGTTTTTTTGCTGGACCCGGGTGCCAGTGTGGCGGGCGTGTTCACCCGCAACCGCTTTTGTGCCGCGCCCGTTCAGGTGTGCCGACAGCACCTGGCCGCAGGCTCTGCTGTGCGTGCCTTGGTCATCAACACCGGCAACGCCAACGCGGGCACCGGCGCGCCGGGCCTGGCCCATGCGAACCAGACCTGTGCTGCACTGGCCAGCTTGCTGAACTGCACGGCCGAGCAGATCCTGCCGTTTTCGACGGGCGTGATCATGGAGCCGCTGCCAGTTGACCGCATCGTGGCCGGATTGCCTGCTGCGTTGTCCGATGCGCAAGCCGCCCACTGGGGCAAGGCCGCCGAAGGCATCATGACCACCGACACTGTGCCCAAAGCGGCCAGCGTGCAGGTGCAATTGGGTGCCCGAACGGTCAGCATCACCGGCATCAGCAAGGGCGCTGGCATGATCCGCCCGAACATGGCCACCATGCTGGGTTTTGTAGCCACTGATGCGTGCATTGATCCTGCTTTGTTGCCTGAACTGGCCAGGCAGTTGGCCGATGGGTCGTTCAACCGCATCACCATCGATGGCGACACCTCGACCAACGACTCGTTCATCCTGATCGCCACGCACCAGGCGGGTCACACCCCCATCACATCGTTGGACAGTGCCGACGGAAAAACGCTGGTCAATGGCTTGATGCAAGTGGCCCGCCAACTGGCCCATGCCATCGTGCGCGATGGCGAAGGTGCCACCAAGTTCATCACTGTGCAGGTGGAAGGCGGGCGCACGGGTGAAGAGTGCCGCCAGGTCGCGTATGCGATTGCCCATTCGCCGTTGGTCAAAACGGCCTTTTTTGCCAGCGATCCCAATTTGGGGCGCATTTTGGCGGCGGTGGGTTATGCGGGCATTGACGACCTTGACCAGGGCCTGATCGAGTTGCACCTGGACGATGTGCATGTGGTGTCCAAGGGCGGACGCCGCGCCGAATACCGCGAAGAAGACGGTCAGCGCGTCATGAAAGGCAGCGAGATCACCGTGCGTGTGGGCCTGGGCCGTGGTGCAGCCAGCGACACCGTTTGGACCTGCGACCTGAGCCACGAATACGTCACCATCAACGCGGATTACCGTTCATGACACCCTCTTCCAGTTCAGCCCTCGATCAATTGCTGGCCAAAGTCAGCCAACTGGTGGACCGCATCGAGTCGGTCTTGCCTCAACCACTGTCAGCGCCCGATTGGTCTCAGGCGATTGCCTGGCGCTACCGCAAGCGCGCATCTGGCCATGGCGTGCTGGAGCCAGTGCGCCACGTGGCGCCCATGGCATTGGATGACCTGAAGGAAATTGACGACCAGAAAGAAAAACTGCAACGCAACACCGAGCAGTTTGTGCACGGTCGCTCGGCCAATAACGTGCTGTTGACGGGCGCTCGGGGAACCGGCAAGTCGTCCCTCATCAAGGCCTGCCTGAACACCTATGCCCCGCAGGGCCTGCGCCTGATTGAAGTGGACAAGGAAGACCTGATCGACTTGCCCGACATCATCGAGGTGGTGGCCGGGCGTGATGAAAAGTTCATTGTGTATTGCGACGACCTGAGCTTTGACGACGGTGAGCCGGGCTACAAGGCCCTCAAGTCCATTCTGGATGGCACAGTGGCGGCATCGACCCCCAATGTGCTGGTCTATGCCACCAGCAACCGACGCCATCTGTTGCCCGAATACATGAGCGAAAACCTCACCTACAAGCACACCGACGATGGTGAGGTGCATCCGGGGGAAGGGGTGGAGGAAAAAATCTCGCTGTCCGAGCGCTTTGGCCTCTGGATCAGCTTCTACCCTTTCTCGCAAGACGAGTACCTGCACATTGCCAGCCAGTGGCTCAGCGCCATGGGTGCCACGCCCGCGCAAATTGCAGCAGCCCGCCCTGACGCCTTGTTGTGGGCTCTGGAGCGTGGTTCGCGCAGCGGCCGCGTCGCCTACCAGTTTGCACGCGACATGATGGGACGCGAATCGGGCGCTGCATGAGTGCAGGTCTGTTGGTGGCCGACGGCGATCGCCAGCGCGAAGCACTGAGCCCGGGCCAGGCCGAACGTGCCGTGGTCGATGTGGCGGTCGGGGTATTGCTGCAAGCCGATGGGCAGTTTTTGCTGACTTCTCGCCCTGAGGGCAAGGTCTACGCAGGCTATTGGGAATTTCCGGGTGGCAAACTCGAAGCGGGTGAGTCGGTCGAGCAAGCCTTGCGCCGGGAGTTGCATGAAGAGTTGGGCATCACGATCGGCCCGGCGCAGGTCTGGAAAACCCAGATGGTCGATTACCCGCACGCTTTGGTGCGTTTGCACTTTTGCAAGGTGAGGGATTGGCAAGGTACTTTGCAAATGCGCGAAGGCCAATCACATGCTTGGCAGGCATTGCCCGTCGCGGTGGTGCCTGTTTTGCCGGGGACCATTCCGGTGTTGTCTTGGTTGGCCGAGGAGCAGGATTTTTCAGGCGCCACGCACGCCTGAAACCCGAAAGACGAAGGTTTATTCTTGGGGCCTGTTGCAGGGGCCTGTTGCAAAAATCTATTGCAGGCGCGGATCGCCAAAAGGCTCGTCAGGGGGTGTTTCGTCGGGCAGTTTGAATTCTTCGCTGGCCCAGGCGCCCAGGTCGACACCCTTGCAGCGGGCGCTGCAAAATGGGCGATAAGGGTTGTGGTTGCTGTAAAGACTCAGGCCCGCGCAGGCCGGGCATCGCACTTTGCGGGGTTTGAAGGCTGCAGGCTGGTTCGCGTCACTCATGCGCACAAAGACATCTCGAAGGGCACATCACCGGTGGTCGCCACCAATTTGCCATCGCTTTGCTGGCGCATCATCCGGATGACCACCAACAGTCGGTTGCAGCTGATTTCGGGGGTGATGCCCAGCGCCGGATCAATCTTCAGGCGCAGCAGCTGAAACGTGCGCCCTTGGGGCAGGTTTTGTTGCAGTTGCCCGGCTGTGGCCATGACTTTTTGGCTGCTGCCGGATTCACGCAGCATTTTCAGCAGCAACTGGACGGCTTGGGCCAAAGGCGCAAAAGGCGCGACCCACTGCGCCAAGTCGTTGGCTCGGCTGCTTGCCTCGTGGTGCTGCCAAGCGTAATAGGCGGGCAGATCAAATTCACAAGTGCCGCCAGGAATGACGGCGCGGCTGCGCAAAGCCATCAGAAAGTCGTTGTCATTGAGGCTTTGGCCAATCTTTCCGCTGACCTGGTTGAGCGACTCAAAGTGCCCATCCAGTTGGGCGATCAGGCCGTCCAGGGCCTTTTCGGAGATGGCCGGGTTGCCGCGGTAGCCGTTGTACAGCTGTTTTTGGCGTTCCAGGTCTTTCAGGACGTCAGATTTCAGCTCTGAGCGCGATGCCACTTCGATGATTTCGAACAAAGTGGTCAGCGCGAAATGATGGTCGACCGCCTCGGAACGGGCCATCAACAGGCCCAGGCGGTTGAACAATTGTTGCAGCCGCAGGTAGGTGCGGATGCGTTCGTTAAAAGGGTATTCGTACAGTATCACGCGGCTTCTTCCAAGTCCGCCATCATAGCCCGAAGTCGGCGGCCGCTTGAGCCACTTGGGCCTCTAATTCGGCCAGACTCAAGCCCTGGTTGAAGATCACCACATCGGCACAGGCCAGTCGTTGGGTTCTGCTGGCTTGTAAAGCGATGATGCGGTCGATTTCCTCTGGAGCCAAACCACTGCGGGCCATGACCCTTTGTTTTTGCGTAGGGGCATCACAGTCGACCACAACCACCCGGTCAAGCTGCCTGCGCCAGCGCTCGCCCGACTCCACCAGCAAGGGCACATCGAACACCAGGCAGTGTTGACCGCTTTGCAGTGCTGCCTGTGCCTGTTCAGCGGTGATCAGGCTGACCAGGGGGTGAATGATGGCTTCGAGCTGTTTTTTGGCATCCGCATTGTTGACGATCAGCGCGCGCATGGCTTGCCGATCCATGGCGCCATCAGCATCGACCATGTGCGATCCAAAGACCTGGCTTATCTGGGCAGTGGCACGCCCACCCGGCGCGGTCAAGTTGCGCGAAATCGCGTCAGCGTCGATCACTGCAGCGCCGCGGGCTGCCAGCATGCCTGCCACGGTGCTTTTGCCGCTGCCTATGCCACCGGACAGGCCGATGCGCCAAATACGCTGAGTGTTCATGGTTAAAAAGGCATCCAGGGCAGGTGGCCAAAGGCCATCACCCACAAACCGGCCAAGGCCAAAAAGGGGCCAAACGGAATATAGCCGTCTTCAGGCATGCGCTGACGCATGCGCAGCCACAGTCCGCCGGCAACGCCAGTGAGGGACGCGATCAGAACCAGTGACAGCAGTGCAGGCCAGCCCAGCCAGGCCCCCATTGCCGCCAGCAGTTTGAAGTCGCCTTGGCCCATGCCCTCTTTGCCCGTGACCCCCTTGAACAGCCAATAGACAGACCACAAAAAGAGGTAACCCGCCACAGCACCCCAAATGGCTGTGCTCAAACTGATGTGACTCAGCCCCAGGGTAGCCGCCAACACACCCGACCACACCAAAGGTTGAGTGATGGCATCGGGCAGCAAACTGGTGTCCGCATCAATGGCTGCGAGGGTCACCAAGGCTGCCGAAAAGCCTGCCCAGGCCAAAGCGGTGCCGCTCAGGCCGTATCGGTAAAAGCTCCAGGCAAACAAGACTGCGGTGAACAGCTCGATGGCGGGGTAACGCCAGCCAATCGGGGCCTGGCATTGTCGGCAACGGCCTTTGAGCCCCAGGTAGCTGAACACGGGAATATTTTCAGCCCAGGACAGGGTATGGCCGCAATGTGGGCAGTGAGACCTGGGAACGGCGATGTTGTAAGGCTTGGAGGGTGTCGGGTCGGCGCCGGACTCTGCAGCGGCCCATTGCGCCTCCAGCATGCGTGGCAGGCGGTGAATGACCACGTTCAGAAAACTGCCCACCACCAGACCCAGGGCCACCACCCCACTCCAGATGAATAAATCGTTGGCCATTTCAGAAAACCTGACCTAGGCGAAAAATTGGCAAATACATGGCGACAAGAATACCGCCAATCAGGCCACCCAGCACAACAATGATCAAGGGTTCGAGCAAACTCGACAAGCCATTCACCCGATCATCCAGTTCGGTTTCCATCAAACCGCCAGCCCGTGCCAGCAAATTGTCCAGGGCGCCGGTCTCTTCCCCGGTGGCACACAGCTGCACGATCATGGATGGGAACCGCCCGCTTTGGACCATGCTCTCGCTCAAACGACTGCCTTGTGCCACCTGCCTTTGCAATTGCAGGGTCACACGTTCGAAAATCGCATGATCGCAGGCTTGTGACACAGGCCCCAAGGCCTCTGCCAAGGGCACGCCTGCCGCCAGCAATGCCGACAAGGTCTGGGCCCAACGCGCCACCACCGCTGTGCCGATGAGCGGCCCCAGCAGGGGCAGCTTGAGCAGCCAACGGTCCTTCATTGTTTTGAACCTGGCCTGGGCAGCCTGGGGGCGTTGCCAAAACCAGATCCCCAGCACAACGCCCGCCATCACCAGTGGCCCTGACGCGCTCAAGCCGTCGCTCAAGGCCACCACCATTTGCGTGGCCCATGGCAAGTCGGCCCCAAATGACTTGAACACATCCTCGAACACCGGCACGACAAACACCAAAATCAGCACCAAAACAGCGGTGGCGACCCCCATGACCGCACTGGGGTACATCAGGGCAGAGCGCAATCGTGAGCGCAGGCCCTCGTTTTTCTCCAGGGTGTGGGCCAAACGCTCCATCATGCTGTCCAGAATGCCAGCTGACTCGCCCGCTTGCACCATGCTGGTATACAGCCCGGTGAAGTGGGTTGGATGGCGCGCCAAAGCCTCGTGCAAGGCCATGCCGGAAGCCACATCGTTTTGTACCGCCTGGACGATCTCGACGAGAGCCCCCAAAGGCAGGCTGCGTGTCAGCATGTCCAGCGCTTGCAACAGTGGCACGCCGGCACGCAGCAGCGCAGCCAACTGCCGTGTCATGAGGGACAGTTCGCGGGGTCTAACCTGCAGCGGAAGTTCCCACCACAAGCGCTGCAGCCGCACATATTGCACGCCCTGCCTGCGCAATTGGGCGCGGGCCAGCCCGGCATCAAGGGCATTCAGGCGCCCTTGCACAGGGCGGCCCTGTTCATCGCGGCCCTGCCATCTAAAAGCAGGGGTTGGGTGCTGTGGGTCGGGCTTGTTCATGCGCCGTACCGGGTCGAGGCCAAGACTTCATCGAGTGAGGTGATGCCTTTCAGCACTTTGCGCAGACCCGCCAGCCGCAAAGTGCCCACACCTTCTCGTTGGGCTTGCTGTGTCAATTCCAGATTGCCTGCCTCACGCAGGATCAGGTGCTGCATGTCGGCGCTCACCGGCATGACTTGAAAAATGCCGGTGCGTCCAGAAAACCCCTTGTGGCAATGCGAGCAGCCCACAGGGCTGAAAGCTTCGACCGTGTCTGCCGTGATGCAGCCGGGAGGCAGGCCCGCCTTCAGCAAAACATCGGAGGGCAAAGCCACGCGCTCTTTGCAATGCTGACACAGGCAGCGCACCAGGCGTTGGGCGGTGATCAGTGTCACGCTGGCTGCAATGTTGTAAGAGGCTGTTCCCATGTTGCGCAAACGCACCAGGGTGCTGGGCGCATCGTTGGTGTGCAGGGTGGACAACACCAAATGGCCAGTCTGTGCAGCCTGAATGGCAATGTTCGCTGTTTCCAGGTCGCGCACCTCGCCGACCATCAGGATGTCCGGGTCCTGCCGTAAAAAAGCACGCAAAGCGATGGCGAATGTCAGGCCGGGTTTGTCTTGCACATTCACCTGGTTGATGCCTTGCAGCTGGATTTCGCAGGGGTCTTCCACCGTGGCGATGTTCACTTCTGCCGTGTTGAGCAGGTTCAGGCAGGCATAAAGCGATTGTGTTTTGCCCGACCCGGTGGGCCCTGTGACCAGCACCATGCCATGGGGACGGTGAATGGCCTCGACCAGGCGAGCCAGGTCTTCAGGCTCATAACCCAGTTGGGTCAAGTCGAGCTGTGCTTGCGCTGAATCGAGAACCCGAATCACGAGTTTTTCGCCAAACAAGGTGGGCAAAGTACTCACACGCAAGTCCAGCTCACGGCCACTGAGCAATTTCAGCTTCATGCGACCGTCTTGTGGCAGACGCTTTTCGGCAATGTCCAGCCTGGAGAGAACCTTGATGCGCGAGGACAGTCGGTCTTTCAAGGCCATGGGCGGGGTGGCCACTTCGCGCAGTTCACCGTCGACGCGCATGCGCACCCTGTAATGTTTTTCATAGGGCTCAAAGTGCAAGTCAGAGGCTTTGAGTGCCACGGCCTGTTCCAGGAGCTGCTGCACAAGATGAACGACGGGTGCGTCATCGATGGCACCCGGCCTGGACTGGGGACCGAGGGTGTTTTGCATGGGCTTCCATGAGTTATTTGGTTTTCTTTTTTTTGAAAACACATCATGAGCCGAAATTGACCGTTTGTAAATGCAGGGCAGGGGACAAGATTCCCTGGGGCGCCGTGATCAGGCATCGGCTGTGGGCTTTGGGCTTTGGGCTTTGGGCTTTGGGGTTACCACCTCGAATGCCGCGCCAGCAATGCCCCGGTGTTAAATGAACTTGACCGGTTGGTATTTCGGGTCGGCGTGCTCGCAGGCTTCGGCCTTGGCGCAGGGCATCTGGCAAAGCGCCCGTTGGTTCAAGGAGCAGGCTCGGTTGAAGGTGACCACATGGTCCACCTCGGCGCGGATGCCGATCCACTCGCCCAGTTTGTGGTCGTGGTGGCTGGGCACATGGGCCATCAATAACTCACCACTGGCCAGCCGCAGGGTGTACAAAAACTCCGAGCCGCGAAAGGCTTTGCGGATGATCTCGGCCTTCACGGGGGCATGGTCGTCGTGCACGATGTCGTCGGCGCGCAGCAGCACATCGCATTCGCCGCCTTCAAACGCACAGGGCAAGGGGCATTCGGCCACATCGGTCAACTCGCCCACGGCCGTACTCACCAAAATGTGCCCGTTCACTTCCCGCAAGGTGGCTGGGGTGAAGACACCATGCCCGATGAAGTCGGCCACAAAGCGGGTGGCCGGACGGTGGTAAAGGCTGTAGGCATCGTCCCACTGGTGCAACTGGCCTTCGTTCATCACGCCGATCACATCGCCAATGGCAAAGGCTTCTAGCTGGTCGTGTGTGACCAGCAGAGCGGTCGCGTTGGCCGCTTTGAGGATGCTGCGCACCTCTTGAGCCAGGCGTTCGCGCAAGTCGATGTCGAGGTTGGAAAAAGGCTCGTCGAGCAGCAGCAAATCAGGCTTGGGCGCCAGGGCACGGGCCAGTGCCACGCGTTGCTGCTGGCCCCCCGAGAGCTCATGCGGATAGCGGTTTTCGGCACCCCCCAAACCCACCAGCGCCAGCACGTCTTGCACGCGTTGGTGTTGTTCTTTTTTTGGCAGGTGTGCCAAGCCAAAACCCACATTGCGCCCGACGTCCATATGGGGGAACAACGCATAGTCCTGAAACACCATGCCAATGCGACGGCTTTCTGCGGGCTCGGTGTGCCCCACCTCGCTGACCACGCGGTTGGACAGCAAAATTTTGCCGCCGGTCACGGGCTCCAAGCCGGCCACTGCGCGCAGCAGGGTGGTTTTTCCGCAGCCAGACGGGCCGATCAAAACGCCAATGTCACCCGCACGCAGCCCCAGGTTGACCCCGCGCACGGCGGGCGAGGGATTGCCAGGGTATTGGACGTCCAGTTGGCTCAACTCTAAAAACATGGTTCTGATTGTAGGCAGGTTGCCCAAGCCCCGATGAGCCGCTTTTTTGCAAGCCTGTGCTTTGGTGCGTGATTTATGGCGACCATGGTGTGCAAAGGTTCAGGCCCAGGGGCGGGCTCCTACAATAAGCGCTTCATTCAGAGGTCTGCTTTTGATGCTGCGCACTTTGACCCGACCTTTGTCGCGTCTTTCCTCACTGGTTTACGCCTTGTTGGCTTTCGCATTGGCCTTGCCGGTGCTGGCTGTGCTGGGCTCATGGCTGCAGTGGAGCGGGCAAAGCGCAGACATCTTGCAGGAAATGGGCCGCACCGTGCTGCCCGATTACGCCCTGACCACGCTGGGTTTGTGCCTGATGGTGGCTGTTGGCGTGACGGTCTTGGGCCTGGCCACTGCGGTGCTGGTCACGCTGTTTGATTTTCCGGGGCGAGGCATTTTTGAGTGGCTGCTGCTGTTGCCACTGGCCATGCCGGCTTATGTGGTCGCCTATGCCTACACCGATTTTTTGCAGTTCAGCGGGCCGTTGCAGGTGGCTTTGCGCGAAGGGCTGGGCTTGCAAGGTCGCTTGTGGCCGGATGTGCGCAGTGTCTGGGGGGCGGCGCTGGTGTTCACCCTGTCGCTCTACCCCTATGTGTATTTGCTGGCCCGAACCGCTTTGGTGGAAAGGGCTGCTGGCCTGATGGAGGCAGCCCGACTGCTGGGCGCACCGCTTTCCCGCCGCATTCGAGAAATCGCCTTGCCACTGGCCCGCCCAGCTGTTGCCGCTGGCGTGGCTTTGGCGCTGATGGAAACATTGGCCGACTTTGGTGTGTCCAGTTATTTCGGCATCCAGACCTTCACGGCGGGCATTTACAAAGCCTGGCTGTCCATGGACAACCGCATCGCTGCGGCGCAACTCGCCACGGTTTTACTGGCCGTGGTGGTGGTGTTGCTGCAGCTGGAGCAGCGCGCGCAAAAGCGCCTGCGCTTCAATCAAAGCCGAGGTTCGCGCCAGGGCTCTGCCGAGGCGCAGCCCGTAGTGCTGCATGGTGCTCGCCGCGTCATGGCATGGGGGGTGTGCAGCTTGCCCGTGCTGCTGGGTTTTGTGCTGCCAGTCCTCATCATGTTGCGGGCATTGGCAGGCGAGACCACCGAGCTGCCCTGGGAGCGCTTTGGACAATGGGCCTTCACCAGCTTGCGCCTTGGGGCGGTGACCGCTTTGCTGGCTGTGGGTGTGGCGCTGGCGCTGGCCTTCAGCGTGCGCACCCGGGCTGACCGCATCAGCCAAGGTGCCATCCAGCTGGTGGGTCTGGGTTACGCCATTCCTGGCGCGGTGGTGGTGGTGGGCTTGTTGTTGCCCGTCGGCTGGATTCAGCAGACCTGGCCAGAATCATCGGCCGGTGCCTGGATCACAGCCACTTCTTTGGGACTGGTCTGGGCCTATCTGGTGCGATTTTGCGCTGTGGCGCTGCAGTCGGTGCAAAGCGGTTATGCCCGCATTCCGGTCAGTCTGGACGATTC
>CAIZSE010000154.1 GCA_903935585.1 uncultured Burkholderiales bacterium | reverse complement strand
GGTGACGGTGTCGCCCAGCTGCACGCCACCGTGGGTGGTAAAGCCAATGATGTCGCCTGCATAGGCCTCGTCCACCGCTTCGCGGCGCTGGCTCAAAAAGGTCACCACGCTGGTGGGGCGCAGTTCTTTGCCGGTGCGCTGCACTTTGAGCTTCATGCCCGGGGTGTACTTGCCCGAGGCCATGCGCACAAAGGCGATGCGGTCGCGGTGGTTGGCGTCCATGTTGGCTTGAACCTTGAACACCACCCCTGAAAACGCGCTGTCTTCGGGCTGAATCACTTTGACCACGGGCTGCTTGTTGACCAGCAACGAGCTGGTGCGGGGGCGCGGTGGCGGGGCCAGGTCGACCAGTGCATCCAGCACTTCCATGACGCCGAAGTTGTTCACACCTGAGCCAAAGAACACCGGGGTTTGCTTGCCCGCCAGAAAGGCCTCTTCGTCAAAGGTGGGCGATGCGCCGGTGGCCAACTCCATGCTGTCCATGGCGGTTTGCCAGTCGTTGCCAAAGCGCGCAGCCAATCGCGCTTGTTCGGTCAGCGGGATGGCCTCAAAGTCTTGCGGGCGGCGCTCGCTGCCCGACTCGAACACCGTCATGGCCTTTGTGCGCAGGTTGATGATGCCGCCAAAGCTTTTGCCTTGGCCCACGGGCCAGGTCATGGGCACGCAGGGCATGCCCAATTCGCGCTCGACCTCGTCGAGGATGTCCAGCGGGTCGCGCACTTCGCGGTCCATCTTGTTGACGAAGGTGATGATGGGCGTGTCACGCTGACGGCAAACTTCGATCAGTCGGCGGGTTTGCGCCTCGACACCGTTGGCCGCGTCGATCACCATCAGGGCCGAGTCCACCGCGGTCAGCACCCGGTAGGTGTCTTCGCTGAAGTCCTTGTGGCCGGGGGTGTCGAGCAGGTTGATGACATGGTCGCGGTAGAGCATCTGCATGACCGACGAGGCCACCGAGATGCCGCGCTGCTTTTCAATCTCCATCCAGTCGGACGTGGCATGGCGTGACGCCTTGCGGGCCTTGACCGAACCGGCGATCTGAATCGCACCCGAGAACAGCAGCAGTTTTTCGGTGAGCGTCGTTTTGCCCGCATCGGGGTGGGAGATGATGGCAAAAGTCCGGCGGCGCCGGGTTTCGTGGGCGTAGGTCACAAGGGGTCCTGAAGTCGGGCGGGTGGCAAGTTGCACCCGTGGTGGCCAAGCCCGTCCCGGGCTGGCGAAAGCGTGATTTTACCGGTCTGCCAGCGAATCAAGAACGGCTGGGTATGGGGCATTTGAAGTCGTCGTCCCAGGGGATGGGGTGCACTTCATCGGCCTCGCAGTTGGGTGTGTCCGGGGTACAGGTTTTTCGCAGTTCCTTGAATTCCAGGCGCAGCTCAACCCTGCGGCTCTTTTCGGGCTGGTTCAAAATGGCCGAGTTGAAGGACGACCCGCCGACAAAAAACAGTTCCCGGATCGTTTTGCGGTCTTCCAGGCTCGGTGCGTTGGGGGCCTTGGCGTCGAGCAACACGCACAACACACGCTGGGACCGTTCCAGGCTGAGGTTGAGGTTGTACAGGTAAGAGCCCTCGGGGCTGGCGTAACCTTCGAGCACAAAGCGTTTCAGCCAGCTTTCACAAGCCGGCGTGCGGGCGATCTGCAGCATTTGGGGCACAAATCGGCGCAAAAACCCCGCGCGTTGGGCTTCCAGTTCGTTGCTGTCCTTGGGAAATTCGGCCAGGGTGCCCAATTCAAGTGTCTGTCCCCGCAGTTTCACGCCGGCGTATTCGGCTTGGCGGGTGATCTGCCGGATGTCGTTCAGGCAGCTTGATACCGCGTTGTCTCTGCTCACGCGGCTTTCGTCCATTTTTCGCAAGCCTGTTGTGACGCTGAGCAAGGCCACCGCCATGGCCACCAGAAACAGCACCATGAGGGCGGTCATGAGGTCTGAAAATGAGATCCAGAAGGGTTTTTCAGCCTCGTCCCTGTGCCTCTTGTGAGGCGTTTTTCTAAAGCCGATCATGCGGGCTCAGCGCCGTGGCGCCTGTGGGGCCGATGCACGCAATTGACTCAGGATTTTGTAGGACAGCGCTGCCTGGATTTCGGTGGCCTGCGTCAGGCGCTCCATGAACTGGGTGCCGCCCTGCGGGGCAAACAAGGTGTCCAGCCATTGCTGCAACTGCTCAACCTGGCGATAGCGTCCTGTCAGCACCGACTTCTCGATCCAGGTGAAGACCATGGCGAGGGTGATGGCGAGGGCAGAGACCAAAAAGGCGTGGCCCACGGTTTGCACCAGGTGGCTCAGCTCGGCTTGCACCCGCTCGGGGTTGGACACGTCAAAGCTGACCAGGCCGGCAATCAAGCCCGTGAACGTGCCGATGATGCCCACGCCGGTCAGGATGCCGGGAATGTGCTTGTAAAAGTTCGATTGAAGGGGGGAGTCCACCAGCGCTTGCTCGGTGAAGTAGTTCTCGGCATGGCTGTTGGCTTGCCATTGGCCCGGAGTGGTTGAGCCTGAGGTTTCGAGCTGTTGCAGCGCTTCGATGGCGTGGTTGTATTGGTCCCAGAGCTGGGCCAGTTGGTCATCGGTTTGAGCCAACTGTTCGAGGTTGGACAGGTCGATTCGCCCGCCGTTGGAGGTTTGACCCATGTGGGCAAAAAATGCCTTGGACAAATGGCTGACGCGTTGCCTGGCAGCACCGAGTGGGCCTGACTCGGCGGCTTGCCATTGCGCTTGCAGCGTGCCGGTGTATTGCTGCCAGGCGTGTTGCAAGGCCGGCGAGGTCATCACCTCGTTCTTCAATTGCACCAGGTCAATGAGGGTTCCTGGCGGGTTTTTTGCCATCAAGGCCAAATGGCCATTGACTTGGGCCAGGCTCTTTTTGAGCCGAAGCGCCGGCCCGATAAATTGCGTCGCGTAATTCAGGGCAATGAGTCCGATCACGGCAGCCACGGCCCACAAGTGCCAGTAGGCGGTGAGTTGGGGCATCAGGTCAGGCATAGGGTCTAGCGGGGGGTCAGGATGTTTTCAGTCTAGAAAATGCCTGGGCATAGGCTCCCCAGGCATAAGGGGCTTTGCCTTGTGGCCAAGCACGCCCAGCTGCAGACTGCGATAGAATGCCTGCTTCCGAGGAGCGTTGCAGCGCCCCCTGACTTGCCAGCCAAGTCGGCAGCGGGGCGTGAGGCTCGGAATACTTCAACAGCAACGACGCTCATCCACTCGACGTGTGGTGAGCCTGTTTTTCTTCCTCAACAGTGCCTTCATCCACGCGTGTGGCTTATTCACATTGCTTTGGAGCTGAACACATGAATGCACGTTTGAACACCGCCGTGAATGCCGATTGCGTCATTGCCGACATCGGCCTGTCCGATTGGGGCCGTAAAGAAATCAAGATTGCCGAAACCGAAATGCCAGGCCTGATGGCCATCCGCGAAGAATTCAACAAGGCGCAGCCTTTGAAGGGTGCGCGCATCACCGGTTCGCTGCACATGACCATCCAGACGGCTGTGCTGATCGAAACCCTGCAAGCCTTGGGTGCCAATGTGCGCTGGGCTTCGTGCAACATTTTCTCGACGCAAGACCACGCCGCCGCGGCCATTGCCGCCAAGGGCACACCAGTGTTTGCCATCAAGGGTGAAACCCTGGCCGACTACTGGGATTACACCCACCGCATTTTTGAATTCGGCGCTGCAGGCACCGAAGGCGAAGGCCCCAACATGATCCTGGACGATGGCGGCGATGCCACCTTGCTCATGCACCTGGGCAAGCGCGCCGAAAAAGACGCCTCCCTGATCGCCAACCCGACCAGTGAAGAAGAGACCTGCCTGTACAACGCCATCAAGGCCAAACTGGCTGTGGACCCGACCTGGTACAGCCGCAAGGGCGCGCAGATCATTGGCGTGACCGAAGAAACCACCACGGGCGTGTTGCGCCTGAACGAAATGGCCGCCAAGGGCCGCCTGATGTTCCGCGCCATCAACGTCAACGATTCGGTGACTAAGAGCAAGTTCGACAACCTGTATGGCTGCCGCGAGTCGCTGGTGGACTCCATCAAGCGCGCTACCGACGTGATGATCGCCGGCAAAGTGGCTGTGGTTGCCGGTTACGGTGATGTGGGCAAGGGCTCTGCCCAGGCGCTGCGTGCTTTGTCGGCCCAGGTCTGGGTGACCGAGATCGACCCGATCAATGCACTGCAAGCCGCCATGGAGGGCTTCAAGGTCGTGACCATGGAATATGCCGCCGACAAGTGCGACATCTTCGTGTCGGCCACCGGCAACAAGAACGTGATTCGTTACGAGCACATGGCCGCCATGAAAGACGAAGCCATCGTTTGCAACATCGGCCATTTCGACAACGAGATCGACGTCGCTTCGCTGGAAAAACTGGAGTGGGACGAAATCAAGCCCCAGGTGGATCACATCATTTTCCCGGATGGCAAAAAGATCACGTTGCTGGCCAAAGGCCGTTTGGTGAACCTGGGCTGCGCCACGGGCCACCCCAGCTTTGTGATGTCGTCCAGCTTTGCCAATCAGACCATTGCCCAGATCGAGCTGTTCACCAAGCAAGACCAGTACGAGTCCGGCAAGGTCTATGTGTTGCCCAAGCACCTCGATGAAAAAGTGGCCCGTTTGCACCTCAAGAAAGTCGGCGCCATGCTGTCCGAGTTGAGCGACGAGCAGGCTTCTTACATCGGCGTGTCCAAAAACGGCCCTTACAAAGCCGATACCTACCGTTATTGAAACCCAACGAATGCGCATAGACCAACTTCTCGTCGAGCGCGGCCTGGCCGCTTCTCGCTCTCAGGCCCAGAGATTGATTGCGGGAGGCGTGCAGTGGCAGCAGCCCGACGGGACGTGGCGCGCAGTGGTGAAAAACCGTGACGAAGTGCCAGACACTGCAGCCTTGCAGTTGCTGGATGACGCCGAGTCGCGCTATGTCTCGCGTGGTGGCCTCAAGCTCGAAGGGGCTTTGAAGGCCACGGGCCTGAAGGTGCAAGGATTGCGCTGCCTGGACGTGGGCCAAAGCACTGGCGGCTTCACCGATTGCCTGCTGCAGCAAGCTGCTGCGCAGGTGGTGGGCATTGATGTAGGCCATGCACAGGTGCACCCGCGCATTCGTGAAGACGAACGCGTGGTTTGCATAGAAGGTGTGAATGCCCGCGAACTGGTGCCTGGCGACGAGCGCATTCCCGAGGCACTGGAAGGCTTTGACCTGCTGGTGGGCGATGTGTCTTTCATTTCACTCACCCTGGTATTGCCAGGCGTGGTGCATTTGCTCAAGCCCACGGGCCAGCTGTTGATGCTGGTCAAGCCGCAGTTCGAGTTGCAACCTGGTCAGGTGGGCAAGGGCGGCATCGTGAAAGACGAGAGCTTGTACGCCTTCATCGAAAACCGTGTGCGCACAGCTTTGACCGATCTGGGCCTGAAAGTCACCACATGGATTGACAGCCCGATTGAAGGCGGGGATGGCAACCGTGAATTTTTTGTGCAGGCCTGCTGGCCTGACCCGGCCGCGGTGCTGCCAGCGCGCGAGCTGACACGCATCGCGCACGAGGCCGATCTGGCCGCCAAGGCTTATGCCAAGGCCAACGACTATTGAATTGAAAGTGGAAGTGATGTCTGGTTTGAATTTACCCATCAGTCTGGAATTTTTCCCGCCCAAAACACCTGAGGGTGCTGACAGGTTGCGTGCTGTGCGCCAAAAGCTGTACGCGCTGAAGCCCGAGTTTTGCTCGGTCACTTACGGCGCCGGTGGCTCTACCCAGGAAGGTACGTTTGCCACCGTCGGTGCGATCCTCGGCGAGGGTGTGTCGGCGGCGTCACACTTCTCGTGCATTGGGGCCACCAAAGCCTCGGTGCGCACAGAGTTGGCCACCCTTCAGGCCATGGGCGTCAAGCGCCTGGTGGCTTTGCGTGGCGACTTGCCCAGCGGTTACGGTGCCGGAGGCGAGTTCCATTACGCCAGCGATCTTGTGGCGTTCATTCGTGCCGAGACCGGTGACGACTTCCACATTGAAGTGGCGGCTTACCCTGAAATTCACCCGCAGGCCAAGTCGCCCGAAGCTGACTTGCAAGCCTTTGCCACCAAGGTCAAGGCCGGTGCCAATTCGGCCATCACGCAATACTTTTACAACAGCGATGCGTATTTTCGTTTTGTGGACGATGCCTACAAGCTGGGTGTGGACGTGCCGGTGGTGCCTGGCATCATGCCGATCACCAGCTCGTCGCAGTTGCTGCGCTTTTCGGACGCTTGCGGTGCCGAAATCCCGCGCTGGATTCGTTTGCGTCTGCAAGGCTATGGCGACGACATCGATTCAATCAAGGCCTTTGGCCTCGATGTGGTGGCCGACTTGTGCGAGCAGCTGGTCAATGGCGGCGTGCCTGCCTTGCATTTCTACACCATGAACCAAAGCGCAGCCACAACAGAGATTTGCAGTCGGTTGTGAAACGCACACTGTGTGTGTGGTGCGCTGGCTTTTTTGACGCAACACAACCCGGGCAGAAATACATGGCTGGGGTGCGTGGGCGATTGATGAAACGCAATTGACGGACGGTATTTTTGACTTCCAATGAACGTGAGCAAAAAGCTCTTCTATTCGTTCACAAGGAAAGTCAAAATGAAAAAACAAACCATTGTTGCAGCCGTGTTGGCTGCTTGCTCTGTCACAGCCGCCATGGCACAAGCTTCAGGCGAAGGCCCTTGGCTGGTGCGGGCCCGCGCAGTTCACCTGGACATGGCCAACAAAGACGGAACTGGTCTGGGCTTGTCTGTCAACAACAAGACCATTCCTGAAATCGATGTCAGCTACTTCTTCACACCGAATATTGCAGCCGAGTTGATTCTGACAGTGCCGCAAAAGCAGACGGTTTATCTGGGAGGAACATCGATCGGTACATTCAAGCACTTGCCGCCAAGCTTGCTGTTGCAATACCACTTTACCGGGCTGACGGGTTACAAGCCGTATATCGGCGCCGGCCTGAACTACACCAAGATCACCAATGTCAATTTGCTGGACGGTGGTGCTACGCTGGAAAACGACAGCTGGGGTGGTGCATTGCAAGTGGGCATGGACATCCCATTGGATAAAAACTGGTCTTTGAACTTCGATGTCAAAAAGGTCTACATCCGGTCGGATGTTTTTGTCGGCGCCGACAACAAAGGCACCTTGAAACTGGACCCGCTTTTGGTGGGTGTGGGCCTGGGTTACCGCTTCTGAGCTTGGCCTGACCCGCAGCAAAACGCCCTGCATGCAGGGCGTTTTTTTGAGGCCAATCGGGTCGAAGCCGATTCAGCGTTCGTCGAAGCTCACCACCACCCGGTCGCTGGTTGGGCGGGCCTGGCAGGACAGGATGAAGCCTTGCGCGACTTCCGGTTTTTCGAGTGTGAAGTTTTTGTCCATCACGGTTGTGCCTTCCATCACCTTGCAGCGGCAAGTGCAGCAAACGCCGGCTTTGCACGAATAGGGCAGGTCCAGACCCAGGGACAGCGCGATGTCGAGGATTTTTTCATTCCGGTTCATCGGCATGTCGTAGGGTTTGCCATCGAGCACCACGGTCAGTTGCACTTCGCCTGCATCGCGGGTGGCCTTTTGGCCCAGCACGGCTTGGCTGCGCTGTTCGGGGCTCAGCGCTTCCAGTGTGGGGGAGCTGAAGCGTTCGGTGCGGATGCGTTCGGCCTTGACGCCAGCTGCCAGCAGCGCTTGTTCGGTCGCCTCGATCATGGCTTCGGGGCCGCAAACAAAGACCTCGTCCATGCTGCCCACAGGCAAAAACGCATCGATGATGGCGCGCACTTTGTCGCCATCGATGCGGCCTTCCAGCAGGGGCACTTCTTGCGCCTGGCGCGACAGGATGTGAATCAGTGTCAGGCGGTCGGGGTAGCGGTCTTTCAGGTCTTGCAGCGCCTCGTTGAACATGACGCTGTCCATGCGGCGGTTGCCATAGACCAGGGTGAACTTGGATTCGGGCTGTTCTTCAAGGGTGCTGGCCAGGATGGACAGGATGGGTGTGATGCCCGAGCCGGCTGCAAAGCCCACCCTGTGGATGGCGCGGGGGCGTTGCACCACAAAGCGGCCATCGGGCGGCATCACGCGCAAGCTTTCACCTGCTTGAAGTTGCGTGGCAGCCCAATTGGAAAACACGCCGCCTTCAACGGGCCGGATGCCCACTTCAAGCAGGCCCTGCTTTTGCAGCAGGCTATTGGCTGAACAGATGGAGTAACTG
>CAIZSE010000153.1 GCA_903935585.1 uncultured Burkholderiales bacterium | reverse complement strand
TTTGGGCTTGGAACTGTTGCCCGATTTGCACAAGCGCGCTGACGCGGTGGTACGCATCAGCCGCTGATGCATGCCTCTGCGGTGCTGTAAGCGCTGGAACTGGGGCGAGCGGTGGTTGGCCTGATCGCCACCGTTGTGGCGCTGAGAAGGCTGAAAATCAGTCCATCCAGCGTGTGTGAAATTTGCCTGGGCGGTCAATGCGCTGGTACGTGTGTGCGCCGAAATAATCGCGCTGGGCCTGCAGCAGGTTGGCGGGCAAACGGGCCGAGCGGTAGGCGTCGTAGTAAGCCAGTGAACTCATGAAAGAAGGCACGGCCACGCCGTGCAAAGCGCCCATGGCCACCACTTCGCGCAGGTCTTGGTGGCACCGGCTCATCACGCCGGTAAAGTGACTGTCCATCAACAGGTTGTCGAGGTCTGGCGAGCGCTCAAAGCTGGCCCGAATGTCTTCGAGCAAGCGTGCGCGGATGATGCAACCTGCCCGCCAGACCGAGGCCACTGTTCCCATGGGCAATTGCCATTGGTGTTCGCGGTCGGCGGCCTTGAGCAGGCTGAAGCCTTGGGCATAGGCGCAAATTTTGGAGGCCAACAACGCATTTTTGATTTGGCTGAGCACGGCATCGCGCGGGCCTGCTGCGCGAGGTGCAGGGCCGGGCAACACCCGTGAGGCTTTGGCGCGCTCGGCGTGCAGGCCACTCACGGTGCGCGCAAAAACGGCGTTGGCAATGGTGGGGGCGGTGACGCCCAGATCGAGCGCAATTTGGCTGGCCCACTTGCCTGTGCCTTTTTGTTCCGCCGTGTCCAAGATCAGGTCCACCAATGCGCTGCCTGTTTCGGGGTCGGTGTGCGCCAGGATGTCGGCCGTGATGCCGATCAGGTAGCTGGCCAACTCGCCTTGATTCCACTCATGGAACACTGTGCTCATCTCAGTCGGGCTCATGCCCAGCAAGTTGTGCATCAACCAATAGGCTTCGCAGATGGTTTGCATGTCGGCGTATTCGATGCCGTTGTGCACCATCTTCACGAAGTGACCAGAGCCACCCGGACCCATCCACTCGCAGCAAGGCTGACCATCGTCGGTTTTGGCGGCGATGGCTTGCAGCATCGGTTGCAGACGCGGCCAAGCCGCAACCGCACCACCTGGCATCAAGGCCGGGCCGCGCAAAGCGCCTTCCTCGCCGCCACTCACGCCCGCACCCACGTAGTGAATGCCCGAGCCATCAAGCGCCTGCATGCGCCGCTGGGTGTCGGTGTAGAGGGTGTTGCCCCCGTCCATGACCACATCGCCCGCGTTGAGCAAAGGGCTCAACTCCGACAACACCGCATCGACGGCAGCCCCGGCGGGCACCATGAGCCAAATGCAGCGGGGCTGTTGCAAGCTGACCACCAGGTCGGCGAGAGAGGCTGACGCCTGTGCGTTCAGCCCCTGTGTGCGTTGGGAAAAGCTCTCACGTTTGCTCTCGCTGAGGTCAAATCCGCTGACTGAAAAACCGTTGCGTTCCAGATTGAGCGCCAGGTTCTCGCCCATCACGCCCAGGCCCACCAGGCCAATGTCCATCGCTTGCATGTGCTGGCTTCAACCCCGACCCACAAAAGGCATGTTGGTGGCCATCACCGTGGTGAACAGGATGTTCGCTGTCAGTGGCAGGCGGGCCATGGTCATGAAGGTTTCGACCACGGCCGACATGTCCATGCGCGGCTCTGCCTTGATGCTCAGGTCGGCCTGGTGCACGCCTTGGGCCATTCTCAAAGTCATGTCGGAGGCCACGTTGCCAATGTCGATTTGGCCCACGGCGATGTTGTAAGGGCGACCGTCCAGAGAAGCGGCGCGTGTCAGGCCAGAGATGGCGTGCTTGGTGGCGGTGTAGGCGATCGAGCCGGGACGCGGGACATGCGCCGAAATGGAACCGTTGTTGATGATGCGGCCACCTTGGGGACTCTGGTCCTGCATCAACTTGAATGCATGGGAGAGCGTGTAAAACGCACCGTTCAGGTTGATGTCCACCGCACGGCGCCATTCGTCGCCGGACAGGTCGCCAGGCAAGGTGTAGGGCAGGGAAATGCCGGCATTGTTGAACACCAGATCCAGTCGGCCAAAGCGTGCGCGGATCTGCTCAAACAAGGCGTGGACTTCGGGTTCTTTGGACAGATCGGTCGGGATGGCGTGGGCATTGGCGGCATGGGGGCCGGCTTCGGCCACAGCAGCAGCCAGTGCATCGGCCCGGCGACCAACCAGCACAACTTGCCAGCCTTCTTTCAGCAAGGCCTGGGCGCAAGCTTTGCCAATGCCGGAACTGGCGCCAGTGACGAGGGCAATTTGACTCATGGTGATGACTTTCGTTGATGACTGGGGAATGCTTGATTTTCAGGCGGTTTGAAAAGAAATCTGTACCTTGAGTGACTGGCTCTTGTCGGCGGCCAGGTCAAAGGCTTCGATGGCGCGGTCCACAGGCAGCACGCCGGTGATGACCGGCTTGCCGTTGACCAGGCCTTCGTTCAAAAAGCGCACGGCGGTGGCAAATTCGGCATGGAAGCGGAAGGTGCCGCGCAAGTCGACTTCTTTGGCCACCAGCTGCGTCATGGGCAGGCTGATGTCCCCACCCATGCCCACCGTGATGAGCACGCCCCGTGGCACGATGGTGTCCAGGCCGACGCGCAGTGCGGCCTCGCTGCCCGAGGCCTCAAAAACAGCGTCAAACTGGCCCTTGTCGGCTTTGTATTTGTCCAGTGCATCGGCCTGTGTTTTCAGGTTGATGACCTCGTCTGCACCCATTTCCCTGGCGCACTTGAGGGGCAGGTCGGCAATGTCGGCCGCCACGATGCGCGCTGCGCCCGCACGCCTCAAAGCGCCAATGAGCAAGGAGCCGATGGGGCCGCAGCCCGTCACCAGCACCTGCTTGCCCAGCACGCTGCCTGCGCGCTGGATGGCATGCAATCCCACAGAAAGGGGTTCTGCCAAGGCGGCTTCTGACAGGCTCAGGTGGTCTGCAATGGGGTGGGCCTGGTAGCCCTCGATGATCAACTGTTCACTGAATGCACCCTGGATGTGCGGAAAGGGCATGGCGCTGCCGTAAAACCGCATGTTCAGGCAATGGTTGTGCTGACCCGCCTGGCAAAAGCGGCAGTGGCCGCAAGGGCGCGAAGGCGAGATGGCGATGCGCTGACCTTTTTTGATGCCCGTGACGCCGGCTCCCATGCCATCCACGGTGCCTGAAATTTCGTGGCCCAGGGCAATCGGCTGCTTGATGCGCACCGTGCCAAATCCGCCGTGCTGGTAGTAATGCAGGTCTGAGCCGCAAATGCCGCCGAAGGCCACATTCACACGCAGTTGGTTTTCGCCCATCGCGGGCAGTTCGGTGTGCTCAATGCGCAGGTCTTTGGCGGAGTGGCAGACAACGGATTTCATGCGGAGGCTTTCAAAAAAAGTGTTCAAAGGGTGGCGGTTACACCGCCATCTACATACAGGATGTGACCATTCACAAATCGCGAGGCATCGCTGGCCAGAAACACGGCAGCGCCACCCAGGTCCTCGACATCGCCCCAGCGGCGGCTGGGCGTGCGGCCCACCAGCCAGCTGCTGAAAGTCGGGTCGTCCACCAGTTTATGGTTCAGCTCGGTCTTGAAGTAGCCCGGCCCAATGCCGTTGACGTTGATGCCGAACTGGCCCCAGTCAATCGCCATGCCCTTGGTGAGCATTTTCACGGCACCTTTGGTGGCGGTGTAGGGTGCGATGCCGGGTCGGCCCAGCTCGCTTTGCACCGAGCAGATGTTGATGATCTTGCCGCGTCCGCGAGGGATCATTTTTTTGGCAACCGCCTGGCCCACGTAGTAAACGCTGTCCAGGTTGGTCTTCATGATGGTGTGCCAGTCGGCATCCTGGTACTCGTGCAGCGGCCCCCGAATTTGCATGCCGGCGTTGTTGATCAGGATATCGATGGGCCCAACGGCCTCGATCTGGTCCACGGCCGCACGCACGCTGCCGGCATCCGTCACGTCAAATACCGCGCTGCTGGCTGACAGTCCTTGCGCCTGCAGGGCTTGCTGAGCAGCCGTGACCTTGCTGGCGGTACGGCCATTCAGGATGACATGGGCCCCCGCTTGCGCCAGGGCTTCGGCCAAAGCCAGTCCAATCCCTGCTGAAGATCCAGTGATCAGGGCGCGCCTGCCATGGAGTTGAAAAGTGTCCAGTACGTTCATTTCATCAGCAACCATTTGAGGGGCATCATCACCAGGGCTGGAAACGCAATCAAGGCGCCCATGACCACGATCTGTGAGAACAGGAAAGGCATGACGCCACGGATGACGTCGTGCATCGGAATGCGGCCTACACCGCACACCACGTTGAGCACCGTGCCTACGGGGGGTGTGAGCAAACCGATGGCGTTGTTGATGATGAACAGCACACCAAAATAGACCGGGTCAATGCCGGCTTCACGCACAAGAGGCATCAGCACGGGCGTGAGGATCAGCACCGTGGGGGCAAAGTCCAAAGCCGTTCCCACAATCATCACCAGCAGCATCAGCATGACCATCAACAGGGTTTTGTTGTCGATGAAGGGCCGCAAAATTTCCACGATTTGGGCCGGGATGTTGGCCACCGTGATCAGCCAGGCCGACACCAGAGCTGCCGCCACAAGGAACATCACCACCGAAGAGGTTTTGGCCGCCGACAGGATGATGCGGTACAAGTCCTTGAATTTGATTTCTCGGTAGATGAACAGGCCCACAAACAAGGAATACACCACCGCCACCACCGCCGCTTCGGTGGGCGTGAAGACGCCCATCTTCATGCCGCCGATGATGGTGATGGCGAGCAGGTAAGACCAGAAAGCGTTGATGGTCACGGTGATGCGTTTTTTGAAAGGCACCTTGTCGGCTACGACCACTTTGTCTTTGCGCGCCACGATCCACCAGGTCACGATCAAGGCAAAGCCCATCAGAATGCCGGGAAAAATGCCGGCCATGAACAGCTTGGAGATCGACACGCCACCAATCACACCGAACAGTATGAAACCGATGGAGGGTGGGATGACGGGCGCAATGATGCCGCCCGCAGCGATCAGGCCGGCAGACCGGTCCATGCGATACCCTGCATCGCGCATCATGGGCATCAGCACAGCCGCCAAGGCCGCAGTGTCTGCCACGGCCGAGCCCGACAAACTGGCCATCACGATGGCGGCAAATACCGCCACATAACCCAGGCCGCCACGAAAGTGTCCGACCCAGACCATGGCCGAGTTGACGATGCGCCGGCTCATGCCGCCCGCGTTCATCAGCTCGCCAGCCAGCATGAAAAAAGGCACGGCCATCAGCGGAAAGTTGTCGGCGCCGTTGATCAGGTTTTGCGAGACGATTTGCGTGTCGAAATTATCCAGGTGCAGCATCAGGGCCACGCCCGAAACAATCAGTGAAAAGGCCAGCGGCATGCCCAGCGCCATGGCTGCAAGCAGGGAAATGATGAAAACAAGGACGGTCATTTGGAAGCTTCGCTGGTATGTGCTGTGATGACTTCTTCGGAGTCCTGCACCTGAATCAGATCGGCCTCGTTGAATTCGCCTTTGGACAGCTTGATCAGTTTGCCGATGATCATCAAGCCCATGGCCACGCTGGTGATGTAGCCCACACCGTACACCCAGCTCATGGGGATCTCTGTCACGGCCGAGCGGGTGCTGGCGTTGATGCCGTGCTGCTTCAGGGTGCCGTAAAACATCAGGGTGCAGCAGCCCAGCATCAGCACGTTGGACAGGGTGAATGCCAATTTTTTGCCACGTGTGCTGAGCTTGCGCACCACCGAGTCCAGCCCCAGGTGTCCGTTGTCCCGAAAGGTGACGATGGCCCCCAGAAAAGTGATCCAGATGAACAGGAAACGCGAAATTTCTTCCGAACTGATGATGCCGTCATTGAAGCCGTAGCGCAGCACCACGTTGCCAAACACCATGATCACCATAGCCGATAGCATGATGACCAGGGTGACTTCGGCGAGCTTGAAGAAAAGGGCGTTTAGTTTTTTCATGGCAATTTTAAAAACACCCCCTGCCAAGAGGGGGGTAAGGTGCACAGACCGGTTTACTTGGTGTCTTCGATGGCTTTGAGCAAGGCGGTGCCGCTCTTTTCACCAAAGGTCTTGGCGATTTCAGCCGAGACGATTTTCTGGAATGGGGCCATGTCCACTTTCTCGATCACCTGCATGCCCGACTTCTTCAGGTCAGCCACCACTTTGCTTGCGTTGGAGGCGTTCAGGTTGCGTTGGTAAGTCGCGGCTTCACGGGCCGAGTCGACGATCACTTTCTGGAAGTTGGCCGGCAGGCTGTCGAACTTGGCCTTGTTCATGGCCACGACCAAGGGCGAGTACACGTGGTTGCTGATGGTCATGTGCTTTTGCACTTCGTAAAACTTCGACGACCAGGTCACGTTGATGGGGTGCTCTTGCGCGTCAAAGGTGCCGGTTTCGAGCGCGGTGTACAGCTCGGAAATCGGCATGGGCGAGGGGTTCATGCCCAGCAGTTTGAAGGCCTGAATGTGGTACGGGTTGGGTGTGGAGCGGATCTTCAGACCCTTCAAATCTTCGGGCTTGTTGACGGGGCGTTTGTTGTTGGTGAACGAGCGCCAGCCGTTCTCCCAGTAGGCAAGGCCCGTCAAGCCGTGCGGGGCCAATTCGTTGAGCACGCCAGTGCCCACGGCACCATCAAGAACCTTGTAGGCGTGTTGGGCATCACGGAACACAAAGGGCAGCTCCATCGCGGCCGTATTCGGCACGATGCCGTTGAAGTTGGATGCGCCGCTGGAGACGATGTCGATCGTGCCGCCACGTGTGCCGTTGATCATGGCCGCATCGTTGCCCAACTGATTGGCTGGGAAGATGGTGATTTCCACATCGCCATTGGTGCGTTGCTTGACCAGCTCAGCCAGCTTCAGGGCGGCAGCGTGCTGGCCGTCGGTGGCGTTGACCGCGTGACCCATTTTCAGGTTGAATTTGGCAGCATATGCGCTGGAGCCGACAGCTGCTACAAGACAGGCAATGAGAATTCGAGAAAGTTTCATGGGTTTGTCTCCTGGTTAAAAAAGGGGGGGAATTCAATCGGTGGGCAGCGCGTATTCGTCCGCGCTGAAGACGGTGTGAAACACAGTGCCATCGAACATGGCGATCAAATCCTTGGACACTTCGCGGCTTTTCATGCGGACTTCTGAGGCCAGTGCAATGTCGATGGATTCGCGGGTGGGGTAGCGCACGGAAAGCACCATGCCGAAATGCGGATCGGCCACGTCACTTTCGACCTGACGCAAAACGCGCACTTCCTGAGCGCCCGGAAAGCGTGTCCACAGGGGCACGAGCTGGTCTCGGATATAGCGGTTGAACGCCTCTTCCATGCCGGGTTTGACTTGGCCTTGAAAAAATGCACATCGGATAAACATGAGGGGGCTTTCAAAAAATCAGAGTGTTGCGGGATCGCGAGTGCGTGCAGGAATCGGGAGTGCCTGCAGGTCAAAAAGTGCCTGAGTCACCAGGTCGGCCACGGGTTCGATGATGGGCAGGCTGATGACATCGTTTTCATCGTGTTGGGGTATTTCCAGTGCTTCGAATTGACTGGTGAGCAAGCCGGGTTGCATGTAGTGGCCCACACGCTGGCGCAGGCGTTGTTCGATCAATTCAAAATTGCCCTTCAAAAACAAAAAACGCACCTCACCCGCTTGTTGGCGGATGCGGTCGCGGTATGCCCGCTTGAGTGCCGAGCAAGCGACCACGCGACCTGGGTCGTGCGCTTGGGCCAGGTAAGCCCCGATACGGTCCAGCCAGGGCCAGCGGTCGGCGTCTTGCAAGGCCACACCAGCGCGCATCTTGGCCACGCTTTCAGGCAGGTGCAGGTCATCGCCATCGACCATTTCAAGGCCTAGGCGTTGGCTCAATGCGCTTGCCATGGTCGATTTTCCGCAACCGGACACGCCCATGACGATGAGCCGCAATGGTGATGTGGACATGTTGTGGTTAAGGCTTACTTGGACAGCATGGCCATGCACTCTGGCACGGGCGTGCGCAAGGGCTGGCCCGAAATGCCGGCTTGCATGTTGGCAAAAGCCAGATCGGCCATGGCCTGGCGGGTTTCGGTGGTGGCGCTGGCCATGTGCGGCGTCAGCACGACATTGCCCATGGTCCAGAGGGCCTCGGGAACGTTCGGCTCGTTGGCAAACACGTCCAGGCCGGCACCGGCGATGGTGCCGTTTTGCAAGGCCTGTATCAGGGCTTGCTCGTCGACCACGCTGCCTCGCGCCACGTTGATCAAAAAGCCGCGTGGGCCCAAAGCCTTGAGCACCTCTGCGTTGATCAAATGGTGGGTGCCTGCGCCGCCGGGCGTGATGACCACCAGGAAATCAACCTGGGCTGCAAGTGCGGCAGCCGAGGCAAAGAAACGGTAACCCGAATCCGTTTTTTCGGTGCGTGCGGTGTAGGCGATCGACATGCCGAATCCGCTGGCACGTTTTGCAATGGCTTTGCCAATGCGGCCCATGCCCACGATGCCCATGCGTGCGCCTGACACCTTGCGAGCCAATGCGATCGGTCCATTGGGCCATTGGCCTGCGCGAACAAATTTGTCAGCTTGCGGGATGGTGCGACCCACCGAGAGCACCAGGCCCATGGCCAGATCGGCCACGTCATCGGTCAGCACATCGGGTGTGTGGGTGACCGGAATGCCGTGTTCGATGGCGGCAGGCACATCCACACCGTCGTAGCCCACGCCAAACACGGACACCACTTTGGCGTGAGGCAATTGCGACAACAAGCTGCGAGGCACGCCGGCTTCGCCCGTGCCCGCGACCCCCACGATCCGAGGGGCCAGCGCAGCAAACGCAGCGGGGTCGGTCACATGGGTGCGATCGTGCACGGTGAACACCGATTCCAATGCTTTTTGGTAGAACGGGTGGAGTTTGGCGACAGCCAGCACATCGGGTTTTGACACGTCAATCACTCCATTCGGAAAACAGTCATTGGACAGCGCTGTCCAATAAATTTATAAAAAAAGCATCAGCGGAAAATCAACGCCATCATTTGCAAATAAGGGTTTTCCATAAATTTACAAAATCATTGTGGAAAATTTTCGGATAGCGCTATCCTATCGACAGTCGAATTCAATTCTTCTCCGGATTAACCCTTGCCCCACACTGTTTTGCCACCTCATAAAGCCGTCAAAAGCCATCGCGCCACGGGCCGCATCACCCTGAGCGATGTGGCACGCGCTGCAGGGGTCAGTCCCAGCACCGTGTCGCGTGCGCTGCGCGGGGAAAGGGCGGTGGACCCGGTCCTGATCGAGCGCGTGCAATCGGTTTCCAGCAAGCTTGGCTATGTGCCTGACCCGGCCGCCCGTGCCTTGGCCTCGCAACGCAGCAACCATGTGGCCATCCTGATTCCCCTGTTGTCCAACACCTTGTTTGTGGACTTGCTGGATGCGGCTCAAAATACATTGCGCGCAGCAGGCTACCAAACCCTCATGGGCGTGACCCACTACGACGCCAGCGAAGAAGAGCAACTGCTGCGTGAGCAATTGCTGCACCGCCCGGCTGGCTTGCTGGTCACGGGCCTGGACCACAACCCGGCCACCCGCAAGCTCATGGAGAGCAGCCAGGTACCGTGCGTGCACCTGATGGATTTGCCAGGCATCGCGGCAGCCGAACAACCGTATTGCGTGGGTTTTCAACAAACCGAGGCGGGTTCAGCGCTGACCCGATATTTGTTGTCGACAGGTCGCAAGCGCATTGCCTTTGCAGCGGCGCAACTGGACCCGCGTGTCATGCAGCGCCTGAATGGCTGGCGCAGTGCATTGAAGGCGGCAGGCGTTTACGAGCCCACGCTCGAGTTCCTCAACCCCGCGCCATCGTCGCTGGCTTTGGGGGGGGTGATGTTTGAGCAAATCATGCAGCAACGCCCGTCCGTCGATGCCATCTTTTTTTGCAACGACGATTTGGCGCAAGGGGCTTTGATGGCTGCTTTGCGCATGGGTATTGCCGTGCCGTCTCAGGTGGCCATTGCCGGCTTCAACGACCTGACCGGCAGCGACCAGATGTTGCCCACGCTGACCACAGTGCGCACGCCCCGCGCCCGCATTGGTGAAGCCGCTGCACACATGTTGCTGACACTGATGCGGGGCGAGGTGCCACCATCCGCGCAGATTGATCTCGGCTTTGAAATCCTGCAACGCCAAAGCGCCTGAGCTGTGAGTAGGTTGGCGGTGGCGCCTTTAGGCTTTCGCGTTCAGCACGTTGAGCAACGATTCGCCCCGGCTGAGGCGTCCGATGTTGTCGGCCAGCGTTTCTTGTCTGCGCCGCACTGTGCCAGTTGTCCAGCCCGACATGTGAGGGGTCATGAGCACATTGTCCAAGGCGGAAAAGTCGTATTGGGAGGGCGCGCATTCGGCTTGGGCTGGCGTGGGGTACTGGTACCAGGTGTCGATCACGGCACCGCCGATTTGGCGCGATGCCAGGGCGTCGTAAAGCGCCTTTTCATCGATCACTGCGCCACGGCCCACGTTCATCAGCACGGCGTCGGGTCGCATGGCTGAGAGTGCCTGTGCATTCACCAGGCCTTGTGTGTTGTCGGTCAGGGGCAGGCTGACCACCACCGCATCGGCCGAGCCCATGAAGTCCTGCAGGGC
>CAIZSE010000152.1 GCA_903935585.1 uncultured Burkholderiales bacterium | reverse complement strand
TTTGGTTGTTTTTCTGGCCGGGGCATTTGGCTTCATGTTTGCCATCGAAAAGACCAAAAACACTGCAGCAGGCGTTCCCGTGTTGTTGGCCTTCACATTCTTCATGGGTTTGATGCTGTCGCGCATGATCGCCATGGTGTTGGGTTTCAAGAACGGCTCTGACTTGATCATGACCGCCTTTGCAGGGACCGCCGGCGTGTTCTTCGTCATGGCCAGCCTGGCCAGCACGATCAAGCGCGATATTTCGGGCATGTCCAAATGGTTGTTTGTAGGCGCGTTGGCCATCATGATTGGCGGCATCATCAACGTGTTTGTGGGCTCCACTGTCGGCATGATGGTCATATCTGTCATGGCCATTGGCATATTCAGCGCTTACATGCTGTATGACATCAAGCAAATCATTGACGGCGGTGAAACCAATTACATCAGTGCCACGCTGGCCCTGTACCTGGACATCTTCAACGTGTTCCAGAGCCTTCTGGCCTTGCTTGGCATCATGGGTGGCGAACGCGATTAAGCCAGCAAGTCACACAGCGGCAATGCCGCTCAAAAAAGGCTCCCTAGGGAGCCTTTTTTTTGGCTGCAAGGCCCTTCACCCGGCTCAAGCCAACTCAAACACCGCCATGCTTTCCACATGTGCCGTGTGCGCAAACATGTTGATCACACCTGCGCTGACGCATCGGTAGCCAGCCCGATGCACCAAAATGCCCGCATCGCGGGCCAGCGTTGCGGGGTTGCAACTCACGTAAACAATGCGCTGAGGTGGTGTCCAGCCCTGGCGCAAATCCTGGTTTTCATTCAGTTCAGCCAGCGCCTTTGACAATGCAAAGGCACCTTCACGGGGTGGGTCCACCAGCCATTTTTCGGCGCTGCCGTCGGCCACCAGCATGTCGGGGGTCATGTCAAACAGGTTGCGGGCCACAAACTGGGTGGGCGCAAGGGCTTGCCCCTCAGGGCGTGATGCCTGGTTACGGTCGTAATTGTCCCGGGACCGGACCACCAGGGTCTCGGCACCTTCTATGCCCAGCACCTGCGCTGCCTGGGTGGCCAAAGGCAGGGTGAAATTGCCCAAGCCGCAAAACCAGTCGATCACGCGCTCGGTCTTTTGCACTTGCAGCAAACGCAGGGCTCGGGCCACCAAAACCCGGTTGATGAACGGGTTAACCTGGGTGAAGTCTGTGGGCCTGAAGGGCATGGTGATGCCAAAGTCAGGCAGGCTGTAACTGAGTTGTGGGCCACCTTCGTCCAGCAGTTGCACCGTGTCGGGCCCTTTGGGCTGCAACCACCATTGCACATTTTGCGCAGCAGCAAACTCGCGCAGCAAGGCTTTGTCTCCGTCGCTCAAGGGTTCCAGGTGGCGCAACACCAAGGCGGTGACTTCGTCGCCGCAGGCCAGCTCCAACTGAGGCAAGGTCTCCCGGGCATCCATCTGGCCGACCAGCTTGCGCAGTGGCAGCAGCATCTTGCTGACATGAGGTGGCAAAACCGGACAGACCTTCATGTCGGCGATGTAGCGGCTTTTGCGCTCGTGAAAGCCAATCAGCACATCGCCTTTTTTGATCACATAACGCACCGACAGGCGGGCACGGTAGCGGTAGCCCCAGGCGGGCCCTTCGATGGGTCGCAACATGGTTTCGGCTTTGACTTTGCCCAAGTGCCATAAATTGTCTTCGAGCACCCGCTGCTTGATGGCCACCTGAGCAGAAACCTCCAGGTGCTGCATCTTGCACCCGCCGCACGAGCCGGTGTGCAGCCCGAAATGCGGGCAGCCCGGGCGAACGCGTTGTGAAGATTCGTGGTGAATCTCGGTCACGGTGCCATGCTCAAAGCTGCTTTTTTTGCGGCTCACCTGAACCGAGACCACCTCAAAAGGCAATGCACCTTCGATGAAAACGACTTTGCCATCGGGCCTGCGGGCGATGCCTTGAGCCTCCATGTCCAAAGAGCCAACGCGCAACCAGCCCTCAGGCAGGTCGGCACTGGAGTGGCTGGCTTCGGCGGCGTAGGCTTGAGAAAGGGAAATATCTGGTTCGCTCATAGCCTGATTGTCTCAGGATGTGAGGCACCGCAATTTCTTAAAACGTCGACGCATCAAACAGGTGCCATTCCATCGGTTTCGGAAAAACCTCAGAGACTTGCCAGGGCAAATGGCGCTTGCCTCAACGGGCGGGCAAGAGTTGGGCAGGGTCCACCGGTTTGCCTTGGCGACGCACCTCAAAGTGGAGTTTGACCCGGTCCGAGTCGGACTTGCCCATTTCGGCAATTTTTTGCCCTTTGCGAACTTTTTGGTCTTCCTTGACCAGCAAGGCCTGGTTGTGTGCGTAAGCCGTCAAGAACGTGCTGTTGTGCTTGAGGATGATCAGGTTCCCATAACCCCTCAACCCGGCACCGGCATAAACCACCTGGCCGTCTGCGGCTGCCATCACGGTGTCACCTGCTTTGCCTGCGATGTCGAGGCCTTTGTTTTTGACTTCGTCGAATCCCGCAATCAGTGAACCGTTGGCAGGCCAGATAAACCCCAGGCCTTCGTCATTGGCATTGGCGTTGGGGTTGTTCGGTTGACTCACCGAATTAGGCTCTGATTTTGCCGAGGTCACAACGGGTGATGAATTTGAAGTCGGTGCGATCGGCCGAACCACCACGCCAGCCGTTTCGACGGCACCACCGGGTGGGGCCACCCGCAGCACCTGGCCCACTTCAATCAGATCCGGGTTGGTCAGATTGTTCCAGCGGGCCAAATCACGCCATCCTTGACCGTTGTCCAAACCGATGCGGGTCAAGGTGTCGCCACGCTGGACAGTGTAATAACCAGGCTTGCCTGCATTTTCACTGCCCGGCAAAGTTTTGACCGCTTCAGTGGCAGGCATTGCGGGGGTTGGGGCGGGCAAACGGCCCATGGCGGTCCGGTCTTCCACGGGCGCCGGAGTGCGCGGTGTCGACGTGCAGCCTGCAAGCACTGCAGAGACCATCACCATCAAAACCAGGGGGCGAAAAGAAGAATTGAAATTCATCGGGCTTTACTTGTTCAGGCAACGCCTGATTTTAGAGGTACAAAATGCACAGCCTCGAGAACTTGGCGCTCGAAACCCTGAGCCGTTTTTAGAATGACCACCAAGGCTTGGTGACCTGCTGAAGTGAGGGTCGGCGCGATCACGCGACCGCCAACTGCCAGTTGGTCCATCCAGGCCTGGGGGACTGCGTCGCCACCCGCCGCCGAGATGATGCCAGCATAGGGCGCCCCCTTCGGGTAGCCCAGCATGCCGTCACCAAAAATAAGATGGACGTTGTGCAGCCTGAATGGGCGCAAATTGGTTCGGGCTTTTTCGTGCAAGCCGCGCAAGCGCTCAATGCTGTAGACCTCGGTCGCCATATGGCTGAGCACGGCGGCCTGGTAACCACAGCCAGTGCCAATTTCCAGAACCCGGCCCAGCTTGCCTGTCGCGTCTTGGCAAAGCAATTCGACCATGCGCGCCACCACATTCGGCTTGGAGATGGTCTGCCCCAAACCGATGGGCAAACTGGTGTCTTCGTAGGCCTGGTTCACCAGCGCGCTTTCCACAAAACAATGGCGCTCTACCAGACCCATGGCCTCGAGTACACGGGGATCCTTGACGCCCTGCTCGGCCAGCTTTCGGACCATGCGCGCCCTGACCGCACCCGAGTCCAGTCCCAAGCCTGACACGCTTGAAGCAGCACGAGGCAAGACAACGGCAGGGTTCGCTCCTGAACGCACGGGCACTGAAGGCTTGCTTTTGCCGGGAGGACCCGCTGCACCAGTTTGCGACAACTTGATCGGAAAACCAGGGCGCTTGTTCATGCTGTGCTCTGGGTGCTGATGCGGCCAAAGGCTTGGCTCCAGTGGTCCAGCTGGGCGTGGTCGGTCAAGTCAACCTTGAGCGGCGTCACCACCACATGGCCCAAATTTGCGGCGTGAAAGTCAGTGCCGTCGCTGTCGTCCATGGCAGCGCCTGCATTGCCAATCCAGTACATCGTTTGACCACGGGGATCAAGCTGGGTGATGACAGGCTCTGCGGCATGGCGTCGACCGAGGCGACACAGCCGCGCAGGCTTGATTTGTTCCAGCGGAAGATTGGGAATGTTCACATTCAGCAGCCATGGCCGCGTGCCGAGCAAGTCACCCGCTTGCATTTGCTGGACCAGCTGCCGGACTTTGGCAGCCGCAGCGCCAATATGCGCCCATCCTTTGTCGATTTGGGACACCGCCATGGCTGGAATGCCAAACAAATAGCCTTCCATGGCGGCGCCAACAGTGCCTGAATAAAGGGTGTCATCGCCCATGTTGGCGCCGTTGTTGATGCCGGAAATCACCAAATCAGGTCGGTAACCCAGCAAACCCGTCAATGCAATGTGGACGCAGTCGGCGGGTGTGCCATTGACGTAGCGAAACCCGTTGTCAGCCCGGTGCACATACAAGGGCGTGTGCAAGGTCAATGCATTGGATTTGGCACTGTTGTTCTGTTCGGGGGCCACCACCTCCACTTCGGCAATGGTTTTAAGCGCCTCATACAGGGCCACAATCCCCTCCGCGCGGAACCCATCGTCATTGGAAATGAGAATTTTCATGGTCTGTCCTGTCAATCCGATCATTGTAGGCGGCAGCCCCCTCGCGAGCGCATTCATCGACTTGCCGAAATTGGTCGCTCGGGGGACACGACCCCGCCCCTGCAGTTGCCTAAGATGCAGCCCTGCCCATGAAGCACCCATCAAGGAGAAGTTGTATGCACGCTTGGCTTTGCGAGAACCCTGTCGGGGTTGACGCCCTCACCTGGAAAGAACTGCCCACACCAACACCCGGCCCGGGCCAGGTCCTCATACAAATTCAGGCCGCCAGTCTGAACTTTCCAGATTTGCTGATCGTTCAGAACAAGTACCAGATGAAACCCGAGTTGCCCTTTGTGCCGGGTTCTGAATACGCGGGTGTAGTGCAAGCCATCGGTGATGGGGTCAGCCACCTTAAAGTGGGGCAAACCGTGGCCTGCCTGTCGGGCACTGGCGGCTTTGGAACCCACACGCTGGCACCCGCCAAACTGTGCATGCCCTTGCCTGCTGGGTTTTCGGCCGTCGACGGCGCGGCTTTCATCATGACCTATGCCACCTCGCACCACGCGTTGGTGGACCGTGCGGCGCTGAAAGCCGGCGAAACCGTGCTGGTGCTGGGTGCCGCAGGGGGCGTTGGGACGGCTGCCATACAGATTGCCAAAGCCATGGGTGCCAAAGTGATTGCTGCGGCATCGACCGACGAAAAATGCGCCTTGTGCACTACGCTGGGGGCAGATGCAACCATCAATTACAGCCGTGAGAACCTGCGTGAAGCCCTGAAGTCGCTGACCGAAGGTCGGGGGCCCGACGTGATTTATGACCCTGTGGGCGGCGATCTGGCCGAGCCCGCCTTCCGCTCCATCGCGTGGCGAGGCCGCTACCTGGTGGTGGGCTTCGCAGGCGGCCCCATTCCTTCACTGCCTTTGAACTTGCCTTTGCTCAAAGGCGCCTCATTGGTCGGTGTTTTTTGGGGTGACTTTGCAAGGCGCGAGCCCCAAGCCAACACGGCCATGATGGGCGAGCTGGCCAAATGGTACGGCCAGGGAAAGATCAAACCCGTCATTGACCGAACCCTGCCCATGAGCGAGTTGAAGTCGGCCTACACCTTGATGGGTTCGCGCAGCGTCAAAGGCAAACTGGTCATGGTCAATTGACATCCAGCCGGATCTGCCGAGAGGTTTGGACATGAAAAAGGAGGCCTGAAAAGGCCTCCTTTTTTGTTTGCCCGAACAGGCCCGCTAGGCGTTCAGCTGGCGGTGGCCTCTTCAGGCTCTGTGGGTTCGGAGCGCGAAGAACGGCTTTCCTTCTTGGGATTGGGCGTGATGTCGAGCAGCACCTCGTCCTTGTCATCGATGTCCACCGTCAGGCGACCGCCATCGATCAGGCGACCGAACAGCAACTCGTCGGCCAGGGCCTTGCGGATGGTGTCCTGAATCAGGCGCTGCATCGGCCGAGCACCCATGAGTGGATCGAAGCCCTTCTTGCCCAGAAACTTGCGCAGCTTGTCGGTGAAAGTGACTTCGACTTTCTTTTCGGCCAGTTGCGTTTCCAGTTGCAGCAGAAACTTGTCCACCACACGCAAGATGATCTGCTCGTCGAGTGGGCGGAAACTGACGATCGCATCGAGACGGTTGCGGAACTCGGGTGTGAACAGGCGCTTGATGTCACCCATTTCGTCGCCCGCCACACGCGGGTTGGTGAACCCGATGGTGGCCTTGTTCATGGTCTCGGCGCCCGCGTTGGTGGTCATGACGATGATCACATTGCGGAAGTCGGCCTTGCGCCCGTTGTTGTCGGTCAAGGTGCCGTGGTCCATGACCTGCAACAACACGTTGAAAATGTCAGGGTGGGCTTTTTCGATCTCGTCGAGCAACAGCACGCAGTGTGGCTTCTTGGTCACGGCTTCTGTCAGCAAGCCGCCCTGGTCAAAACCCACGTAACCTGGCGGCGCACCGATCAGGCGGCTGACAGCATGGCGCTCCATGTACTCGGACATGTCAAAACGAAGCAGTTCGATGCCCAGTATGTAAGCCAGCTGTTTGGCCGCCTCGGTCTTGCCCACACCGGTGGGGCCGGAGAACAGGAAAGAGCCAATCGGCTTGTCGGTCTTGCCCAGACCCGAACGGGCCATCTTGACCGCCGAGGCCAACACTTCCAGGGCTTTGTCTTGACCAAACACCACCGACTTGAGATCGCGCTCAATGGTCTGCAGCTTGCTGCGGTCGTCGTTGGAGACATTGGCAGGCGGGATGCGGGCAATCTTGGCCACGATGTCTTCGATCTCGGTCTTGCCGATGGTCTTTTTGCGTTTGGAAGCGACCTGAATCCTTTGGGCGGCACCAGCCTCATCGATCACGTCAATCGCTTTGTCGGGCAATTGGCGGTCGTTGATGAACTTGGCCGACAACTCAGCGGCTGCCTGCAAGGCTGCAAGCGTGTACTTGACGCTGTGGTGGTCCTCAAAACGGCTTTTGAGGCCTTTGAGAATGTCCACCGTCTCGGCAACGGTGGGTTCGACCACATCGATTTTCTGGAATCGGCGGCTGAGGGCAGCGTCTTTTTCAAAAATGCCGCGGTACTCGGTGAAGGTGGTTGCGCCGATGCACTTGAGTTGGCCGTTGGACAAGGCTGGCTTGAGCAAGTTGGACGCATCCAGTGTGCCGCCAGAGGCTGCACCTGCACCGATCAGCGTGTGGATCTCATCGATGAAAAGGATGCCGTTCGGCTTGTCCTTGAGCGACTTGAGCACGCCCTTGAGACGTTGCTCAAAATCACCCCGGTACTTGGTGCCGGCCAGCAACGCGCCCATGTCCAGCGAATAAACCGTGGCTTCAGCCAAAATATCGGGGACTGTTCCCTGGGTGATGCGCCAGGCCAGACCTTCTGCAATCGCCGTCTTGCCTACACCCGCTTCGCCCACCAGCAGGGGGTTGTTCTTGCGGCGGCGGCACAAAATCTGGATCGTGCGCTCGACTTCGTATTCACGGCCGATGAGCGGATCGATCTTGCCTTCCTTGGCCGCCTGGTTCAGATTGTTGGTGTATTGCTCAAGAGGTGAGGCTTTTTCGCTGCGCTCACCACCACCGCCCTCTTCGCCTTCAGAGCTGGAGGGGTTTTCGGCTGATTTGGCAGCCTCTGGCGGATCGCTTTTGCGAATGCCATGGGCAATGAAGTTCACTACATCCAAACGGGTGATGCCTTGCTGGTGCAAGTAGTAAACCGCATGCGAGTCTTTTTCGCCAAAAATGGCCACCAGCACATTGGCACCGGTCACTTCCTTTTTGCCACTGCCTGTGGATTGCACATGCATGATGGCGCGTTGAATGACCCGTTGAAAACCCAAAGTGGGTTGTGTGTCCACCTCTTCGGTACCGGCGACCTGTGGGGTGTTGTCCTTGATGAAATTGCTCAAGGCTTTGCGCAAATCATCGATGTTGGCGGCGCAAGCCCGCAGCACTTCGGCGGCGCTGGGGTTGTCCAACAGGGCCAACAACAAGTGCTCGACCGTGATGAATTCGTGGCGTTGCTGACGGGCCTCCACAAAGGCCATGTGCAAACTGACTTCCAATTCCTGGGCAATCATGTGATTTCCTTTTTGCCTTGCTAAAGATATACAGACGATGTGGGGGGTAAGACCCACTATTCAATAGGTTCACTGACACATTGCAGCGGATGGCCTGCCTGCTTGGCGGCGTCCAGCACTTGGTCCACCTTGGTCGCAGCCACATCGCGGGAGTAAACGCCACAAATGCCTTTGCCATCGAGGTGAATCTTGAGCATGATTTGCGTGGCCGACTCGCGGTCTTTGCTGAAAAACTCCTGTATGACCATCACCACGAACTCCATGGGGGTGTAGTCATCGTTCAGCATCGCCACCTGGAACATCTGGGGCGGTTCAATTTTTTGGGCAAGCCGTTCGAGTACCACCGCATCGCCACCATCGGGCGTTCGGGGTAACACGGGCGGCAGCGTAGGATTTGCAGGTTTTTTCGTTGCCATGAAATCATTCTATCGATGCTTTGGACCATCTTGAGGCGCTTGAGGACAAAAGTCCTGAATGAAGATGGTCATAAATAGAGGTATGGGGGAAAACCTCACATTGACAAAATTGACAACAGCGAATCAAACTGATGTCAACAACATGGAGACATCGTATGCCCAGTGGTACGGTCAAATGGTTCAACGATGCCAAAGGTTTCGGCTTCATCCAGCCCGATGGGGGTGGCGCAGACGCCTTTGCCCACTTTTCGGCCATCCAGTCGGAAGGCTTTAAAAGCCTGAAAGAGGGCGCGCGGGTCAGCTTTGAGCTGACCGAGGGCCAAAAAGGACTGATGGCGGCGAACATCCAGGTCGAAAATCCCGGCGGTGAGGTGGTTCAAACCGGCGTTTCTGCACCGCCCGAACCTTCAGCCTGACAATTACGCGCAGCTTGGATTTGAAAAGTCTGAATGGGGCCTGAGCTGCAGTTATCCTCTCAAGCTTGCCAACTGCCCCTGATTGCTTCAAACCATGAACCTCCCTGCTTTTATTGGCTTGTTGAACTGCCGCCGTATTCGTCAAGCCTTGACCTTGGGTTTTGTCTCCCTGACGTTTGCAGCCGTCGCGCAGCAGGGGCCTCAGCTTCAATTGCCCCGGACCCAGCTCACGGCAGGCATGCATGTTTTGAACGTCCAACTGGCCCAAACCCCCGAACAGCGCCAAATCGGCCTGATGTGGCGCAAGGAGATGCCTCAACACGAGGGGATGTTGTTTGTTTTCGAACAGCCCACGAAGCAATGTTTCTGGATGAGAAACACCTTGATCCCCCTGTCCGCGGCCTTTGTTGCCGACGATGGCACCATCGTGAACATCGCCGACATGAAGCCTCAAAGCGATGACTCCCATTGCTCGGAAAAACCCGTACGCTATGTGCTCGAAATGAACGTGGGCTGGTTTGCCAAACGGCAACTGCAGGCGGGCTACAAGTTGGGCGGTGCGGTCTTTGCACGTTGAGTTTCCGTAAAGCGGTAAGGGCGCCAGACAGATGCCTGCAATGGGCCTGCGCCCCTCAAAAGCCATACCCTTATAAACCGCGTTGACAGACGCGATCAGATGCCCCAGACCACGTCTGAATTTTCTGCCAGACAGCGCTTGAGCATCTTCAGCATGGGTGCGGCACGCCGGGCCAGGCTCACCGAATTCAAAGGCACAGGGTCATCGTCTTCGCCGCTGACCAATGCCAGTGATTTGTCGGATCGCTGCTTTCTGTCTGCCTCATCCTTCGTCACGGCCAATTCCAGGGCCTCAATCGCGCCAGGGAGGTCCTTGGCTTGTACTATCCCTTTGACGGGATCATCCCCCAGGATGATCTTGAGCAACCTGCGGGCATCGGCTTCCAGCATGATGAGGTCGCTGGTGGCTTGCGATTTGAACTTGAACAGCATGCTGCGCTCCTTGAGTAAAGGTTTCAGCGACCCACCGTCTCCACGCCCTCGTCTTCGTCGGTATCGCCTTGAATCAGTGACTTGAGTTTATGGCTGGCGTGAAAGGTCGCGACACGACGTGCATCAATAGGAATCAATTCTCCCGTGCGTGGGTTGCGTCCGGGCCGCGCCGCCTTGGTGCGAATCTGAAAGTTGCCGAAGCCGGAAATCTTCACATCGTCGCCTGCGATCAGGTTGTCCACAACCAGATCAAAGAAGGCATCGACCATGTCTTTGGACTCGCGCTTGTTCAAACCAATCTGCTCAAAAAGCAAATCGGCCAGTTGCGCCTTGGTCAGTGCCGGGGTTTCCAGTGATTCAAAACTGATTTGCATAGCCACCTCAGGAACGCAGCCGCGCAGCCACTTGCTGCGTCAAATGGGCCATCACACCGCTCATGGCGGTTTCTATCTGGGCATCGGTCAGGGTCGCTTCGTCGCTGTGCAAAGTCAAGCGCACAGCCAGGCTTTTCTCGCTGGCGGACAGGCCACCAGCAGATTCTGATTTGGGGCGGTAGATGTCGAACAACACCACATCGCGCAACAAACCCTGGGTTGGGGCGCTGCGGATGGCCTTCATCAACTGGGCGTGAGTGACCTGCTCGTCCACGATGACTGCAATGTCTCGCTCCACAGACTGAAGCTTGGCCACCGACTGCGCCATGGGCACAGTTCGCTGCGTGAGGGCATCCAGATCCAGCTCGAATACCACGGGGGCGTGCGGTAAATCCCAGGCCTGACGCCATTGGGGGTGCAATTCACCCACATGACCTATCACGCGCCCCTGCAGCAGCACCTGGGCACAACGGCCGGGGTGCAAAGCTGGGTGCTCTGCGGCCACAAATTCGGCCTTGGCAGGTGACAGCAGCCGTTCGACATCGGCTTTGACATCGAAAAAATCGACCAGGCGTGACTTGCCCGTCCAATTGAGCGGCTCCAGTGGTCCCCAGGCCATGCCCGAGGCCTTCATGGGCTGGTCAAAACCCTCCACAGTCGTGTCACTGTCCGGCACACTGGCATCGCGCTTGAACACTCGGCCCAACTCAAACACCCGAACACGTTCGGCTTTGCGGTCGGCATTGAACTTGACGACTTGCAGCAAGGAGCCGATCAGACTGGAGCGCATGACACTCATTTGACTGGCGATCGGGTTGAGCAGGCGGATCGGATCAGTTTGACCCGCCAGGTCTTTTTCCCAGCTTTCTTCGACAAAACTGAAGTTGATGGTTTCCTGATAACCCAAAGCCGCCAGACTGCGGCGAACCATGAAGGGGCTGCGCGAGTTTTCAGGACGAATCTTGGCGGTGATCGGGGCCAGGGGTGGGTTCGTGGGCAGGTTGTTGTACCCCACCATGCGTGCCACTTCTTCGATCAGGTCTTCTTCGATCTGCAGGTCAAAGCGAAAGCTTGGCGGTGTCACCGTGAGGGTCCCATCGGCTTCGGTCACTTGCAGACCCAGACCACGCAGCGCGTCTGCACATTGTTGTTGCGTGAGCGGCATCCCGATGACTTTGTTGGCGCGTGCCACCCGCAATGTGACGGGATTTGCATCCGGCATGGCCAGGATCTGGTCATCCACTGGACCGATTTGCGTGTCTGGTGTGCCGCAAATGTTCAGCACCAACTGGGTGATGCGTTCGATGTGTTCTACCGTCAACTGAGGATCAACACCGCGTTCAAAGCGGTGACCCGCATCGGTCGAAAAGTTGTAGCGGCGCGAACGGCCTGCAATGGCGGCGGGCCACCAGAAAGCGGCTTCGATGTAGATGTTTTTCGTCTCGTCCGATACGGCTGTGGCATCGCCACCCATGATGCCCGCGAGGGACTCGACCTGACTCTCGTCAGCAATCACGCCCACCTTGCTGTCTACGGTCACGGTATGGCCATTGAGCAATTTCAGCTGTTCGCCATCACGACCCCAGCGCACCTGCAGACCACCGTGGATCTTGTCAAGGTCAAAAATATGTGACGGACGCCCGAACTCGAACATCACATAGTTCGAAATATCGACCAGTGGCGTCACGCTGCGCTGACCGCAACGGGCCAGTCGGTCCACCATCCACTGGGGTGTCCGGGCTTTGGGGTTCACCCCCTTGACCACACGACCACTGAAACGGCCACACAAGTCGGTGGCGTGCACATTGACATTTAATTTGTCAGCAATCTGCGTGTCCAATGACGGGAATGCAGGTGACAAGAGCGGTGCACCAGTCAGTGCAGACACTTCGCGTGCGATGCCATACACGCTCAGACAATGCGCCAGATTGGGTGTGAGCTTCAGGGTGAAAAGCGTGTCGTCCAGGTTCAGGTACTGGCGAATATCCTGACCCAGCGGTGCATCGTTTGGCAACTCCAGCAAGCCACCGTGGTCATCGGCAATCTTCAGTTCTTTGGCCGAGCACAGCATGCCTTGGCTCTCTACCCCCCGCAATTTTCCAACCTTGATCAGGAAGGGCTTTCCGTCTTCGCCCGGGGGCAACTCGGCCCCCACCATGGCGCAGGGCACCCGGATGCCAACGCGAGCATTGGGCGCACCGCAAACGATATTGAGCCATGCGCCCTGCCCCACGTCGACTTGGCACACGCGCAAGCGGTCGGCATTGGGGTGCTGAACAGCCTCCTTGATTTCGCCAACAACAATTTTGGTAAAGGGCGGTGCCACAGGCACGGCCTCTTCCACTTCAAGACCGGCCATGGTCAGGGTATCGGCCAGTTGTTGGGTGGTCAGGGGCGGGTTGCAGAATTCGCGCAACCAGGATTCGGGAAATTGCATCGTCTTGACTCTGTTGTGTGGAGGGCCTGCAGAAATGATCTGCAGGTCTTCATGCTCACTGGAACTGGCTCAAAAAACGGATATCGCCATCAAAGAACAGGCGCAAATCGTTCACACCGTATCGCAGCATGGTCAACCGGTCAGGGCCCATGCCGAAGGCAAAACCAATGAATCGCTCAGGGTCCAGGCCCATGTTGCGCACCACATTCGGGTGAACCTGTCCAGAACCCGCGACCTCCAGCCATCGGCCTGCCAGCGGGCCTGTCTGGAACTGGATATCGATTTCTGCACTTGGCTCGGTGAACGGGAAAAAACTCGGACGAAAGCGCAACACCAGATCGTCGCTTTCGAAAAAAGTGCGGCAGAAATCGGTGAACACGACCTTGAGGTCCTTGAAGCTCACGTTTTCGCCAATCCACAGGCCTTCGCACTGGTGGAACATGGGCGAATGGGTGGCGTCGCTGTCCACGCGATAAGTACGACCCGGCGCGATCACGCGTATCTCGGGCATGCCCTGGCCTGCGTCGAGCTGGTGGCGATAACGCTTGACGTGCTGCACCGCATGGCGGATTTGCATCGGGCTGGTGTGTGTTCTGAGCAAATGACCACCTTCGACATAAAAGGTGTCGTGCATGGAGCGTGCCGGGTGGTCTTCAGGCGTGTTCAGCGCTGTGAAATTGAACCAGTCGGTCTCGATCTCCGGGCCTTGGGCGACTTCGAATCCCATGGATCCGAAAATATTTTCAATGCGCTCGAGTGTCAAGGACACTGGATGCAAGCCGCCCTGCTCTGCATGCCGTCCAGGCAGCGTGACATCAAGGGCTTCTGCTTTGAGTTGGGCTTGCAGTTCGGCATCGGCCAGACCTTGGCGACGATCATTCAGGGCGGATTCGATGGCTTGCTTGGCCAGGTTGATGGCAGCGCCTAGAACTTTTTTGTCATCCACGTTCAGCGCGGCCATGCCCTTCATCAGTTCAGTGATTCGACCGGCTTTGCCCAAAAATTGGGCTTTGGCGTTTTCAAGGTCAGCAGGTGTCAGTGCCTGCGAAAAACTCTGCCGGGCAGATTCGACCAGTATGTCCAGCTCGTTCATGGTGTGGGATCGGTGGGTTTCAGAGTAAAAAAAGGGATTGAAGCTTTTGTGAGCCTCAACCCCTTTGATGGACTGGCCATGCATGAACCTGCAGCAAAACTACGGGTTCACGATGCCCGTGAAATCAAGCTGCTGCCAGTTTGGCTTTGACTTGGTTCACGATTCCAGCGAAAGCGGCCTTGTCATGCACGGCAATGTCAGCCAGCATTTTGCGGTCGATTTCGATGGCAGCCTTCTTCAAGCCGTTGGCGAACTGGCTGTAGGTCAGACCGCATTCACGCGCAGCGGCGTTGATACGGGCAATCCACAACTGACGGAACACACGCTTTTTGGTGCGGCGATCCCGGTAGGCATATTGGCCAGCCTTCATCACCGCCTGTTTGGCGATCCTGAAAACATTACCGCGGCGACCGCGGAAACCTTTTGCAAGGGCCAAAACTTTCTTGTGACGGGCGCGTGCCGTTACACCACGTTTAACGCGAGGCATATTAATTCTCCTTGTTCGTCAGTGATTACAGGCCAGCCATGGGCAGCATCTGAGCAATGTGACCCATATTGGTCTCATGCACAGCGACTGAACCGCGAAGGTGACGCTTGTTTTTGGTGGTCTTCTTGGTCAGGATGTGACGTTTGAAGGCTTGGCCGCGTTTAACGGTTCCACCTGGACGAACACGGAAGCGCTTTTTGGCACTGCTTTTGGTCTTCATCTTGGGCATATCAATGCTCCTTTGGTTGTGCTCGTGAGGCGTCTGCAAAATCTTTGCAGCCTTGTTGGCCCCGAGCCACTTTTAACAAGAACCACCCGAGGGCAGTTCTTGATCCGATTTGCCCGAAGGCAGATCAAATTCTGTTCAAGCCGATTCAATTGGCGCGGCAGCATCTGCTGCTTTGCCTGTGGGCTTTTTGCGTCCAGGCGCAATCATCATGATCATCTGACGACCTTCGAGCTTTGGAAACTGCTCAACGATGATCGAATCTGCCAACTCATCCCTGATGCGGTTCAGCAAGGCCATGCCCAGTTCCTGGTGTGTGATCTCGCGGCCACGAAAACGCAGGGTTATCTTGCACTTATCACCATCTGTCAAAAAGCGACGGATGTTGCGCATCTTGATGTTGTAGTCACCATCATCGGTACCAGGGCGGAATTTGACTTCCTTGATGTCGATGACAGTTTGTTTGGCTTTGGCCTCTGCCGCACGCTTTTGCTCTTGGTACTTGAACTTGCCGTAATCCATCAAACGGCAAACTGGTGGCGTGGCCGTGGCAGCAATTTCCACCAGGTCCACATCCATTTCACCAGCCAGACGCAAAGCCTCTGCCAAAGACAGAATGCCCATGGGCTCATTTTCAGGGCCGGATACACGGACCTCTGGGGCCATGATTTCACGGTTCAAACGGTGTTTACGTTCTTCGCGGTGGCGACGATCACGAAATTCGGTAGCGATGACTCAATCCTTTACGGAACAAAACTGCGACATGCAGCTTATCCATCCTTGTGCCCACAGGCCAAAGCTTGTGGCGAAATTCACCTTCAGGCTTTAGAAGCGATGTCGGCAGCAATGAGTTCAATGAACGCATCGATCGACATCACACCGAGGTCTTTGTTGCCTCGGGCGCGCACAGCGACGGTACCTGCTGCCTTTTCCTTGTCACCAGCGACAAGGATATAAGGCAGCTTTTGCAACGAATGCTCTCGTATTTTATACGTGATTTTCTCGTTACGAAGGTCCATCTGAACCCTAAGGCCTTGATTTGACACCGATTTTTGCAGTTTTGCAGCGATTTCGCGACAGTAATCTGACTGCGCATCGGTGATGTTGAGCACAGACACCTGAACCGGGGCCAGCCAAGTAGGCAAGGCGCCGGCGTGCTGTTCGATCAAAATGCCAATGAAACGTTCCATGCTGCCCACGATGGCCCGGTGAAGAATCACAGGACGCTGGCGCGACCCGTCTTCGGCCACATATTCCGCGTCCAGACGCTCCGATAAATTGAAATCGACCTGAATCGTGCCGCATTGCCATTCACGGCCAATCGCGTCTTTCAGCGTGTATTCGATCTTTGGCCCGTAAAAAGCGCCATCCCCCTCAGAGATGACGAACTCACACCCCGAGTCGCGCAAACTGTCCATCAAGGCTTTTTCAGCCTTGTCCCACAGCTCATCGGCACCGATACGGGCGGCAGGCCGTGTAGACACCTTGTAGAGGATATTGCTGAAACCGAAATCGGCATAGACCTTCTTCAGCACCTTGGTAAAGGTGTCGCACTCAGGCAATATCTGGTTTTCTGTGCAAAAAATGTGGCCATCGTCTTGTGTGAAACCACGCACGCGCATGATGCCGTGCAGGCCACCCGAGGGCTCATTGCGGTGGCACTGGCCAAATTCGCCGTAGCGCAAGGGCAGATCACGGTAGCTTTTGATCCCTTGCTTGAAAATAAGTATGTGGCCAGGGCAGTTCATCGGCTTGAGTGCATAGTCGCGCTTTTCGGACTCGGTCGTGAACATGTTGTCCCGGTACTTGTCCCAGTGACCCGTTTTTTCCCACAAGCTTTTGTCCAGGATCTGAGGGCCTTTGACCTCTTGGTAGCCACTGTCCCGGTAAACCTGGCGCATGTACTGCTCCACCGTCTGCCAAACCGTCCAGCCTTTGGGGTGCCAAAACACCAGGCCAGGGGCATGCTCATCAATGTGAAATAAATCGAGTTCACGGCCCAGTTTGCGATGGTCGCGCTTTTCGGCCTCTTCCAATCGCGTCAAATAAAGCTGCAAATCTTCCTTGCTGGCCCAGGCCGTGCCATAAACGCGTTGCAGCATTTCGTTTTTGCTGTCGCCACGCCAGTAAGCACCCGCCACCTTCATCAATTTGAAGTGTTTGAGCTTGCCTGTGCTGGGCACGTGCGGGCCACGGCACAGGTCCTCGAAATCCCCTTCACGGTAAAGGCTGACCTCTTGGTCTGCAGGAATGCTGCCAATGATCTCTGCCTTGTAGTTTTCGCCAAGGCTCTTGAAATAAGCCACAGCCTCATCCCGAGGCAAAACACGGCGAAGCACGGCTTCATCTTTGCTGGCCAACTCGGTCATGCGTTTTTCGATGGTCACCAGGTCTTCTGGCGTAAATGGACGGCTGTAAGAAAAGTCGTAATAAAAGCCGTTTTCAATGACGGGGCCAATGGTGACCTGCGCCTGCGGGAACAAGTCCTTGACCGCATAAGCCAGCAAATGGGCAGTCGAGTGACGGATCAACTCAAGCCCTTCTGCATCCTTGGCCGTCACGATGGCCAGCTTCGAATCGCTTGCGATGTTGAAGCTGGTGTCCACCAATTGGCCATTGACCTTGCCGCCCAAAGCCGCTTTGGCCAAGCCAGCGCCAATCGATGCAGCCACCTCGGCCACCGTGACGGGGCCAGGAAATTCACGCAACGAGCCGTCGGGAAGAGTAATCTGAACCATGGTGTCTACAAGTAAAAAAGCGCGGCAGAGGCCGCGCTTGGAGGATATGTTTAAACGCTGAGGCGCGATTTTACGCCGGCCTCAGCTTGAACGATCCTTCAGTCGATCAATGGAACTGTTCTTCTTCGGTAGAGCCCGTGAGGGCCTTCACAGAAGACGAACCGCCCTGAATCACGGTTGTGACGTCGTCGAAGTAGCCTGCGCCGACCTCTTGCTGGTGCGACACGAAGGTGTAACCCTTGTCACGTGCTGCGAATTCGGGCTCTTGCACCATCTCGGTGTAATGCTTCATGCCTTCGCCGCGTGCATAGGCGTGGGCGAACTGGAAAGTGTTGAACCAGTTGATGTGGATACCGGCCAGTGTGATGAACTGGTACTTGTAACCCAAGGCCGACAGATCTTCCTGGAAGGAAGCGATCTGGCTGTCGTTGAGGTTCTTTTTCCAGTTGAACGATGGCGAGCAGTTGTAAGACAGCAGCTTGCCAGGGCAAGCGGCGTGCACGGCTTGTGCGAATTCACGGGCAAAGCCGATGTCCGGCACGCCTGTTTCGCACCAGACCAAATCGGCATAGGGTGCATAAGCAACACCGCGGCTGATGGCTTGTTCCAGACCGTTTTTGACGCGGTAAAAACCCTCTTGTGTCCGCTCACCAGTCAGGAATGGCTTGTCGTTGGCATCGTGGTCAGACGTGATCAGGTTGGCAGCTTCGGCATCGGTGCGGGCCAGCACGATGGTAGAGACACCCATAACGTCGGCCGCAAAACGTGCTGAGATCAATTTTTCACAAGCTTCATGGGTAGGCACCAGAACTTTGCCCCCCATGTGACCGCATTTCTTCACTGCGGCCAATTGGTCTTCGAAGTGAACGCCGGCAGCGCCAGATGCGATCATGTTCTTCATCAACTCAAAGGCATTCAACACGCCACCGAAACCGGCTTCAGCGTCGGCCACGATGGGCAAAAAGTAGTCGATGAACTCCTTGCTGCCTGGCTCGATGCCGCGACCCCACTGAATTTCATCAGCGCGCTTGAAGGTATTGTTGATGCGTCGAACCATGGTCGGCACCGAGTCATACGCGTAAAGCGATTGATCCGGGTACATGGTTTCTGACGTGTTGCCGTCGGCAGCAACTTGCCAGCCTGACAGATACACGGCTTCCAGACCGGCTTTGGCTTGCTGCATGGCCTGCCCTGCGCTGATGGCGCCGAATGCATTGACATAGCCTTTTTTGGCGCCGCCGTTGATCTTGTCCCAGAGTTTTTCAGCACCGTGCTTGGCCAAGGTGTGCTCAATGGGCATGCTGCCGCGAAGACGCACCACGTCTGCTGCGGAGTAGCCGCGTTTTACGCCTTTCCAGCGTGGGTTGTTAGCCCAGTCTTTTTCGAGGACGGCGATTTGCTGTTCACGGCTCAGTTGTTGAGTGAGGTTGGCTGGCATGGGAAGACTCCTGAAGTCAAGTTGAAATCGGGCGATGTGGGCAGCGAATTCTGCTTTGTCGTTGTCACCATCTTAACTCTTGTACAAGACTGATTTAAATTCTTATGTCTTATACAAGACATTTTTTTATTTGTTTAAAATCAATTGGTTATGAAATAATTTTCACAATGCAATATTCATTTTTCCATATTGAGAAAAAATGCGGCAATGCAGCATTCGTATTTTTCAAATTATGAAAAATACTGGCGGTGAATGAAATGCGAAGTACGAAAGAGCTGCAAACTAACCCTCCGGGCAATGACCATCGTTGATCAACAACCGCATCAAAATTTTCCAAATTAAAAGCGCACCTCTCTTTTGATGCGTTCATCAAAGCAGATTGAAACTTGGGGCAACTTGACAAGCATGGTGTTGCTGGAAATTACGAACCCTCAACAAGGTCATGGCCATCAGCACGAAACGCCATGACGGTTGAGCCCACAAAAACAGCGCATGTTGGCTTGAATTAGAAGACACGCGCAACACCCCAAAAGCCGTGAGTCATCGTTAAAAAAGACGGGCCGATGAGAAAAGAGGCTTGGGAGCCTGCAAATCAGCAACAACCCCTACAGAAATTTGACAAATGAGCTTGGTAAGTGGCCGTTTCTCCAGTAGCATGCACATGGCTGAAAACAAACTGTTACTCAGCGACGTACCAACTTCCGATCAAAGGAATCCCATCATGGCAACTGCGAAAAAAACCCCGGCAACAAAAGCTGCTCCCGCTAAAAAAGCAGCACCGGCCAAAAAAGCTGCTCCAGCAAAAAAAGCTGCAGCACCCGCTAAAAAAGTAGCGGCAAAGGCGCCTGCCAAAAAGGCGGCACCTGCTAAAAAGCGTACCCCTAACCCAGCCTTCATGAAGGCCTTGACACCCAGTGCCGCTTTGGCAGCTGTGGTGGGCGCAACCCCGTTGCCACGCACCGAAGTGGTCAGCAAGATGTGGGTCTACATTAAAAAGCACAATCTGCAAGACAGCGTGAATCGTCGTGCTATCAATGCCGATGACAAACTCAAGGCTGTTTTTGGCAAGGCGCAAGTCACCATGTTCGAAATGGCCGGCTTGATCGGCAAGCACCTGAAGTAATTCAGGCGCTTACGTAAAAAACCCGCTTCGGCGGGTTTTTTTATGGGTCCGTCTCATTTGACAATGGCAAGCTTCAAAAGCCAAAGTGTCAACCAGATTGCCTGGCCAATGCAGCTTGCGTAATGGCTTGCAGTGTTCCTCGAGTGGTAATGACTTCAGGATCAAGCACCACTTCAATCAAAGTTCCCTCAGATCGAGCCAAAGCAGCCAGCAGGTTCTCTTCAAATTGAGCAGTCTTGTGAATTCGAGCACCTGCATAACCATAGGCTTGAGCCAAGGACACAAAATCAGGATTCTGGAGTTTCGACCCCGTCACATGGGTTGGGTATTCACGCTCTTGGTGCATTCGAATCGTACCAAACATGCCATTGTTCAATAACAAAATGATGCTTTTAGCACCATGTTGTACAGCGGTGGCCAGTTCTTGACCATTCATTAAAAAATCGCCATCGCCAGCAATGGTGAAGGCCGTCCGACCCGTCAAAATATTCGCGGCGATACCTGCCGGAACACCGTAACCCATGGCGCCCACGGTCGGGGCCAACTGGGTCTTGTGACCTTTGACCAAGCCATGGTGCTTGAAGAATCGGTGCATCCAGCTCGCGAAATTACCGGCTCCATTCGTCACCACGGCATCCGCAGGCAAATGTTTTTGCAACAAGCCCACGATCACGGACATGTCCACATCACCCGGCAAGGATTGGGGCTTCAGATTGTCAAGATAGCCGTCATGTGCCGACCGAGTCCATTCGAACCAAGGCAGTGATGGCGGGGCCGTTAAAACCTCCAGACTTCGTGCCGCTGCGTTCATGGTGGAGAGAATGGCCAAGTCCGCTTGGTAAACACGGTTTAGCTCCTCTGCACTGCCATGAATATGAACCAATTTTTGCAAGGTTTTGGGCGCTTGCAGCAAGGTGTAACCACCGGTCGTCATCTCGCCGAGACGGGGGCCAATGGCCAAAATCAGATCCGACTCTCGCACACACTTGGCCAAAGCCGGGCTGATGCCAATGCCCACATCACCGGCATATTGGGGATGGTGGTTGTCGAAGGTGTCTTGAAAACGGAATGCGTTGGCAACAGGCAACTGCCAATTTTCAGCGAAGCGCTGGAGCGCCTGGGCAGCTTGTACCGTCCACCCCCCACCACCACAAATGACCAAGGGCTTTTGAGCCGCAAGCAGGAGGTCTCGTAAATGACGCAAAGCCCCTGGATCGCTCCAGGCTTGCACAGGCTCCACGCGGGGCAAGGCTTGGGCGGTATCGATGGCTTGGGTCAACATGTCCTCGGGCAAGACCAACACCACAGGGCCAGGGCGACCATTCATGGCGGTTGCAAATGCACGCGCAATGTACTCGGGCAGGCGCTCGGGATCGTCAACACGTTCAACCCGTTTGGCCATGCCTTTCGTCGAAGGTCCAAAAAAATGGGTGTAGTCCATTTCCTGGAAGGCTTCCCGGTCGCGCGTGTTACTGGCCACATCACCCACAAAAAGGACCATGGGTGTTGAATCCTGAAAGGCAGTGTGAACCCCAATTGACGCGTTGGTGGCACCCGGGCCTCGCGTGACAAAGCAAATGCCGGGGCGGCCGGTGAGTTTGCCTTGGGCTTCGGCCATGAAAGCTGCGCCGCCTTCTTGACGGCAAGTCACAAAACGAATGGCGTCGCGGTGCACATGAAATCCGTCCAGCACGGCCAGAAAGCTTTCTCCGGGCACACCAAATGCATGGGTTACGCCTTGGGCAAGGAGGCATTCAACCAGCAAGTGGCCCGCAATTTTTGTCTTCATGGACGCATTGTGCACAAGCCTTCTGCAGTTTGTGTGTCACGCGTTTGCCGACTTTCCAAATTGCATCGACAGCGATCAGTCGTGTGCTTCAACCACTTTGAAATCGAACTGCCCGGGATGACGTACCGGATCGACCGAGACCTGAATTTGGCATTTGGGCGGAAAGCGCCCTTCCAGCAGCAAGCGCGACAAGGGGTTTTCCAAGCGTTGCTGAATCGCCCTTTTAAGGGGTCTGGCGCCAAAAATCGGGTCAAAGCCCACTTTGGCCAACTCGGACAATGCACCAGGCGTTACCTCAAGGTTCAGGTCCATGCGAAGCAAACGATCTTTGAGCACCTGCAACTGGATCGATGCAATCGATGCAATGTGATCGGCATCCAGACCATGGAACACGACTGTCTCGTCGATGCGGTTCAAAAATTCCGGCCGGAAGTGGGTTTTTAATTCATCCCAAACGGCATCCTTGATGTCTTCTTCCGGTTGCCCCACCATCGACTGAATGAGCCTTGAACCCAGGTTGGAGGTCATCACGATCACTGTATTTTTGAAGTCCACCGTGCGGCCTTGGCCGTCGGTCAAACGACCATCGTCCAGCACCTGCAACAAGACGTTGAAGACATCCGGATGGGCTTTCTCGACTTCGTCGAGCAACAGCACGCTGTAGGGTTTGCGACGCACAGCCTCGGTGAGGTGGCCACCCTCTTCGTAGCCCACATAGCCAGGAGGCGCACCAATCAGACGTGCCACCGAATGCTTCTCCATGAACTCACTCATGTCGACACGGATCAGGTGATCCTCACTGTCAAACAAAAACCCGGCAAGGGCTTTGCACAGCTCGGTTTTACCCACACCCGTAGGGCCCAAGAACAGGAAGGAGCCGGTTGGGCGGTTGGGGTCCGACAAGCCTGAACGTGAGCGGCGGATGGCATTGGCCACAGCCGAAATGGCTTCGTCCTGCCCCACCACACGCTGATGAAGTTTGTCTTCCATCTGAAGCAATTTTTCACGCTCCCCCTGCATCATTTTGGAGACAGGTATGCCCGTAGCACGGGACACGACTTCAGCGATCTCTTCAGCGCCAACCTGGGTCCGCAGCAATCGGTGAACGGGTTTTTCACCCGGCAGCGCCTCTTTGGCCTGAACCTCTTTCAAAGTTTTTTCAAGCGCGGGCAACTTGCCATATTGCAGTTCAGCCACTTTGTTGAAGTCACCCTTGCGTGTCAGGTCTTCAATTTGCTGGCGCAGCTGGTCAATTTGCTCTCGCACTTGCTGTCCACCTTGTGCCTGGGCCTTTTCGGCGCGCCAGATTTCTTCCAGATCGGCCGCTTCTTTTTTGAGCTTGACGATCTCTTCCTCAATCAAGGCAAACCGTTTTTGCGAGGCTTCATCGTGCTCTTTGCGCACCGCTTCACGCTCAATCTGCAACTGGATCAGTCGGCGATCGAGCTTGTCCATCACCTCGGGTTTGGAGTCGATTTCAATCTTGATCTTGGCCGCAGCCTCATCGATCAGGTCAATCGCCTTGTCGGGCAGGAATCGGTCGGTGATGTAACGGTGGCTCAATTCGGCCGCCGCGACAATCGCCGGATCCGTGATGTCCACACCGTGGTGAATTTCATATCTCTCTTGCAAACCACGCAAGATGGCAATGGTCGCCTCAACGGAGGGTTCGTTGACCAGTATTTTTTGAAATCGCCGCTCCAAGGCGGCATCTTTTTCGATGTACTTTCGGTATTCATCCAGCGTCGTGGCACCTACGCAATGCAACTCACCCCTTGCCAATGCGGGCTTGAGCATATTGCCCGCATCCATGGCGCCCTCGGCCTTGCCAGCCCCAACCATGGTGTGCAACTCATCAATGAAAACAATGGTTTGGCCTTCGTCTTTGGCCAGTTCACTCAGCACGGTTTTCAGTCGCTCTTCAAATTCCCCCCGGAACTTGGCGCCCGCCAGCAAGGCGGCCATATCGAGCGACAAAACCCGCTTGCCCTTGAGTGAGTCCGGCACCTCCCCTGCCACGATGCGTTGGGCCAGACCCTCAACAATCGCGGTCTTGCCCACACCAGGCTCACCAATCAGCACCGGGTTATTTTTGGTACGGCGCTGCAAAACCTGAATCGCACGGCGAATTTCATCGTCGCGGCCAATGACAGGGTCGAGCTTGCCCATCCGAGCCCGCTCCGTGAGGTCAATGCAGTATTTCTTAAGGGCTTCACGCTGGCCCTCTGCTTCCGCATTGCCCACAGTTTGCCCACCACGCACGGCATCAATGGCCGTCTCTAGGCTCTTGCGACTGAGCCCGTGCTCTTTGGCCAAGCGCCCGATATCGCCCTTGTTGTCAGCAATGGCCAGCAAAAACAGCTCACTGGCGATGAAGGCGTCGCCCCGTTTCATGGCTTCTTTTTCACAAGCTTGTAACACCTTGGCCAGCTCAGGCCCCACCTGCACCTGGTCTTGACCTGTGACTTGGTTCAAGCGGCCCACGGCAGCTTCGGCGGCCATGGCCAAGCCCTGCACCTGAACGCCCGCACGCAACAACAAGGCTTTGGGCCCCTCTTCTTGCTTGAGCATCGCCACCAGAACGTGAGCAGGCTCAATGTAGGCATGGTCACGGCCAAGTGCCAGCGACTGGGCATCAGACAGGGCTTCGTGGAATTTGGTCGTCAATTTATCAAGGCGCATGAATATTCTCCAGTAGCCGTCAGTTTGGGGATCATTACCCATTTTCAAGACTTGGAGCGCTTTGTCATATTGCCTAAAATCAAGACATGAACATTCACCAGTTGTCTGTCAGCCATGACGAACGCCAAGACCGTCTTCTGCTGCGATTCAATACCCAAGACGGCAAGGAATTCCGTTTTTGGCTGACACGTCGAATGGCCACCCGACTTGTTCCGGCCATGGACCAGTCGGTTGCCCGGCTGGAGGCTTCACAGCCCGGGATCGCCGCGGCTGATGTCTCATCACAAAAAATGTTGAGCGAACTCAAACGCGATGCGTTTTTGCAAACGGCAGACTTTTCGACCCCATACGCCGCGCAATCTCAGCAATTGCCTTTGGGTGAAAAGCCTTTTTTGGTCACTGATGCTCAATTGAGTCTCCAGCCAAACAGCAGTCTGCAAATCACATTTCAGAAAAAAACAGGCGATGCCATCCAGTCTTGCCAACTGAACTTGCAAGCTCAACTGGTTCACGGCCTGATCCATCTAATTCGTCAATCCATGACGAAAGCCGAATGGAATTGTTCAGCTCAAACCACTGAGCCCCATTCAGACAACGCGCGCGGCACAGTTGCTGAGCAACAAACTTACAAGCACTGAGACCAGCTCAGGCGTTGTTGACGTCAATGCCCCACCTGGCCAAAGCCGCATCGTCGGCTAC
>CAIZSE010000151.1 GCA_903935585.1 uncultured Burkholderiales bacterium | reverse complement strand
GTTAAAGGCTGCGTGGGCGAACTGGGGGAAACCAGCAGAGGCCAAAAGGCCAGCCACGACAGCAGTTTGCTTGAGTGTCTCGCGACGGGTTTGCATCTGATATCTCCTTGATGGTTGAGTGATGCTATTGAAACAGGCTTGGAAATGCAACGGTTATATCCCGTATTATTTGCCGGCCCCCTTAGAAATCCATTCGGCTATTTTCTTGGCATCCGCATCGGGTAGCGACTGTGGGGGCATCGGAATCTGCCCATACACCCCAACGCCGCCCGCCTTGATTTTGCCGACAAGATAGTCCATTTTGCCGGCTTGTTTTTTGGCAATCTCATTGAAACCCGGACCCACAATTTTCTTGTCGATGCCGTGACAGGCTGTGCAAGTGTGCTTGTTCAGCAGTGCAATCACGGCTTTGGCCTCGGTGTTCTCGGGTTTCGCTGTTGCCACCGGTGCTGCTGCGGCCACAGACATGCCTGCTTTGGGCTCGGGGCGCGTGGTGTCAGCACCACGTTGCTGCCCTACGATGCGGTTTTGCTCTTGCAAGTTGCCGTGGGCATTGCGCGCAAAGTCGGGCAAGAGTGAAGCCACTTTGATCTCAGGCGTGCAGTCCTTCATGCAAATCTTGTTGGCCGTATCGGGTTTTTTCGTGCCGCCAAACTCATTGCCAGGCCACATGTCGTGCGCCGTGGTCATGCCGTTGCGGTTCGGCAAACGCGCTTGCACCTCGGCCATATTTTTATCAGACAACACATAGTTATCCGGCACGATATTGGCAAGGTTCAGCATGAAGGCCGTGACCGCATACACCTCCTCTGTCGTCAGTGTCTTGGGGTTGGTCCAAGGCATGGCCCGGTTGATGTAGTCCCAAAGAGTTGACACCGTGGACACCTTCATGAGGGTGGTGCGGCCAGGGTAGTCAGCACGCTGCAAATTGGCCACACGCCCGGTCTTGATGTCCTCGGCGGTGGTGCCACCAATCAGCGGGCTGAACACCTCGTTGGATTCACCAAAAACCCCGTGGCAGTGGGCGCACTTGGCCTCCCACACGTCCTGACCCTTGGCCACCGAACCCGAGCCTGCAGGCAAGCCCTTGAAGTCGGGGCGCACGTCGATGTCCCACTTGGCCACTTCTGAAGGGGTGGCTGCTCGGCCGATACCCACAAACGGGGTGGACTGCGCGGCAGCCACACCGGCGATGGTCAGCAAAGCCACCGACATCACTGCATTACGAAACCTGGACATTTTTCACCTCACCGTTTTCCTGCACCAACCACGACTGGATGGCGTTGTTGTGATAGATGGACCGTGTGCCTCGCACTGCACGCAACTGCTGGTAAGTGGGTTGCACATGTCCGGTATCGTCTTGCGCACGGCTTTGAATGATGGCCGGTTTGCCGTCCCACACCCAGTTGAGGTTAAAGCGTGACAGGGCTTTCGAAAGCACGGGCGTCTCCAGCCTGGCCTGACGCCAGTTGCGTCCCCCATCGGTGGACACGTCCACCCGTTTGATCTTGCCCTTGCCCGACCAGGCCAGGCCCGTGATGTTGTAGAAACCCTTGTCCAACAAAACCTGCCCACCAGAAGGCGTGGTCACCACGCTTTTGACTTCCTGGATGTTGGTGTATTGGCGATGCAAGCCCCCTGGCTGCAAATCGATGTAATGAATCGCCTCGTCTTTGGCGGCATAGGGCTTGTCACCCACTTCGACACGGCGCAGGTACTTGACCCAACTGACACCCTGCACACCAGGCACCACCAGACGCAGGGGGTAGCCGTTTTCGGGGCGCAACATTTCGCCGTTTTGGCCATAGGCCACGATGACTTCCCCAGAAGTGATCAGGCTCATCGGGATGGTGCGGGTCATGGAAGAACCATCACCGCCTTCAGCCAGCACAAACTTGCCGTTTTTCAGGTCGACCCCGGCCAGCTCCAGCAGCGTGATCAGGGGCACGCCCGTGAACTCGCTGCAAGACAGCATGCCGTGGGTGTATTGGACCGTGGGCACGGCCACGTTGCCCCAATCGACCGCCGTGTTGGCGCCGCACTCAATGAAGTGAAAGCGTGACACCGATGGCAAACGCATGATCTCGTCCATGGTGAACACCATGTTCTTTTTGACCATGCCGTTGATCATGAAGCGGTGCTTGGACGGATCGATGTCCCACCAGCCCTGGTGATGCCGCTCAAAATGCAAGCCACTGGGCGTGACGATGCCGAACAAGGACTGCAGCGGGGCAAACGAGACCGAAGCTTGGGTGGTCTGTGTCAGACCCGGGCTTTGGCGACGTTGCAAATTGGCCTCGAACTTGGAGGGCTTGCCATAACCTTCAACGGCCACGCCCTGGCCCAGACCCGTGGCATGCTCGGGAAGGTTCAAAATATTGGGATCTCCGCCCTCAACGGGTACGGGGTTGCCCTGGGCCACGGCCATGGGCGCAGCAGCACCTGCCGCAGCGGCAGCGAATGCACTGCGAATGAAATCACGGCGCCCCTTTTTGCCTTCTGCAAACACAGCCTTGATGCCGCCATGGGTCAGGAAGTTTTCAGGTGCTTTCTGCACCCTTCCTGAATGGATGTTGTCTTCTTTCACACACACTCCTCGTTTTGAAATGTCAATTCACGGCTCAATCGATAGTCATCTGCGTACATACGGCCCGACAAACCATCGCGGCCTTTTCGTCCGCAATCCGATAAAACATCTGAGCGCCCTGTCGCCGCTTGCCCAAAATGCCCGACCTGTACATGATGTTCAGATGCTGAGACATATTGGGTTGAGCCGCTTCAATGTGCGCCAGCAACTGCCCTACATTTTTTTCACCGTGGCACAGCTCGCTGATGATGCGCAATCGAATGGGGGTGGACAGTACGGCAAACAACTCAGCCGCCCTGCCAAACACCTCGTCAATTTCATCGCTCATGCGTGCTGTGTCACCGGGCTCTTATATTCGGATGTGCGAATATATACGTTAAACGATGTATCTGAATCAGGGATTACACGGAACGTGTTTCCCGATCAGTACAAACCCTGATCGGGAACACACCGACTCTTCGGTCAGAATTTCCAGCCGTACTGCACACCCAAAGATTGTTGGGACATGCGGATGGTTTCAGTGATGCCTGAAGCACCTGGCATCATGCCGTTGTACATCGACGGACCAGTGACAGTGTTCTTGGGAGCGTACATGTAGGCCCAAGTCAACTCGGCATCCTTGCTCAGTGCGTAGGTGCCGCCTACGGTGTAGTGCTGTTTGATCACGCCAGGCGCCAGGATGTTGAAAGTCACGTTCTCAGGCTTGACCGGGTTGGTGCTCTGGTTGTAGCCCGCGCGCAACACCATGGTTGGCGTGGCTTGCCACTGCACACCCAACTTGATCACGCTGACATCAGACCAGCCAAATCCCGGGCCATTGGGCGAACCCATGGGGTTACCTGCCATCAAATTGCTCATGGGGTTGCCAATGGAGAGCACACCGCTGTAGTTGATGCGTGAGTAATCTGCCGCCACCGACACCGCTGGGGTTACCTGGACATTGACGCCCAAGGCATAGTTTTCAGGGATATCAAAAGAGCCCGCACCCGCAAACAAACCCGCGTACTCATCGAATTTGCCCATCTTGATTTTGGGCGAGTAGGTCGCACCAAACTTCAAGCTGTCGCTCAACTGACCCAGGTAACCCAAACGGACGCCTACGCCCGTACTGCGATCGGTGCCCGTGTTGCTGACTTTGCTCGGTGCCATGGAGAAGCCTGCAAACGCATCCAGCCCTGTGGCACTGAACTGCTGCACCACGACGAGCGGCGACACGCCCAACGAGTGCTGTGCGTCAAGTTTGTAGGCAAATGTAGGGGCGATGATCAGTTGCATCAAATCGACGCCCAGCTTGCCTTGGCCGCACAACAGGTTGCCTTGATAAGGCTGACCATTGTTCGGGTTCATGCACATGACATTGCCGCCCTCGAACTCGGTGTTCATGCCGCCATTGCCATAGACCGTGACACCCCAACTGCGGCGGTCATCGATCTTGGTGTTGTAGGCAAACTCGGGAATTGCAAAGGCGCTGCCACTGCTTGTCACATCACCTTCAAGCATGCCGCCAAAGCCAGGGGCCGAGCGTGCCGCACTGCGCTTGGGCATAAATATGTCTACACCCAAATCGGCACGGTTGCCCGCCCAAACAGACGCGGCCGGGTTGTTGATGCCCGCAAAAGCGTTGTCGGTGACGGCCACTGAAGCACCGCCCATGCCTTTGGATTTCATGCCAAAACCATGGGGAAAGTAACCGTCAGTCGCCCAAGCTGCAGAACCCGAAGCCAAAACAGCCGCCATCACGGTGGCACGCAAAGTGTTGATTTTTTTCATGAATATCTCCTGTTGATGACTGATCAAAACTCACCCTTGCTGCCGCGTTCCATCATTTCCCAGATGGTGTCGCGCACGGCTTGGGCTTCCTCTTTCAGGGGCGATGGCAGCTTGCGGCCCATCTTGACCATCATGTCCATGTTGAGGGTGTAGAGCCACAAGCCGTCTTCTTTTTCAACCATGGACACACGGCAAGGCAAGTAAGCGGCCATGTGTGGGCTGAAATCGACCATGCGGCGAGCTGTAGCGGGCGTACAAAACGAGTACACCGTCAGCAGCTTTTCTTTTTTGCCTGAACGCGCCTCCAACTCTTTGGACAGCGGCAAGGTGCCCACATCGCGCATATTGCGTTCCACGGCCACTTGTTTGAGGACTTGTTCAACCTCGTTGGCGGTCACGCCGGCTTTGACTTTGCGCTCCCAGGTGGTGGCGATCGCAATGTCACCGTTGCCGTCAACCCAACGGTCCCACATGCGGCTGGCTTCTGCGCCAGCGCCGGATTCAAGTTTGCCGAGGGTGCTGATGGTGCCGCAGCCGGTCAACCAGATCGAGCTGGCCAACACGGCCCATTTCATCCACGTGAAAGATTTGCGCATTCCTGTTCTCCTGTTGTCATGCATTGATGTACTCCGGCAAGACACACCATGTGTCTTGCCAGATTGACATTGATCATCCATGACTTGGACAAAACAGAGTATTGGCAGATACCCTATACCCTATGGGGTAAGGTATTTTTTGGCGCCTGCAAATGAGCGCCTAAGGCTTCACTTGAATTTGTAGTGGTCTCTGTTGAGCACTGCAGCAACCGAGTTCACGTCTTCAGGAAACATGCCCAGATTCAACTCGGTGTTGCACTGCTCCACCATGCCGCGCAAAAAAGCAGCGGTGTTGATGCGGCCTTGCGGTTTGTAGATGGCACTGCCATCACCACCCACCTTGGAGACGTGGCAGGCCACGCATTTGCTTTCGGCGATCAGTTTTTCGCCCAACTTGTAATCAGCATCCTTGAAGATGGCAGGCTGAGCGTGCGCGACAAGAGACAACATCACAGTAGCCAATGCAAGGCCATGCGTTTTTTGGAATTTCATTTTTGGCTCCAAATAAAAAGCCGCTTGAGGACAAGGCCCTAAGCGGTCACCAAAAGCCACTGGCAACCCTCAAGCTTGTCAAACTTTCCGGATTTGACAAGCTTTGAAGGCTTGGCTTTACTTCGCGCCAGCCAGAATCCAGTTCGCCAAAACCAAGGCATCGGCTTCGCTCAAAGCAGCCTGTGCGGGCATGGGCACAGGGCCCCACTTGCCTGCACCACCCGCCTTGATGCTTTTAGCCAAGGTCGCAGCGGCGTCCTTTTGGGCACCATATTTTTTGGCGACGTCTTGGTAAGAGGGACCTACCAACTTCTTGTCAACCGCATGGCACGCCATACAAGCGTTTTTCTTGGCCAAGTCCATGCTTGCAAAAGCGGGGAATGACATCACTGAGGACACGGCAACAGCGGCAAAAATCAATTTCATGAGAACTCCAAATGAGGGGGGGTGAATATAACCAGACGCTAATTTAACCCAAATCAACTCGGCTTTGTGCACATCGGCTCAATCACAACGTCAGGGATTTTACTGAGGCCAAGCGGTTCACCCGTGCAAAACCAGGCCGAAAAAACAGGGCGTAGGCTGCACCTCCTACCCCTCCTCCATCGAAAAAGATATCATCAGCTACATCCGCCCCGACCCTTAGCAAGGGGCCATTCTGGAGACCCGCATGAGCCGAATTGTGAACGCCGAGAAGAAGAAAAACCTGTGTGCCCGCCTTGCCCGCATTGAAGGTCAGCTGCGCGGCTTGCAAAAGTTGATAGAGGCCGACGCCGATTGCGAAAAAATCGCGCAACAAATGGCCGCTGCACGCAAGGCACTCGACAAGTCGTTTTTTTCGATGGTTGGTTGCATGATCGAGCAAGGCGACCAGTCCCCAGAGCACGTGGCTGCAATGCTGACCAAGTTCGCCTGATTCTGACCTCAAAAGCCCATTTCTAAAGCTTCAGGGGTTGGCCTCAAAATCCACAAAAACCCGGTTCATATTGAGTCGGTGCAATTCATCAAAATTTTGCAAATGTCTGAACTGCGTTGGCAGGGCCAGCTTGTTTAAAGTCTCACTGATGGACTCCATGTTGCGGGCAGCAACGCCAACCTGTTCAATCAAAAACGCGTAATAGTCGCCCGTCTCCTGTGTGGCCTGGGCCATATCCGTCACACGGCCATGGCCGGGCACTACATGCACTGGCTTCAAAGCCTGGAGCCTGCCAAATGCAACTTGCGCCAAGCGCACGTTCGACTGGGGCAAAACCCCCAGCAAACGGTCCACATACACCAAGTCGCCCGTGAAAGTAACCGCATGTTCAGGCAGGTGAATCATGGTGTCGCCCGGGTAGTGGGCGTTCGTGGTGATCCATTCAAGCCGCAAACCATCAATATCAAGTTTTTTTTCGGGCCCGTCGTGCACCTTGCTGGCAAGACGTGGCTCGGTGCCCTGCAATTGCTCGGCCAAAAATGGCAGCAAGTTTGCCACCTGTTGCGCCGCAAATCCTTGCTGGGTCTTGACAGTGCCTGCCAAGGCGTGAATTTCGGCCCGTTGGCCTGCAAAATAGCCATTACCCAGCCATCGGTGGTCTTGCGAGCCGGTGTTCAGAACCCAGCGGATCGGCTTGGGTGTGACCATCTTTACCGCCTGGGCCAGCAAGGCCGCGCTGAATGCGCTGGCCCCGCTGTCGATCAGGATCACGCCATTGGCGGTGAGCACGAAGCCGTAATTGGCGTTCAGCCCGGCGTTGGCCTGGCTACGCTGGCCCAAAGGCCCGACGATGGCGTAGACCGGACCCGTGACCTGAACGGCACGAGGCACGTACACCACTTCAGCCTGGGACGCGCCCACCCCAATGAATGTAACCAAGCTCAGTGCCAGCGCCTGAAGGATCTTGGACATGCTGAGAGCAACCATCAAGACTTGAGCAAGAGGCCATCGGCATCAAACACCCGGACCTGGATCGGGATGCCTTGCCCCACGCTTTGGGTCACGGTGCAAAAACCCTCAAACTGACCCAGCACGCGCTCAAGCTGCTCCAACTTGGCGGCGCTCACCCCCAGGTGCAAAGTAGCCACCATCTCCAGCACGCGCATGCGACCATCGGCATTGCGGCCCACTTGGGCTTGCACCAAGCAGCGCAAAGGCTCGGGCTCTTGCTTGAATTTGCGCAAAGCAAACAGCAGCGAATCACTCAGGCAATTGCCCACCGCAGCACACAGCAACTGCACGGGCGAAGGCCCCAGGCCCGTGCCCAAAGGCGCAGGCTCGTCGCTGGTCAGCACCGGCATGCTGTCGTCAAAACGGATGTCGAAGCGGTAATCGTGCTGCTGGGTCAGCGTGACTGAAATCAATTTATCGCTCATGGTCTAGACCTGCGGTGCTTGCAAAGCATCCCAAGCCTTGACCGCTTCAGCGGCGTACATCAAGGCCGGCCCACCGCCCATGTACACGCACACCGCCAGCATTTCTTCCAACTCGGCCCGCGTGGCTCCGAGTTTGATCAAGGCTTTGACGTGAAAACCGATGCAGCCCGAGCAGCGCTGGGTCACACCAATGGCCAAGGCCATCAGTTCCTTGTGTTTGGTGCTCAACGCCCCTTCAGCCATGGCCGCCTGGGCCAATTGGCCAAAGCCTTTCATCGCGTCGGGCTGGCTTTTGCGAAACGGCACCAGGCATTCGTTGATGTCTTGCATCAAGCCGGGGTGGTCAAACGTGCTCATGGGACTGGGCTTTCCTGTCGGGTTGAATAACTGAACATAGGCCCTGAGCGTTGGGGTGCACCGCAGGTCCTTATATAAGTTTCAGTTTATATCTGCAGTCCAAGCCCCGATTTGCCTTACATCAAGACTTGGACGGGCCCACCAAGTCTTGCGGTTTGACCATCGGCCAGCCGCGCTTGGCCCACTCGCTCATGCCGCCATGAACATAACGAATGTTGGTGAAGCCCTGCTCTTGCAACGCCTCGGTCACGGCCCGTGAGCGGTTTTGGGTGTTGCAGATCAGCAAGACCGGCTGATCGGCTTGTTTGGGAATCTCAGCCACGCGCTGCGCCACCTGGCTCATGGGCAGCAAAACCACCCCTTGGGCCACGCCCGTGGCGTGCTCTTGCGGCTCACGGATATCGATCATCAAGACCTTGCCAGCCTCGTGCTCGGCGCGGGCTTGCTCCAAGTTCACATGGGGCAGCACTGCCTCTGGGCTACACGCTTGCAAAAACAAAGACGACACACCCAACGCGACCAACACCCCGAACCGACGCAACAAGGAAATAAACATATGAGGCCCTTAAATATCAGCGATCCATTATATTGAGGCACCCGTTTGATGCAGTGCGATGGCCAAGTGACCCAACCCCGACAACCAAGACGGGTTCATCGAACAGCCAACGGCTTGATTCACAACAAGTGGTCATAGTCTCTGGCTAATAATAGTTTAAATAAAACTAAATTGTATTTTGATTTGCAAAGACTATCATTACCCCGTTGAATGAACCACACAATCATGACCACCCTTTCACGCCACCCCCTGCCCTGGCCCCACGTGCTGGCCCAACACGCTCGCCAACGCCCCCGGGTCTTGCTGGGTCTGGGCATCGCCTTAATGGGCGTACTGGTCTTGCTGCTGCAAGGCCAGGTCTGGCTGGCCAAGGCCACACAACACGAGGTGGTGCGCTGGGCATTGTGGGGCGGCAGCGCGGGCCTGGCCGCCACCACACTCGGGGCTTTGCCCGCTGTCTTTTTAAAAAGCCTAAAAGCCCAGCACGAAGACGCGATGCTGGGCATGGCCGCAGGCATGATGCTGGCCGCTGCGGCTTTTTCGCTCTTGCTGCCCGGCATCGAAGCGGGCACCCAATTGACGGGTCATGCACTCACGGGGGCTGGCCTGGTAGTGCTGGGCATGGGCTTGGGCGTCTTGCTGATGCTGGGGCTGGACGCGTTCACGCCCCATGAACACGACAAAACTGGCCCCTGTGGCCCCGGCCATGACCGCTGCCAGCGCGTATGGTTGTTCGTCATGGCGGTGGCCATCCACAACCTGCCCGAAGGCATGGCCGTGGGGGTCGGATTTGCGCAAGGCGACCTGTCTGTAGGCCTGCCCTTAGCCACGGCCATCGCCTTGCAAGACATCCCCGAAGGGCTGGCTGTGGCGATGACCTTACGGGTCATCGGCACCCCGGCCTGGAAGGCCGTGGGCATTGCCGCCCTAGGCGGCTTGCTCGAACCCCTGGGCGCCATCATCGGGGTCAGCCTGGTGGGCAACTCGGCACTGGCCTACCCCGTAGGCTTGGGCTTGGCCGCCGGAGCCATGCTGTTTGTGGTCTCGCACGAAGTGATTCCCGAGACCCACCGCAACGGCCACCAAACCACCGCCACCCTGGGCCTGATGGCAGGCTTCGCGCTCATGATGGTGCTCGATACCAGCCTGGGCTGACCATTTTTTAACCACAAGGAAACACCATGAAAATCGACATCGGCATCTCTGAATCGCACCGCCTGGCCATCACCGAGGGCTTGAGCCACTTGTTGGCCGACACCTACACGCTGTACATGACCACGCACAACTTCCACTGGAACGTGACCGGCCCCATGTTCAACAGCCTGCACGACATGTTCATGCTGCAGTACACCGAGCTGTGGAACGCGGTGGACCCGATTGCCGAGCGCATCCGCTCGCTGGGCTACCCGGCGCCGGGCTCGTATGCACAGTTTGCCAAGCTCAGCTCGCTGCCCGACGCACCTGCCCTGCCTCCCAAAGCCATGCAAATGGTTGCGATCCTGGCGCAAGGCCACGAAGCCGTGGCCCGCACCGCACGCGGCTTGTACGACGCGGTCGAGCAAGCCAAAGACGAGCCCAGCGCCGACTTGCTGACCCAACGCATCGCTGTGCACGAGCAGACCGCCTGGATGCTGCGCAGCTTGCTCGAAGAGTGAAGCGTTCTGCGCGAAGCAGCCAGCACCGACCCTCAAGCCATGCAGCCGGGTGGTGTGTCTGTGGTGCGCCGAGGTCCGCTCTGGCTCAGCCGCAGCCGTGCTGCTGGCGCGGCGCCTTTGACTGTTCTCCCCTTTCCTGTAGATTGAAAAGATTTTCACCATGAGCACATTCAACAATCCCCAACAGACTTGGAACCAACGCTTTGCAGCCGAACACTATGTTTTTGGCGAAGCGCCCAACGCGTATTTGCAATCACAAGCAGCGCACCTGTCGCCCGGCAACGCGCTGGCTGTGGCCGATGGTGAGGGCCGCAATGGCGTGTGGCTGGCCCAACAAGGCCTGCAGGTCGATGCCTTTGATTTTTCGGACAACGCCATCCGCAAAGCTCGTGCCCTGGCCCAAAGCCGACAAGTGAACGTGAATTTTGTCTGCAGCGACTGGCAGTCCTATGACTGGCGGCCTGCGCACTACGACAACGTGGTGGGCATCTTTTTTCAGTTCGCTGCGCCCGAAGAACGCAGCCTATTGTTTGAACGCATGCTCGACAGCCTCAAGCCTGGCGGCACCCTGATCATCCAGGGCTACACGCCGCGTCAACTGGACTTCAACACAGGCGGCCCCGGCAAATTGGCGCACATGTACGACGAGGCCCTGATGCTGGACGCCTTTGGCGAGCTGGACATCCTGGACCTGCGCACTTACGAGGCTGAGATCAACGAAGGTACAGGACACCAAGGCATGTCGGGCTTGCTGGGCCTGACGGCACGCAAGCGCCTGGGTTGACTTGCAACTGGCGGCATTGGGGAGGTTGAAAAAAAGGGGGCTCCTGTGACAGAGCCCCCAATCAGGGTGTATGTACCAAACACACCCTAAACCACAATGCCTCAACCATAGAAGAAATCACTTCATAGGCTTTGATCTGCCTCAATTCGTGTAACGAGCTGCCATGACATCGAGGCTGACAGGGCGGATTTTGTGGGCTTGCCCGGCGCAGCCAAAAGCCTCAAAACGGGCCTTCACAATGCCCGCTGCCGCCTTTTTCGCAGCCGCCAAGGCTTTGCGTGGATCGAACTCCGAGGGCTGCTGCGCAAACACCTGGCGCATGGCACCGGTCATGGCCAAGCGGATGTCGGTGTCGATGTTGACCTTGCGCACACCGCTTTGGATGCCACGCACGATCTCTTCAACCGGCACGCCATAGGTTTCCTTGATGTCGCCGCCGTATTGGCGAATGATTTGCAACCACTCTTGGGGCACACTGGAGCTGCCGTGCATCACCAAGTGCGTGTTGGGAATGGCCGCATGGATGGCGGCAATGCGGTCCATGGCCAATATGTCGCCTGTGGGCGGACGGGTGAACTTGTAGGCACCATGGCTGGTTCCAATGGCAATGGCCAGGGCATCCACACCCGTTTGCACCACAAAATCCTTGGCCTGCATGGGGTCTGTCAGCATCTGATCGTGGCTGAGTTTGCCCTCAGCACCCACACCGTCCTCCTCGCCAGCTTCACCGGTCTCCAAAGAACCCAGGCAACCCAATTCGCCTTCGACGGACACACCCACCGCGTGGGCCATCTCGCAGACCTTTTGCGTCACACCCACGTTGTACTCGTAGCTGGCAGGCGTCTTGGCGTCGGCCATGAGCGAGCCGTCCATCATCACGCTCGAAAAGCCCGAGCGGATGGACTGCTGGCACTGCGCGGGCGTGGCGCCGTGGTCTTGGTGCAAAACAACGGGAATGTCAGGGTGCGTCTCGATGGCGGCTAACACCATGTGGCGCAGATAGGCCTCACCTGCGTACTTACGGGCCCCTGCAGATGCCTGCAAGATGACCGGGCTGCCCGTGGCTTGCGCCGCTTCCATGATGGCCTGTACTTGTTCGAGGTTGTTGACGTTGAAAGCGGGAATGCCGTAACCAAACTCGGCCGCATGGTCGAGTACCTGGCGCAATGAAACCAATGCCATGAGGGGCTCCTTGAAAAATTAAAAAGTTAAAAAAAGGTCATTCCGCCGCAGCGCGACCGCTCAAAATTTCGATGGCAGGCAAAGTCTTGCCTTCCAGAATTTCAAGGAACGCGCCACCGCCTGTGGAGATGTAGCCCAGCTGTTGCTCGATGCCGTACTTGGCAATCGCGGCCAAGGTGTCACCACCGCCCGCAATGCTGAAGGCGTCGGATTCAGCAATCGCCTGGGCGATCACTTTGGTGCCGTTTTCAAAAGCCGCAAATTCGAACACGCCCACCGGGCCGTTCCACACAATGGTGCCTGCCTGCTTGAGCTGCGCGGCCAGTTTGGCGGCGGTCTCGGGGCCAATATCCAAAATCATGTCGTCGTCGGCCACCTCAGTGGCTTTCTTCACCGTGGCCACGGCATCGGCTGCGAAAGTCTTGGCCACCACCACATCGGTCGGGATCGGCACTTCGGCACCCCGGGCCTTCATGGCCTCAATCACGGCTTTGGCCTCGCCCACCAAGTCGGGCTCGGCCAGGCTCTTGCCAATCTTGAGGCCCGCGGCCAGCATGAAGGTGTTGGCGATGCCACCACCCACGATCAAACCGTCCACGTTTTTGGCCAGGCTTTGCAAAATGGTCAGCTTGGTGCTCACCTTGGAGCCGGCCACGATGGCGATCAGTGGGCGTTTGGGCGCGGCCAAAGCCTTGGAGATCGCGTCCATCTCAGCAGCCAGCAAAGGGCCGGCGCTGGCGATGGGCGCAAAGCGGGCGATGCCGTGCGTCGTACCCTCGGCGCGGTGGGCGGTACCAAAGGCGTCGTTTACATAGATGTCGCACAGCGCGGCCATTTGGCGCGACAGGGCTTCGTCGTTTTTCTTCTCGCCCTTGTTGACGCGGCAGTTCTCGAGCAAGACCACTTGGCCGGGCTGCACGTCCACACCACCGACCCAGTTGGCCACCAG
>CAIZSE010000150.1 GCA_903935585.1 uncultured Burkholderiales bacterium | reverse complement strand
CATGTGTGGCATCGTCGGCGCCGTTTCTTCCCGCAACATCGTTCCCATCCTCGTTCAGGGCCTTCAGCGGCTCGAATACCGGGGCTATGACTCCTGCGGCGTGGCCGTGCATTCGGCCAGCCTGAACGGTGGCACGGGCGGACTGCAACGCGCCCGCAGCACATCACGAGTGGCCGAGCTGATGGACCAGGTCACGGCCGACCACATCGAAGGCGGCACCGGCATCGCGCACACCCGCTGGGCCACGCATGGCGTGCCTGCGGTGCACAACGCCCACCCGCACTTCAGCCACGGACCCGCCGACACCCAGCCCGGCGCTGATTTGGCAGGCGCCGCGAACAGGCCCGGGCGCGTGGCCTTGGTGCACAACGGCATCATCGAGAACCACGAAGAACTGCGCGCTGCGCTGCAAGCCAAGGGCTATGTGTTCTTGAGCCAGACCGACACCGAGGTCATCGCCCACCTGGTCGACAGCCTTTACGACGGCGATATTTTTGAAGCCGTCAAGACCGCCATTCGCCAGTTGCAAGGCGCGTATGCCATCGCGGTGTTTCACAAGGACGAGCCGCAGCGCGTGATTGGCGCCCGCGCCGGATCGCCCCTCATTTTGGGGGTGGGCCAGGGTGAAACATTTCTGGCCAGTGACGCGATGGCGCTGGCGGGTGTGACCGACCAGATCTTGTACCTGGAAGAGGGCGATGTGGTCGACATCCAGCTGGGCAAATACTGGGTGGTTGACCGTGACCACAAGGCCGTGACCCGTGCCGTGAAGACCGTGCACGCGCACAGTGGCGCAGCAGAGTTGGGCCCTTACCGCCATTACATGCAAAAGGAAATTTTCGAACAGCCGCGCGCCATTGCCGACACGCTGGAAGGCGTCGAAGGCATCACGCCCGAGCTGTTTGGCGACGGCGCATATGCCATCTTCAAAGCCATCGACAACGTTTTGATCTTGGCCTGCGGCACCAGTTACTACAGCGGCTGCGTGGCCAAGTACTGGATCGAAGCCATTGCCAAAGTGCCCTGCCAGGTCGAGATCGCCAGCGAATACCGCTACCGCGAATCGGTGCCCAACCCCAACACGCTGATCGTCACCATCACCCAAAGCGGCGAGACCGCTGACACGCTGGCTGCACTGCGTCACGCGCAAAGCCTGGGCATGACGAACACGCTGACCATTTGCAACGTGTCCACCAGCGCCATGGTGCGCGAATGCAAGCTGGCCTATGTGACCCGCGCCGGAACCGAGATCGGCGTGGCGTCCACCAAGGCCTTCACCACGCAGCTGGCGGGTTTGTTTTTGCTCACGCTGGCGCTGGCGCAGACCAAAGGCCGCCTGTCGGACGAAGAAGAGGCCATGCACATCAAGGACATGCGCCACCTGCCCGCTGCGCTGCAAGCCGTGCTGGCGCTGGAGCCGCAAATCATCAGCTGGGCGCAAGAATTTGCCAGCAAGGAAAACGCCCTGTTTTTAGGCCGCGGCACGCACTACCCCATCGCCCTGGAAGGCGCGCTCAAGCTCAAGGAAATCACCTACATCCACGCCGAAGCCTATGCCGCAGGCGAGCTGAAACACGGCCCGCTGGCCCTGGTGACCAGCGCCATGCCGGTGGTCACCGTCGCCCCCAACGACCAACTGCTGGAAAAACTCAAGAGCAACATGCAGGAAGTGCGCGCCCGGGGTGGTGTGCTGTATGTGCTGGCCGACGGCGACACAAAGATTGAAAGCAGCGAAGGCGTGAACGTGATCCGCATGCCCGAGCACTACGGCGTGCTCTCACCCATCCTGCACGTTGTGCCCTTGCAGTTGTTGAGCTATCACACGGCTTGCGCAAGGGGCACGGATGTGGACAAGCCGAGGAATTTGGCGAAGAGCGTGACCGT
>CAIZSE010000149.1 GCA_903935585.1 uncultured Burkholderiales bacterium | reverse complement strand
AGTGCGAACCAAGGCCAAATTACGAGAAGCTGCCAACGAACATATGTCGATGTTGGAGAAAACACCCGAGCGGGTTATTGGTTACTTCCAGGACCGTCGGGTTCGCTATGCAGCTTAAACTTCAAAGGGCCGGAGCAATAACAACACCTCATCCTCGAACCCACGGGCTGAAAAAATGGGTGACGTGCTGGACGCTCTGTCCAGTGGCATTGCCAAAACCGCTGCCAGAGAACGCAAGCCCGAGCTCAAACTCCTGGTTCCTGAGGTCCCGGCCGAACCTGCCCGCCAACTCCTGACCGAAATAATGCTTGCCGATCGTTGGGTGTGTTCAGTCGCACGCCTTCAGCGCTGGCGCACCGTCGGCGAGGGCCCGCAGTACTTGAAGATCGTGGGGAAAGTGCTATACCGGCTCAAAGACATTGAGGCCTATGAAGAAGCCTGTCTGATCCGGAAAGTGCTCTAGGAGCGCACCCAAGGAGGCCCCGAACGGGTTGTAAATTGTTCGAACGACTTGGAATCAGTTCGAAATAGTCTTGGCGGAGGAGGAGGGATTCGAACCCTCGGTAGTGTTGCCACTACGCCTGATTTCGAGTCAGGTACATTCGACCACTCTGCCACCCCTCCTGGGTTTCGTCGAAGCTTGGATTCTAACAGAGCCCCCTCAAGGTTTCTTGGCCCCTCATTCTCCGCATTGCACGGCGCCATGGTCACTAAACACTGCAGCGCAGCAGGCCAATTTGCTGCTCACCAGTGATGCCAAAACACGGATCGCATGAGGTTCAAAAAATCCTGTTCTGGTTCAAGAAGGAATTCAAACGCTCAACAGCGTCAAGCCACCCATGTAAGGGCGCAGTACGTCGGGCACGGTGACCGAACCATCTGCATTTTGATAATTTTCCAGCACGGCCACCAGCGCTCGACCGACCGCCAGACCAGATCCGTTCAGCGTATGAACCAGTTCGTTTTTGCCCAGCGCATTCTTGAAGCGCGCTTGCAGGCGGCGGGCCTGAAAAGCCTCGCAGTTGGACACCGAACTGATCTCACGGTATGTGTTTTGTGCGGGCACCCAAACCTCCAGGTCATAGGTCTTGCTTGCGCCAAAACCCATGTCACCGGTGCACAGGCTCATGACGCGATAAGGCAAGCCCAGCTTTTGCAAGATGGCCTCGGCATGGCCGGTCATGGCCTCCAGCGCTTCGTAACTTTGATCCGGGTGCACGATCTGAACCATCTCCACCTTGTCGAACTGGTGCTGGCGAATCAGGCCGCGCACATCGCGCCCGCCGCTGCCGGCTTCAGACCGGAAGCATGGCGTGTGCGCCGTCAGCTTGATCGGCAAATCATTTTCAGCAAGCACCTCGTCACGCACCAAATTAGTCAAGGTGACTTCAGAGGTGGGGATCAAGTACAAAGCCTGGCTTTCTTCACCTTCCTGCCCACCCTTGTTGACCGCGAAAAGATCGGCTTCGAACTTGGGCAACTGGCCCGTACCGCGAAGGGTGTCAGCGTTCACGATGTAGGGCGTGTAGCACTCGGTGTATCCATGCTCATTGGTCTGCACATCCAGCATGAACTGCGCCAAAGCACGGTGCAAACGGGCCATCGGGCCGCGCATGAACGTGAAACGTGAACCGGTCAGCTTGGTGCCGGTTTCAAAATCCAGACCCAGCTTTTGACCAATGTCCACATGGTCCTTGATGTCGAAGTCAAAGCTTGGGACGGTGCCCCAGCGACGCACTTCGACATTGCCGCTCTCGTCCGAGCCCACCGGCACCGACTCGTGTGGCAAATTCGGCACAGCCAGCAGCAAGTTTTGCAAATCGGACTGGATAACCTCCAGACGCTGGGCTGAAGTGTCCAGCTCTTCCTTGATGGCCCCGACCTGTGCCATCACCGCATCGGCATCGGCGTGTTGGCCCTTCCCCTTGAGCATGCCAATTTGCTTGGACAAATTGTTGCGTTGGCTTTGCAGTTCTTCGGTACGTGTTTGCAGCGTTTTGCGCTCACCCTCCAAAACTCGGAAAGCTTCTACGTTGAGAAAAGCCTGGGGATTTTTACGGGTCTGCAAACGCGCCACGGCGGCGTCCAGATCTTTGCGGAGAAGAACAATATCAAGCATGCCAACATTGTAGTGACCCTGAACAGCCAGGATGCAAGGCCAAGCCGGTCATCAAGAAGGCCAGGGGCCGGGCCGACTTCTCGGGCCGAAGTCTGGCCTGAAAATCAGCGCCTCAAGCCTTTAGGCAAAGGGAACTTGATCGTCTCCTGAATGCCGTCCAATGTCCGCACCGACACAACGCCCATCCCACGCAGGCGCTGGATCACCTCTTGCACCAGCACATCCGGGGCAGAAGCACCGGCAGTAAGACCCACTTTTTGCACCCCTTCAAACCAGGTCGGCTTCAGGTCAACCGCGCTGTCCACCATGTAAGCGGGCTTACCCAGGCGATCGGCCAACTCGCGCAAACGGTTGCTGTTGGAGCTCGTCGGGCTACCCACCACAATCACCACATCCACCAGCGGGCTCATCAACTTGACAGCATCTTGCCGATTTTGGGTGGCATAACAAATGTCTTGCTGCTTGGGTTCTCGCACCTGCGGAAAGCGCGCTTTGATCGCAGCCATGATGCCGGCTGCATCATCCACGCTCAAGGTAGTCTGCGTCACCACACCCAGCAACGCGGTCTGGGCAGGTTGCACTTTGGCTACGTCGTCAATGTCTTCAACCAGATGGATGCCGCTGTCCAATTGACCAATGGTGCCCTCCACCTCCGGGTGGCCCTTGTGGCCGATCATGATGAACTCGTAGCCCTCTTTGTGCAGCTTGGCCAGTTCGACATGCACCTTGGTCACCAGGGGACAGGTCGCGTCAAAGATGCGAAATCCTCGCGCCTTGGCTTCGTCATGCGTTGCCCGACTCACGCCATGCGCGCTGAAAATCAGCGTCGCCCCCGGTGGCACGTCGGACAATTCTTCGATGAAAATCGCACCCTTTTTCTTGAGGTCATTGACGACATAGGTGTTGTGCACGATTTCATGGCGCACATAAATAGGTTTGCCATACTTGGCCAGCGCATGCTCAACGATTTCAATCGCACGGTCCACCCCAGCGCAAAAGCCACGGGGTTCGGCCAAAAGAACTTCAGACGTCATCAGATTACCCCAATCAGTTCAACCTCAAAAGTCACAGGTTGGCCCGCCAGGGGGTGGTTGAAGTCAAACAACACCGCCCCCTCGCTGTTGACTTGCAACACCGTGCCAGCATAAGCACCCAACCCATCGGGCGTGGGAAATTGCACCACATCACCCGCCGCATATTTTTCCATCGGATCGCCCAACTCATTGAGCAGCTTGCGCGCCACCCATTGGTGCATGTCCGGATTGTGATCACCGAAGGCTTCTCCTGCAGGAATCTCCATTACCACGCTTGCTCCCTCGGCCAAGCCCAGCAAACGCTGCTCCAAGGCAGGCGTCAAGGTGCCCGCACCAAGAGACAAAGTGGCCGGTTTTTCGTTGAACGTGTTGATGATGTCGCCTTGCGGGCCCGCCAGACGGTAGTGAAGTGTCAAAAAAGAGCCGGGTTCGACAATGGACATAAGGGTTTTCTGGAATGCCGCAAATGCGGCCAAACAGGCATAAAGAAGGCACTATTGTAAAAAGCCCGGCCAACCCGCTCCGCAAAAGGGGCAAACAGGACCGAAGGCTGCTCCAGGGAGGGGCATCAAATGAGCATCAAGGACTTGCCTGTCGGTGCGCGCCCGCGCGAAAAATTGCTTGCCAGAGGCCCACAAGCGCTGAGCGATGTCGAGTTGCTGGCCATCTTGCTGCGCACGGGCATGGCGGGCAAAAACGTCTTCCAGTTGTCTGAGGAATTACTGGCTTCGGGGGGTATCGCAGGGCTTTTGCACGCTACCACTGCATCGCTGCGATTGGTCAAAGGCCTGGGGCCCGCCAAGCAAGCCGAACTGCTGGCCGTGTTCGAAGTGGCCCGCAGGGCACTGAGCCAACGCCTTAAAGAACGCGAGGCCTTCCACACGCCTGACGCCGTCAAGCATTACCTGCAATTGCAACTGGCCCACAAAAACCATGAGGTCTTCGCCGTGCTGTTTTTAGACAACCAAAACCGGATGTTGGCCATGGAAGAGCTTTTTAGGGGCACTCTCAGCCAAACCAGCGTCTACCCCCGGGAAGTCGTCATGCGCGCCCTGCACCACCAGGCCGCCGCCGTGGTGCTCTCGCACAACCACCCCAGCGGCTCGGTACAACCGAGCCGCGCCGATGAGCACCTTACCCAGACCTTGAAAGCCTCGCTGGCACTGGTCGATGTGCGCGTGCTGGACCACATCATCGTGGGGCAAGGGCAGGCTTTTTCCATGGCTGAGCAGGGCTTGATGTGATGGCAGAAATTTGCCCGCTGCGAGTGTCACAACTCAAGTGGTCCACATTCACAGCCAATTTGGGCCTGGCTTCAGGGGCGCAACCGCTAAACTCTTGTTCTTTGATCACCCATAACGGCCATGTCTCATTACCACCTTTACGCCATCGGCAACGCCCTGGTCGATACCGAATACGAAGTTTCTGATGCCTTGCTGAACACCATGGGTGTGAGCAAGCGGCACATGACGCTGATCGACATGCCCCAACGCGCAGAACTGCTCTCCCATGTGCAAGGCCTGCATGCCCGCCGCACGGGCGGCGGCTCTGCCGGCAACACCGTGGTGGCCCTGGCCCAGTTGGGTGGCAAAGCGTTTTACTCTTGCCGCGTCGCCGATGACGAACTGGGTGCGTTCTATACGCAAGACCTGCAGGCCAACGATGTCGCCACCAACCTGACCCACACCCGGCCCACCGAAGGCCAAACTGGCAGCTGCATGGTGCTGGTCACGCCAGATGCCGAACGAAGCATGTGCACCTTTCTGGGCGCCACCTCGCAGCTCGACAGCAAGGCCCTGCACCCGCAAGACATCGCCAAATCCAGGATTTATTACATGGAAGGCTATCTGGCCGCATCGCCAAGCGGGCTGGAGGCCGCGGTTCAGGGCCGCCAGATCGCCAAGGACCACCAAGTGGCCACAGCGCTCACTCTCAGCGATGTCAGTATGATCAATTTCTGCAAGGCGGGTCTCGATGCCATGGTCGGTGATGGCCTCGACTATTTGTTTGCCAACGAAGAAGAAGCCCAAACCTGGTGCGGCACCACCGACCTGGACACCATCATCGGCCAACTGTCACTCTTGGCCAAAACCGTGTGCCTGACCCGTGGCCCCAAAGGCTGCATCGTCATTCAAGGCCAAAACCGCACCGATGTGCCTGCGGTCCCCACCAAAGCCATTGACACCAACGGCGCCGGCGACATGTTTGCTGGCACCTTCCTGTACGCCATCACCCATGGCCACACACCCATTGAGGCAGCTGCGCTGGCCAACCGGACAGCAGCAGCCGTGGTCAGCCAGCACGGCAACCGTTTGACAGCAGCTGAAATGGGCAGGCTTCACACCGAATTCAAAAACGCTTGAAGAACATGGCCATGCCAATCCTGAGAAGATTTTTTGCACGCTGCTGCTGTGGGTTGGTTCTGATCGTGTCCATGTTTTTTCCATTGGCGCATGCAGAGCCCGACGAGGAAGCCTTGGGCAAAAGCTTGGGCTACCCCATCAGTACAGGCGGTGGCGTCATGCAAATGACGCAGCGGGTCGGTTCCTGGTCAGCCCTGGACAAAGTGCCTGGCGCGTCGACTCACCAGGTCAGCAAAGGTGACAGCGTCCAACCTTTGCCCAAAGCCGCCCAATCGGTGGACATCCGATACCGCCACAGGAACATGGGCTACAGCCTGGACGACTACCTTGATCGCCGACGCATCACCGGCCTGCTGATTCTGAAAAACGGCGAAATCATCGCTGAACGTTACCGTTATGGTCGCACCGACCAAGCGCGATTCCTGTCCTTTTCAATGGCCAAAAGCGTTACCTCGCTTTTGATCGGCAGCGCCGTGTCGCGGGGAGTCATCAAATCGATTGACGATCAAGCCGGTTTCTACGCCAAAGATCTGGCTGACAGCCCCTACGGCCAAACTTCGATTCGCCATTTACTGCGCATGAGTTCCGGCCTTCGGTTCACCGAGCGCTATGACGGCCAGGACGATGTGGCCAGACTTTCACGGAGTGTGGCCACGGGCAATCCGCCGGTCAGCACCATGCTGCGCAGCATCACAGACCGGCACAGCCCCACAGGCGAAAAATTCATTTATGCCAGTGCAGAAACCGAGGTGTTGGGCCGAGTTCTGACAGCTGCTGCAGGCAAAACCATGGCCGAGCTGACATCCGAGTGGCTTTGGAAACCCATCGGTGCAGAACAAGATGCCTTTTGGTGCACTGCCAAAGACCGTCAGGAAGGGGCTTATTTTTGTTTCAATGCCGCTTTGCGCGACTGGGGGCGTTTGGGCCATTTACTGGCAAAGGACGGAAAGGTGGGTGATCAGCAAGTCATCCCCAAAGAGTATTTACTGGACGCCACCGACGCAGCGCGCCAACCTGATGCCTTCAAGCCTTACCGGGCCACGCCTTCTCTGGGGTATGGCTACCAGTTCTGGCTACTGCCCCAAAAAGAGCGCAGCTTTGGCATGCAAGGCATCCATGGCCAAACCGTTTTTGTACAGCCGTCAACCGGCATCGTGATGGTGCAAACTGCCGTTTATGCGGGTGCCAGTGGCGCCCTCGATCCTGACGCGTATGCAGAAAGAGGCTCGTTTTGGCTTGGTGTGTTGCAGTCGCTTGGTGGCAACACCGACAGGTATTGAGCACCCGACATTCCGCATTGAGCCAGCCCAACTCCGTTTTAAAAAATCAAACTCCCATCCAACGACATGAAAAAAATTCTCCTTTTGGGGTCCGGTGAACTTGGCAAAGAATTTGTCATCAGTGTCAAGCGTCTGGGATGTCACGTGATCGCCTGCGACAGCTATGCAGGCGCACCCGCCATGCAGGTGGCTGACGAATACTGCGTCTTCAGCATGCTCGACGAAACGTCCCTGCGAGCCGCCATTGCCAAATACCAGCCTGACTTGATCGTCCCCGAGATCGAAGCCATCCGCACCGAAGTGTTGCTGGAGGTGGAAAAAGAAGGCTTTGAAGTGATCCCCAGCGCCCGCGCTGCCAACCTGACCATGAACCGTGACCGCATCCGCGACGTGGCCGTGGGGCTGGGCGTGCGCACCGCCAAATTCAACTATGCCGAATCGGCTGCTGATCTGTTGACCAAGGCCACAGACATCGGCTTTCCGGTCGTCATCAAACCGGTGATGAGTTCATCGGGCAAAGGCCAGAGTGTGGCCAAAACACCTGCCGACATCCAGCACTGCTGGGAATTCGCCTGTGCGGGCATGCGCGGCGACCGGCAGAAAGTCATTGTCGAAGAGTTCATCCACTTCGAGTTTGAGATCACCCTGCTCACCGTGCGCCAGCGCAAAGGCCCCACACTGTTTTGCGAGCCCATCGGCCACGTGCAGGAGCGTGGTGACTACCAGTACAGCTGGCAGCCACAAGCCATGAAACCAGACCATCTGAAGGTTGCGCAAGACATGGCCGAAAAAGTCACCACCGATTTGGGTGGAGCGGGCCTGTTTGGTGTGGAATTTTTCGTCACAAAAGACGAGGTCATCTTCAGCGAATTGAGTCCTCGCCCACACGACACCGGCATGGTCACACTGGTCAGCCAGAATCTGAGTGAGTTTGATTTGCACGCCCGCGCCATTTTGGGTCTGCCGATTCCACAGATCGACTGCGTGGAAGGCGCCAGCGCCGTGGTGCTGGCCGACAAGGAAGGCGCCCATCCGCAATTTACGGGCGTACCAGACGCTTTGTCCGAACCGGGTGTCGACGTTCGCATTTTCGGCAAACCCAGCACACGGCCTTACCGCCGCATGGCCGTGGCCTTGGCCAAAGGGCCCAACGCATTGCAGCGTGCCAGGGATGCGGCGGGCAAGATCAAGGTGGTTTGAGACACAGCCTGTGGATGCCTGATCCTTTGGCTGCTTTGGGGGCGCCTCAATCGATCCCGGCACCCCATCGGTCATCCCATGCACGCTGAATGAGCCTGCGGTCACGCTTGGTGGGCCGGCCCTGCTCAATGCTGAGGGCGGGCTCGCGGGCCAAGCGGTGCATCTCGGCTGCTTTTTGGCGCGCCAGGATACTTTCAGGGGTTTCTTCGTAAAGCAACTGGGCCGCTGTGGCCGGACCCCGCACCCCGCTCAGGCCCTGCACCAGCACCGTTCGCTCGACCGCGCCTTGCCGCAAGCGCACCGTGTCGCCCGCCTTGACCTCACGCGAGGCTTTTGCATCCAGGCCATTGACCTGCACGCGGTTTTTGCCGATTTCATCGCTGGCGATGCTCCGGGTCTTGAAGAAACGTGCGGCCCAGAGCCATTTGTCGATGCGTTGGGCATTCATCCTGGTTTCTCCATGAGCCGCATCAAAGCAATTGGCCTTGCAGGCTCAAGCCGTCTCGCACGTGCGGGTAGCGCAGCCGTATCTGCAGCTCTTGCTTCATACGGGTGTTGTCCAAACGCCGTGACTCGTTCATAAAACTCAGCAGCATCAAGGGCAACGCTGCATTGGCATCGCTGCGAGCCATGCGAGGGGGCTTGGGCAAGCCGTACAAGTCGGCTGCCAAATCAAAGTAATCGCCCATTTTCAGGTCGGTGTCGTCTGTCACATTCACCACGCGCTGCGGCTTGCCACGCCACAAGGCGGCAGCACAAGCCCGCGCCAAATCGTTCGCGTGGATGTGGTTGGTGTACACATCTTCTTTGGCGACCAGCACGGGCGTGCCTTTGAGCAAGCGCTCACGAGGGGTTCCACCGTCCCGGTCAGGTGCATAGATGCCGGGGATGCGCAGCACACTGACCCGTACGCCACTGCGCCCCAAAAATCGCATCAGCTTTTCAGCATCGACCCGGCGTTGCGCGCGAGGCGTGTGCGGTTTCACGGGCCAGGTTTCATCGACCCGCTGGCCAGCGCAATCGCCATAAACACCCGTGGTGGAGCCGTACACCACCACTTGCGGTGGTGTGCGCAAACGCAATGCGCGCACCAGGGCCAAACTGCGCGGATCCCTGTCGGACTGCCCACGCCTCTCGCTCGGCGGCGGGGCCAAGTGGATGACCCGGTGGGCGATGCCCGCCAGGCGCTTCAAACTGGCCGCATCGTCCAGATTGCCTTGCAAAGGGGTGATGCCGCAAGCCCGCAACAAACGCACGCGTTCGGGCGAAGAGGTCAGCGCCAGCAGGCGCACCCTCTGGCTTTTTGGCGCCCCCAACTGACCGGCGGTGCGCAAGCCCACATCGCCGCAGCCCACGATCAGGACACGCTGGCGACGGAAGCGGGCGGGCAATGCGCCCAAGGGGGTTTGGTTTGAAGGCAAAATCAGGGGTTCCGGGTCGAATTCACACCCTCAAGGATACCCAAAAGATGAGCTTTCAAATTTCCGTGCTGCCCAGTGGCCGCAACTTCACAGCCGATGACAACGAAACCTTGCTGGCTGCAGGCATTCGACAGGGCATAGGACTGCCCTATGGCTGCAAGGATGGGGCCTGCGGTTCGTGCAAATGCAAAAAAATATCAGGCACCGTGGTGCATGGCCCGCACCAGGCCAAAGCACTGAGCGACGAAGAAGAATCCCAAGGTCTGGTGCTGACCTGCTGCGCCAAGGCCCAGAGCGATGTGGTTCTGGAATCGCGCCAGGTCACTGCAGAAGGTGGTCTGCCCGTCAAGAAAATGCCGGTGCGCGTGGTCAGCCTCGAGAAAAAATCACACGATGTGGTCGTGATGAAATTGCAACTGCCCGCCAACGACGTGATGAAGTTCCACGCCGGTCAGTACATCGAGTTCTTGCTGCGTGACGGCTCGCGCCGCAGTTACAGCATGGCCAACGCGCCCCACACCCTGGAAGTGGCGCCACCCACCGTGGAACTGCACATCCGTCACATGCCCGGCGGCAAGTTCACCGACCCGGTCTTCACCACCATGAAGGAAAAAGACATCCTGCGTGCCGAAGGCCCTTACGGCAGTTTTTACCTGCGAGAAGACAGCGACAAGCCGATCGTCTTGCTGGCCTCAGGCACCGGTTTTGCGCCCATCAAGGCACTCATCGAGCACATGCAGCACCGTGGCATCACCCGACCCGCCACGCTGTATTGGGGCGGCCGCCGCCCTGATGACCTCTATATGGCCGAATGGGTGAATGCCAGATTGGCCGAAATGCCCAACCTGCGCTACGTGCCCGTGATTTCGAACGCCGAAGCGCAAGACCAATGGACGGGCCGCACCGGCTTTGTTCACCAGGCCGTTTTGCAAGACCACCCGGACTTGTCAGGCTACCAGGTGTATGCCTGCGGCGCACCCATCGTGGTGGACTCGGCCAAGAGAGACTATCTGGCGCAAGGCGGTCTGCCCGAGGAAGAGTTTTATGCCGACTCGTTCACTTCCGAGGCCGACAAAGCCAAGGCCTGATCTTGATGCCCATTGGCATTCAATGACATGAATACCCCACCACCTTCTGCAAGGAGCACACCCATGAATTCAATCACCCGCCGCCAGTTTGGCGCTGCATCACTCGCACTCAGCGCCCCTGCCTGGGCGCAGGGCAAGCCGATCCGCATCATCGTGCCTTATGCGGCAGGTGGACCCATCGACGTCACGGCGCGGGCTCTGGCAGAACGTGTCAAGGACAGCCTGGGAACCGTGATCATTGAAAACCGTCCTGGCGCTGGCGGCAATCTGGGCGCCGACCTGGTGGCCAAATCAGCACCTGACGGGTTGACCCTGGGCATTGCGGCCACGGCCACACACGCCATCAACCCTTGGCTGTTCGCCAAAATGCCCTACGACGCCAGCCGTGACTTTGCCCCCATCACCCAGATGCTGCGCGTACCCAATGTGCTGGTGATGAACGCCGAGACTGCACAAAGCCTGAAGATCAACACCCTCGCCGATCTGGTGGCTTATGCCAAAGTCAACCCTGCCAAACTGAACTTTGGCTCGGGCGGCAATGGCAGCGCAGGCCATCTGGCCGGCGAAATGTTCAAACGCGCAGCGGGCATTTTTGCGGTGCACATCCCCTACAACGGGGGCAACCCTGCGCAACTGGCCTTGCTGTCGGGTCAGGTCGACTTCAACTTCGACAACCTGGCCACTGCCGCAGCCAACATCAAGTCAGGCCGACTCAAGGCCCTGGCGGTCACCACCGCCAAACGCAGCAACGCCCTGCCCGATATCCCCAGCATGAGCGAGACACTGAAAGATTTCGAAATCGACACCTGGTGGGGTTTGGTGGCACCCGCTGCCACACCACGCGATGTGGTGGATCGGTTGAACAAGGCCTTTGTCGCTGCACTGCAGGCGCCAGAAACTCAAGCCCGATTTGCCATGTTGATGGCCGAACCCGTGGGCAACACGTCCGAGCAGTTTGGTGTGTTCATGAAAAAAGAGCTGTCCCGCTACGAGGCCGTGGTGAAAGCCAGCGGCGCACGGGTGGACTGAGCGACAAGATCTTGCCGCCCCCCTTCGACACAAAAAAGCCCGGCATGCCGGGCTTTTTTTGGTTGCAAAGGGGGCTTACTCGCCTAAGTACGCCTCGCGAACCCTGGGGTCTTGGAGCATGTCCTTGCCCACGCCGGTCATGGTGATCAGGCCGGAGTCCATCACGTAGCCGCGGTCGGCAATGGCCAGCGCACGGCTGGCGTTTTGCTCCACCAACAGCACCGTCACGCCTTGCGCGTAGACGTCTCGCACCACCTCAAAGATCTTGTCGACCATGATGGGCGACAAGCCCATGGAGGGCTCATCCAGCAGCAACACCTTGGGGCGACTCATCAGGGCGCGACCCATGGCGAGCATTTGCTGCTCGCCACCGGACATGGTGCCTGCCAGCTGGTCTTTGCGTTCACGCAAACGCGGAAAGATGGTGAACATCTTCTCGATGTCATTGGCAATCTCTGCGGTGTCCGAACGGATGTAAGCACCCATCTGCAGGTTTTCGGTGATGGTCATGCGCGTGAACACACCACGGCCTTCCGGCACCATGGCCAGCCCTTGTTTGACCAGGTCCCAGGGGCCTTGGCCCTTGATGCTTTTACCCATGTACTCGATATCACCCGCTTGCAATGGCAAGGTCCCGGTGATGGCTTTCATGGTGGTGGTTTTGCCCGCACCGTTGGAGCCGATCAGCGACACCAGTTCGCCTTCGCGCACTTCAAGGCTCACGCCCTTGACCGCCTGGATGCCGCCGTAACCCACCTGCAGGTCTTTGACTTTCAGAAGAATATTGGCCATCTCAGTGTCCTCCCGTGCCCAGATAGGCCTCAATGACTTTTTCGTTCTTCTGCACATCGGCAGGCGTGCCTTCGGCAATTTGCTTGCCATAGTCGAGCACAGTCACACGGTCACACAAACCCATCACCAGCTTCACATCGTGCTCGATCAGCAAGATGGTCCGGTTGTCCTTGCGAATCTGGTCGATCAGTTGACGCAGTTGCACCTTCTCGGTCGCATTCATGCCGGCAGCAGGCTCGTCCAAGGCGATCAGTTGCGGGTCAGTCGCCAGTGCACGGGCGATTTCAAGACGGCGCTGGTCACCATAGGACAAGGTGCGGGCTTTGTAGTCGGCGTACTTGCCGATGCCCACATAGTCGAGCAACTCTTGCGAACGCTGGGCGATCGCGGCTTCTTCGGCCTTGAAACTCGGTGTGCGGAAAATCGCGCCCAGCAAACCCGAGTGGGTGCGCACATGTCGGCCCACCATCACGTTTTCGAGGGCTGTCATTTCGGCAAAAAGCCGAATGTTCTGGAAAGTGCGGGCAATGCCCGCTTTGGCCACTTCGTGCACAGCCGTGGGCTGGTAGGGCTTGCCTGCCAGCTCGAAGCTGCCGCTGTCGGGTGTGTAAAGGCCGGTGATCACGTTGAAAAACGTGGTCTTGCCAGCCCCGTTGGGGCCGATCAGGCCATAAACCTGACCGCGCTGGATGGTGATGCCCACATCAGAGAGGGCTTGCAGACCCCCAAATCTTTTGGAGATGCCCGTGACGTGAAGAACGGTGTCTTTGATGGATGACGGATTCATTTTGAGGTCCTTCATTTCGTCTTGAGCGATTTGCCATGCTCAGGGGAAGGCCACAAGCCACGAGGGCGCATCAACATGATCACGATCATGGCCAAAGCCACCAACAGCTGGCGCATGATGGACGCATCCAGGCGACCGCCCGTGATCTCTTGCAAAGGTCCGGCCACATACCGAAGCACCTCAGGCAAGGCGGACAGAAGAATGGCGCCCAAAATGACACCGGGCAAATAGCCCAGACCACCCAGCACCACCATGGCGATGATCATCACCGACTCCATCAGGCTGAACGACTCAGGCGAGATGAAACCCTGGAAGCCAGCAAACATGGCGCCAGACACCCCGCCGAAAGTGGCCCCCATGCCAAAAGCCAAGAGCTTGAGGTTTCGGGTGTTCAGGCCCATGGCCTTGGCCGCGATTTCGTCTTCACGAATCGCCATCCAGGCACGACCAATGCGGGAAATTTCAATTCGGTGCGAAATCAAAATGGTGACCAGCACCAAGCTGAGGAACAGGTAGTAATACAGCGAGACCGAGGCAATCTCAAAATCACCGATCATCAGTTTCTTGCCCAGATTCAGGCCAAAAATGGAGATCGGATCGATCTGATCGAGGCCCTTGGGACCGTTGGTGATGTTCACCGGGTGGTCCAGGTTGTTCATGAACACGCGGATGATTTCACCAAAACCCAATGTGACGATGGCCAGATAGTCACCGCGCAACTTGAGCGTGGGCGCCCCCAACAACATGCCGAACAAACCCGCCAGCGCGGCCCCCACAGGCACGATCAGCCAGATGGGCATGTGCATGCCAGCAGGAAACGCAGCAGCGATCCACGCGAACGTGTTGGTCAGGTGTGGTGACGACAGCAGGCCATACATGTAAGCGCCCACTGCGAAGAAGGCGACGTAGCCCAAGTCCAGCAAGCCGGCATAGCCCACCACGATGTTCAGACCAATGGCCAGCAAGATGTAAAGCAAGGCCATATCGGCGATGCGCACCCAGGCGTTGCCAAAAATCTGCAAGACCAGAGGCAGGGCAATGAGGGCGGCCCCGATCAGAATGTATTGAAGTGTTTTGTTGTGTTTCATGACTTTTTCACCTCCATCAAGCGCGATCGGCCACACGTTCACCCATGAGGCCCGAAGGGCGCAGGGTCAACACGATGATCAACACAATGAACGCAAAAATATCGGTGTAATGACTGCCCAGTACACCACCTGTCAGTTGCCCGATATAGCCCGAACCAATGGCTTCAATCAGACCCAGCAAAATGCCGCCGATGACAGCGCCTGACAAATTCCCGATGCCGCCAAACACCGCGGCAGTAAAGGCCTTCAAGCCAGGTAAAAAGCCCATGGCATGTTGCGCTGTGCCGTAGTTGGAGGCGTACATCACGCCCGCTATGGCCGCCAGGATGGCACCAATCACAAAGGTGGCAGAAATCACCATGTCGGGCTTCACGCCCATCAAACCCGCCACGCGCGGGTTCTCAGCCGTGGCGCGCATGGCACGGCCCAAACGTGTGTAATTGACCAGCCACATCAAGACCGCCAGGGACACGGCTGTCACACCCAATATCATGATTTGGGTCGGGGTGATGACCACGCCGCCCATGTTGATGGGCGTGCTCGACAGCAATGTGGGGTAGGCCTTGTAGTTCGGCTTCCAGATGATCATGGCCAGGGTCTGGAGCAAGATGCTCACACCGATGGCCGTGATGAGGGGGGCCAATTTGGGGCTGTTGCGCAATGGCCTGTAGGCAATTTTTTCGATCGAAAAATTCAGAATGACGGCCACCACGCAAGCGATCAGTGTGGCCAAAATCAGGATGATCCAGCCCGGCGCGCCAGGCATGGCGTCTCGCATCATGCCAATGGCTGTCCAGCTCGTGAGAGCCCCCACCATCAGCACTTCTCCGTGCGCAAAGTTGATCAGGTTGATGATGCCGTAGACCATGGTGTAGCCCAGGGCCACCAAGGCGTACATGCTGCCCATGACCAGGCCGTTGATGACCTGCTGGAAGAAGACGTCCATATATTTCTCCGTGTTTTGACCTGCTCTTAGCGGGTCTTGGCGTCGGTTGTTGTTTTCACACCGGGAATCACCTTGTGAGTTAGTCCCAATCACTAGCAAAAAACCCACCAGATCTGAGCAGTGTCTGGCGGGGTGGCCGGATTGTAGTGAAAGAAAGTGCCCCGTCAGTACCCATCCCCGTCGGGACTTACCCTGTGGCTGAATTTTTTTTTCGCAGTTCTAACAGTCTGTCCGCGATTTTGATTTCCAGACCCCTTTGAACCGGCCTGTAAAAACCGGGTTGAGCCATGCCATCGGGCAAGTAGCTCTCCCCCGCAGCAAAGCCATCTTCTTCATCGTGGGCATAGCGGTAGCCCTTGCCATAGTCCAGATTTTTCATCAGCTGGGTCGGGGCATTGCGCAGATGCATGGGGACTGGGCGGGTGCCGTCTTTTTTGACAAATGCCTTGGCCTCGTTGAAAGCCTTGTAGGCTGCATTCGATTTGGGCGCCATGGCCAGGTAGATGACGCACTGTGCCAGCGTCAACTCACCCTCGGGGCTGCCCAGGCGCTCGTACACATCAGCGGCATCGAGGGCCATGCGCAAAGCACGCGGATCGGCCAGACCCACATCTTCACTTGCCATTCGGATCAACCTGCGTGCGAGGTAACGCGGGTCTGCACCGCCATCGAGCATGCGGACGAACCAATAAAGCGCAGCATCCGGGTCAGAACCCCGTACGGACTTGTGCAAGGCGCTGATGGTGTCGTAGAACTGCTCCCCGCCTTTGTCGTAGCGACGCATGCGCTCGCCCAACACCCGCATCAGCCAAGCGTCGGTCACGGGGTCGACGCCTTCTTGCTTGGCCGCCATCGACAAAGTTTCCAGCGTGTTGAGCAAGCGCCTTGCGTCGCCATCGGCATAAGCCAGCAATCGCGCAAGGGCCTCTGGCTCAATGTCGGGGATCGCGTTGATGCCCCTCACACGGACCACGATGTTTTGCAGGTCTTCTTCAGACAATGGCTGCAGCACATACACGGCAGCCCGCGAGAGCAAGGCCGAGTTGACCTCAAACGACGGATTTTCCGTGGTCGCACCAATGAAAGTGAGCAAGCCACTTTCCACATGCGGCAGGAACGCGTCCTGCTGGCTTTTGTTGAAGCGGTGCACCTCATCCACAAACATGATGGTGCGCTGGGGGTGCAAGCCGGTGCGAACGGCCTCGGCTTTTTCCACGGCCTCGCGGATGTCCTTGACGCCACCCAGCACCGCGCTGATGCTCAAGAATTGGGCATCAAAGGCATCGGCCATCAAACGGGCGATGGTGGTTTTTCCTACGCCTGGCGGGCCCCACAAAATGCAGCTGTGCGGCTGACCGGACTCGAATGCAAGACGCAAGGCCATGCCCTCGCCCAGCAAATGCTGCTGGCCCATCACCTCGCCCAGGTTTCGAGGGCGCAAGCGCTCGGCCAGTGGGGCATGGGGGGATACGTTGGCCGCTTTCATCTCACCCTCCCGCGCATCATGGCTTGATGACGTCAGCGCCAGCGGGGGCTTTGAATACGAATGTGCTGGCGGGTAAAACCGGGTTGAGCTCAAAGGACGAGAAAGTCAGCACCGAACGCTGGCCAAGGCTGTCCTGCACGTCCAGCACGGCCAGTTCGGGTCCTGCGGGGGCAGCTCGCAAGCCCACCAACACCGAGCGAATTTGCCCGTCTGGCGATTGCGGTGTGGCACGCACCCATTGCAAACCATTCCGCTCGGGCTCTGGCGCGAATTGGAAATCGACTTTCAGGGCCTGCAAATCAGACGCTGAGGTCAACAAGGCAGCCGGGGTTGAACCCAGCACCAGAGATTGCTTGCGTGCCGTGACCTGGTTCAGTTCCACATCGTGCAGCCAAAGGGTCTGACCATCGGCGACCAGGGTTTGCACAAAAGGCTTGCGGTAATCAAAACGGAATTTGCCAGGCCGATGGAACTCGAAACTGCCACTCGATGTTTTAGCCCGAGGGGCCTGCCCGGCACGGCTGGGCGAAGTGACGACCTGAATGAACTGAGCACGCCCGCTGCTTGCCTGCTTCATGAACTGCGCCAACAGGTCCAGGCCATCGGCTTGCACCGGAACCATGAAGACCAGAGCCCCAAAAACCAAAAAGCACCGGCCCAGAAATGCCAACGCGGTGCGACGCAGCCAGAAAATTGAATGCATGGGTGTCACTCGGCCCTGGCAGGCACCAAAATTTCGCGCTGACCGCTGCCGCTCATGCTGCTGACCAAGCCGGCTTTTTCCATGTCTTCAACCAAACGAGCGGCTCGGTTGTAGCCGATCTTGAGGTGGCGCTGGACCAGTGAAATACTGGCTTTGCGGTTTTTCAAAACCACCTCGACCGCTTGGTCATACATCGGGTCTTTTTCGCTGTTGTCGCCCTCACCGAGCATGCCACCATCATCGTCCGCTGTGCCGCCTTGCAACACGCCCTCGATGTAATCGGGCTCGCCCTGGCTCTTGAGGTAGTTCACCACGCGGTGCACTTCTTCGTCGCTCACAAAAGCACCATGCACACGAATCGGGAAACCTGTCCCCGAAGGCATGTACAGCATGTCACCCATACCCAGCAAGGCCTCAGCCCCCATCTGATCGAGGATGGTACGGCTGTCGATCTTGCTGGACACCTGGAACGCGATCCGGGTCGGGATGTTGGCCTTGATCAGGCCGGTGATCACGTCCACGCTGGGACGCTGGGTGGCCAAAATCAAGTGAATGCCCGCAGCACGGGCTTTTTGGGCCAGCCGGGCAATCAGCTCTTCGATTTTCTTGCCCACCACCATCATCAAATCGGCCAGCTCGTCGATCACCACCACGATGTGCGGCAGGCGCTTGAGTGGCTCAGGATCGTCCGGGGTCAGGCTGAAGGGGTTGTAAATGAACTCTTCGCGTGCCGTGGCTTCGTCGATCTTGGCGTTGTAGCCCGCCAGATTGCGCACGCCCATTTTGCTCATCAGCTTGTAGCGCTTTTCCATCTCGGCCACACACCAGTTCAGACCGTTTGCAGCTTGACGCATGTCGGTGACCACCGGGGCCAGCAAGTGCGGGATGCCTTCATAGACCGACATCTCCAGCATCTTGGGGTCGATCATCAGCAATCTGACATCGCGTGCCTCGGCCTTGTAGAGCAGCGACAAAATCATGGCATTGATACCCACCGACTTGCCCGAGCCGGTGGTACCAGCCACCAACACATGCGGCATCTTGGCCAGATCGGCCACCACCGGGTTGCCGATGATGTCCTTGCCCAGACCCATGGTCAGCATGGACTTGGCTTCGTGATAAACCTGCGAGCCCAGAATTTCGCTCAGTTTGATCGACTGGCGTTTGGCGTTGGGCAACTCCAAGGCCATGAAGTTTTTGCCGGGAATCGTCTCGATCACCCGAATCGACACCAGACTGAGCGAGCGCGCCAGGTCTTTGGCCAGATTGACCACCTGTGAACCTTTGACACCCGTGGCAGGTTCAATTTCGTAGCGTGTGATGACAGGGCCCGGGGCAGCGGCCACCACGCGCACATCGACTCCAAAATCTTTCAGTTTCTTCTCGATCAAACGGCTGGTCATTTCCAGCGTTTCTGGAGACACCGTCTCTTGACGGGTCGACAAACTGTCCAGCAAATCCACTTGCGGAAGTTTGCTGTCCGGCAATTCGGTGAAGAGTGGTTTTTGGCGCTCCTTGACCACCCGATCACTGCGCGGCACGTTCATGACCGCAGGCTCAATCACCATCGGAGGCACCGACGGCATGGACAAAGGCACGGGCTCCAGATCGAGCTGACCCTCAGGAGCCAGGGGCAAATGGTCCATGTCCCATTGAGGTTCGATGGCCTGCATGGGCATGGATTTTTCACGTTCACGCAAAGCTTTTTGGCCCAATGCCAGATCTTCCTGAATTTCACGCTTCACATGGCGGGACCGAATCAGAGCATCAATGCGGGCCCCGACAGACTCGGCCAACTGGCCCCATGAAAAGCGAAAGACCATGGCGGCACCTGCCACCACCAGCGCGATGCCGATCAATGCAGCGCCGGTAAAACCAAACCAGTGCACGCTGGCGTTACCCACCACATGGCCGACCACACCGCCGCTATGGCCAGGCAGATGCGCCTCCAGGCGGTACAAACGGGCCCATTCAATGCTCGCGCTCGCCGCCACCAAGACCACCAGGCCGAGCCAAAAAATCCAGCGGCTGTGGCGCCAGTCAGCAGATTGAGGAAACTCTTCTTCATCCGAGGGGCCTCGCATCCAGCGGGCCAAGCCCACCAACCAAGCTCGGGCAGCAGCAGCCAGACACCACCAGGCAGAATAGCCAAACGCAAAATAAGCCAGATCCGCCAGCCAGGCCCCTGCAGGGCCAATCCAGTTGCGTACGCCTTGACCACTGCCCGAGGTGGACCAGGCGGGATCGGCAGCTTGATAGCTGAGCAAGGCCAAAAGGCACAGCAAGAGCAAGGCGCCCCCCATCAACAAGATAATTTCTTGTGCAAATCGCGCCCAGAAAGACTGCGGTGCATCCAGCGCCTTGGCCTGGACCGCAGGGTTGGTCAATGTGTGCAGTGAATAGGTCATAAATTAGGCCTCAAGCTTACCCGATCAAGCGGCCGTTGCGGCATTGCGCACCCCGAACTGAGACCCTGACAACATCTTGCCTTTGGGGGTTTCTTACAATCGGTCAGTTCCATGCGCCACTGGCCCTTTGTCTTTCAACCAACTGCTCAACCCGATTGCCAACATGTCTGCCACTACCAAACACGCCCAAGTCCTGATCCTCGGTTCTGGCCCTGCTGGCTACACCGCCGCTGTGTATGCAGCCCGCGCCAACTTGAAACCCCTGCTGATCACAGGCATGGCCCAAGGTGGCCAGCTCATGACCACCACCGAAGTGGACAACTGGCCCGCTGACGTTCATGGCGTGCAAGGCCCGGAATTGATGCAACGTTTTCAGGAGCACGCAGAGCGCTTCAACACCGAAATCGTGTTCGACCACATCCATACCGTCAAGCTCGACCAACGCCCATTCACCTTGATCGGTGACAGCGGCACCTACACCTGCGACTCGCTGATCATCGCCACGGGCGCATCGGCCAAGTACCTGGGTCTGCCGTCCGAAACAGCCTTCATGGGCCGGGGCGTGAGTGGCTGCGCCACCTGCGACGGCTTCTTTTACCGAGACCAGCTGTGCTGCGTGGTCGGTGGCGGCAACACCGCTGTTGAAGAAGCCTTGTACCTGTCCAACATCGCCTGCAAGGTCTACTTGATCCACCGCCGTGACAAATTCAAGGCCGAGCCCATCCTGGTGGACAAACTGATGGACAAGGTGGCCGCAGGCAAGATCGTGCTCAAGACCTTCCAGACCCTGGAAGAAGTGCTGGGTGACGCATCGGGCGTGACGGGTGTGCGCCTGAAAAGTACCGTGGACGGTGGCCTGGAAGACATCGAACTCAAGGGCTGCTTCATTGCCATTGGCCACTCCCCCAACACCGACATCTTCCAGGGACAGCTGAGCTTGGAAAACAACTACATCGTGACCCAAAGCGGCCTGAAGGGCTTTGCCACACAGACTTCGGTGCCTGGCGTGTTTGCCGCTGGCGATGTGCAGGACCACGTCTACCGCCAGGCCATTACCAGCGCAGGCACTGGCTGCATGGCAGCACTGGACGCTCAGCGTTTTCTGGAACAAAACAACGCTTAAGGAAACTCCCCCTGGCCTGCCGCGCCTTGCCCAAATGGGAAAAGCGCCGCTTTCTGGCTATAATCCAAGGCTTTGCTGCTTTTATCCGGGCTTTTCGTCTGGATATTGGAAACAGTGATTTGGGATACCGCCACCCATCTTGGCGAGGTGAGGCTGGAGCGCCAGGCCCCATGCAATTCAGCATGAGACCCATCGGCACCGGCTGTTTATGTTATCGGAGTGTCCTCATGGCACGCGTATGCGAAGTAACGGGCAAAGGCCCAATGACGGGAAACAATGTTTCCCACGCCAACAACAAAACCAAGCGCCGGTTCTTGCCGAACCTGCAATACCGTCGTTTCTGGGTTGAAACAGAAAACCGTTGGGTGCGTCTGCGCGTTTCCAGCGCCGCTCTGCGCCTGATCGATAAAAATGGCATTGATGCCGTTCTCGCAGACCTGCGCGAACGTGGCCAAGCCTAAACCCAGAACATTAGGAGTCATACACCATGGCAACCAAAGGCGGACGCGAAAAAATCAAGCTGGAATCCACAGCTGGCACTGGTCATTTCTACACGACCAGCAAAAACAAGAAAACAATGCCCGAGAAAATGTCGATCATGAAGTTCGACCCAAAAGCTCGCAAGCACGTTGAATACAAGGAAATCAAGCTGAAGTAATTCAGCCTGAGCTTTGTATCCCAAAAAACCCGCTGTTCTGACAGCGGGTTTTTTTATGGCTGAGCGCAATCGCTGGGCATGCACTTGGACATTTGGCAAAAACCGGGGACTTCACCGAGAGGCGCCGACACTTGCCTCCTGACATTCAACAGCGCCATAGGGCTTGACCCCTGACGGCACTGTTGCGTGGAGTTACTCCAAGAAGCGCCACCCAAAAGCAGACAGGGCCCGAAGGCCCTGTTTGTCTGAACGCGAAAAGGATCAGGCGACCTGGCGAACAGCCCTCAACTTCACAGAGAAGTCTTGCAAAGCAGCGATTCCGCTTTCTTCGGCACGGCGGCACCAGGCTTGCAGATCAGCGGCCAGTTGTTCACGCGAATGTGAGGTGTTCAGCCAGATTTGGCTGAGCTCTTCTCGCATTTGCACCATTTTGTCGAGCACAGGGCTGGCTGCCCGGGCTTGCCTGAGCTGTGCTTGTGCGGAGGCAGGAACCTTGGCGCTGTCACGATGCAACCAGCGTTGAGCAGCTTGCAATGCATTGGCGTCGAGCTTGAGTTTGCTGGCTTCTTGCTGCATCACAGTGCGCACATTGCGTGCATAACCGGCCATCACTTCGTAGCGGTTGGCAATCAAGGCTTCCAGCGTCTTCTCATCGGCCACGGGGCGGATGTCGCCGTATGCCAGACGGGGCGGGGTTTTCTTGACGGTGGCCAGACCCATGGTTTCAAGAATGCGAATGTACAACCAGCCGATGTCGAACTCATAGGGTTTGACCGACAACTTAGCCGATGTGGGGTAAGTGTGGTGGTTGTTGTGCAACTCTTCGCCACCAATCAGAATGCCCCAAGGCGAAATGTTGGTGCTGGCGTCATGCGCCTCAAAATTGCGGTAACCCCAATAATGCGCGGCGCCGTTGATGAGGCCCGCGGCAGTGATCGGGATCCAGGCCATCTGAACCGCCCAGACCGTCAGGCCCAGAAAGCCAAACAGCGCCACATCGATGATCAGCATCAGGGCAACGCCCTGCCACGAAAAACGGGTGTACAGGTTGCGCTCAAGCCAGTCGTCTGGCGTGCCATGTCCAAAGCGCTTCATGGTCTCCAGGTTCTTGGATTCCTTGCGGTAAAGCTCGGCACCGGTCAACAACACAGTTTTGATGCCGTACACATGCGGGCTGTGAGGGTCTTCGGCTTGTTCACATTTGGCATGGTGCTTGCGGTGAATGGCCGCCCATTCCTTGGTCACCTGGCCCGTGGTCAGCCAGAGCCAGAAACGAAAAAAGTGGGAAGGGATCGCGTGCAAGTCCAAAGCACGGTGCGCCTGGTGACGGTGCAGAAAAATGGTCACGCTGGCGATGGTGATGTGGGTCAGGCCCAAGGTGATCAACAGCATTTGCCACCAAGAGAAGTCAAACAGGCCATGGCCCATCCACTGAATCACGGAATCCAAAAAGGCCCAATCAGGCAACAACATGAGTTTGTCTTTCTACTGACGCCTGATTTCAGGCAATTTGTCGATTTTAAGTTTTCCGCCGTCAAAAAGACAGCTATTTCCACCGAATCCGAACAGAATGAATCAGAAAATTTACTTTCTGACCCATGCTGCGGCAAAAAAACCATCTGTGGCGTGGCGGTGGGGCCATAACCTCAGGAATGTGCCGCCAGGCGGGGCATCGGGGTTGGCATCGCCCGATGGCGCAGGGGAGCACAAACTGGCTGCGTCCGGCACCTTCAGCCGCTCCAGTTCCTCGGCCACGTTCAAGGGAACGAAGTCGGGGTTGGCGGCACCAAAGGCTTGCGCGATCAGCTCGTTTTCTTCCGGCAAAAGACTGCAGGTTGCATACACCAACCGCCCGCCAGACTTGACCAAGCGAGAGGCACTTTGCAAGATGGCTTGCTGCTTCTCGGTCAACTCTTGCACAGCTTGGGGCTTTTGGCGCCATTTCAAGTCGGGGTTGCGGCGCAAGGTGCCCAAGCCCGAGCAAGGGGCATCAACCAGCACCCGGTCGATCTTGCCCGCCAAGCGCTTGACGCGGTCATCGCGCTCGTGTGCGATGGCTGCCGGGTGCACGTTGGACAGGCCGCTGCGGGCCATGCGGGGCTTCATCGCATCCAGCCGATGGCCTGACACATCAAACGCATACAGGCGACCGGTGCTGCGCATGGACGCGCCCAAGGCGAGCGTTTTACCGCCAGCGCCCGCACAAAAATCCACCACCATTTCGCCCCGGTGAGCGTCCACCAGCAAGGCCAGCAACTGCGAACCCTCGTCCTGCACTTCAATGGCGCCACGGGTGAAGGCATCGGTGCGCTGCAAAGCGGGCTTGGTCTCCAACCGCAAACCCCAAGGTGAGTAAGGCGTGGGTTTGGACGCGATGCCGGCTTGCGCCAACTCTTTTTGAATCTCGCTGCGTTTGGATTGCAGCATGTTGACGCGCAAATCCAGTGGTGCCGGTTCCTGCAGGTTCTGGGCCAGCAGCCAGAAATCCTCACCCAGCTGGGCTTGCAGGGCCTGCGCCATCCATTCGGGCAGGTTGTGGCGGTGCGGGGCCATCAGGGCACTGGCCGGAATGGCGTCACAGGTGGCCAGCCATTGTTTTTCGGCATCGCTGAGTGCGGCAGCCAGAAAGTCGCGCGGGCCAAAGAACCCCAAAATCGCGAGCTTGCGTTCTTTGGGGCCTGAGCCCGAGCGGGCCAGCTGCTCAAACAACAATTTTTTGCGCAGCACGGCAAACGCCGTTTCTGCCAGGGTGGCGCGCTCACGGGGGCCAAGGGCTCGGTGCTCGCGAAAATAACGCGACACGACTGCATCGGCGGGGTGTTCAAATTGGAGGCACAGCCTGACCAGATCGGCACAGGCGTCTAAAAGGGCTTTTGGATGCATGGGGTCTATTGTCCCATCCCCGCCCTTGCAGAATGAACCCCACCCCAGAAAGCGCCCATGTCCGAGCCACTTCCGCCACTGATCGAAACGCCCAAAGGCCTTTACAGACATTACAAAGGCGGCCTGTACCGGGTGCTGGGCACCGTGCGCCACAGCGAAGACCTGCAGCCCATGACGCTTTACCAGGCTCTTTATGGCGAACAAGGCCAGTGGGTTCGGCCAGAAGCCATGTTTGCGGATGTGGCCGAATTCAACGGCAAGGTGCAGGCACGATTTGAACGGATCGGCGATTGACCTTTCCTGAACGGCAGGCCCCTCAGGCTCAGCTTGATTTTTTCAAACGCAAAAAATCGGCGATGGCACGGGGGTAAATGAGGTGCTCTTGCGTGAGCACCCGAGCCGCCAGCACATCGGCGGTGTCCCCGGGCATGATCGGCACCACCGCCTGAGCCAAAATGCCGCCGTGGTCCAGTTGAGGGGTGACCTGGTGCACCGTGGCCCCGGCAAACTGGCAGCCTGCATCGATGGCCCGCTGGTGCGTGTCAAGCCCCGGGAAAGCGGGCAGCAGAGACGGGTGGATATTGAGCAGTCGCCCCTCGTAATGCGCCACAAAACCTGGTGTGAGGATGCGCATGAAGCCGGCCAACACCACCAGGTCTGGGGAAAACCGGTCAATTTCGGCCATCAAGGCGGCATCGAATGCCTCGCGGCTCTCGAAAGCCTTGTGGTCCAGCACCCCCGTGGCAAGGCCATGCGCTTGCGCCACACGCAAGCCCTGGGCATCGGCCCGATTGCTCACAACGGCGGCCACGCGGGCGTTCAATCGCTCAGCCCAACGGCCTTGCTCGGCAGCATCGACAATGGCGGCCATGTTCGAGCCCGAGCCGGAAATCAAAATGACAATGTTTTTCATGCAGGAATGAATTATCCCTGCACACTTGCGACAAACCGGCTTTTGTCGCACCAAGGACAGGCCTGAACACGCTGCGCATGATAAAAAGCACGACCGTTTGTTTTTGATGGCGCAGCCTTCAACCGACGCCCCACCACCCCACCGGAGAAAGTTCCCCATGGATTTGGCATTCACCCCCGAAGAGCTCGCATTTCGTGACGAGATTCGCACCTGGGTCAAGGACAACTTGCCTGCAGACCTGGCCCGCAAAGTCCACAGTGCCATGCGCCTGACACGCGATGACATGCAGCGCTGGGCAAAAATATTGGGCAAAAAAGGCTGGCTGGGCTGGGGTTGGCCCAGCCAATTTGGCGGTCCGGGCTGGACGGCCATTCAAAAACACCTGTTTGAAGAAGAATGTGCCTTGGCCGGCGCCCCCCGCGTTGTTCCGTTTGGCCCCGTGATGGTGGCCCCCGTGATCATGGCTTTTGGCAATGCCGAGCAACAAAAACGCTTTTTGCCCGGCATCGCCAGCGGCGAAGTCTGGTGGAGCCAGGGCTACAGCGAACCGGGCTCAGGCTCGGACCTCGCGTCGCTGAAAACCCGCGCTGAACGCGTGGGCGACAAATACATCGTGAACGGCCAAAAAACCTGGACCACCCTGGGCCAATACGGTGAATGGATCTTCTGCCTGGTGCGCACCAGCACCGAAGGCAAGCCACAAACCGGCATCTCCTTTTTGCTGATCGACATGAAGTCACCCGGCATCACCGTGCGCCCGATCAAGCTGTTGGACGGCGAGTGCGAAGTCAACGAAGTCTGGTTTGACAACGTCGAAGTGCCTGCCGAAAACCTGGTGGGCGAAGAAAACAAGGGCTGGAACTACGCCAAGCACTTGCTGGCCCACGAGCGAACCAACATTGCCGATGTGAACCGGGCCAAGCGCGAACTGGAGCGCCTCAAGCGCATCGCCAAAGCCGAAGGGGTTTACGACGACCTTCGCTTCCGGGACGAGATTGCCAAGCTCGAAGTCGACATCGTGGCGCTCGAAATGCTGGTGTTGCGTGTGCTGTCGGCAGAGAAATCGGGCAAAAATTCGCTGGACATCGCAGGTCTTCTGAAGATCAGGGGCAGTGAAATCCAGCAGCGCTACAGCGAGCTCATGATGCTGGCCGCTGGCCCCTTCAGCCTGCCCTGCATTTTTGAAGCCATGGAATCTGGCTGGCAAGGTGATTTCCCTGGCGGCGTGCTGTCCAATGCGCCGCTGGCCGCCAACTACTTCAACATGCGCAAGACCACCATTTATGGCGGCAGCAACGAAGTGCAACGCAACATCGTCGCGCAAACCGTGCTCGGCTGACCCGAAAGGATTTCAAAATGGATTTCGATTTTTCAGACGACCAAGAACAATTGCGTGATGCGGTGCGCAAATGGGTGGACAAAGCCTACAACTTCGATCGTCGGCGCGCCATCGTGGCTGCCGGTGGTTTTGACCGCGCAGCCTACGGCGAGTTGGCCGAGCTGGGCCTGACCGGTCTGTATGTGAGCGAAGACAATGGCGGCATGGGCATGGGCCCGACCGAAGCCATGGTCACCATGGAAGAGCTTGGCCGCGGCATCGTGCTCGAACCTCTGACCCAGACCCTGATCGCCAGCGCGACACTGCAAACCCACGCCCCTGCGGCCTTGCAAACCGCCTGGCTGCCCCGCATGGCTTCAGGTGAAGCGATCGTGGTGCTGGCCTACCAGGAGCGCGCTGCCCGCTACCAACTGAACCGTTGCGTCGCACAGGCCAGCGAATCGGGCGGCGCCTGGACCGTGAGCGGCACCAAGAGCGTGGTGGCCGTGGGCGACCAGGCCGATGCTTATTTGGTGCCTGCCACTGTGAACAACCAAATCGCAATGTTCCTGGTGGAACGCAAAGCCAGTGGCGTGAGCACACAAGCCTATGTCACACAAGACGGCTCACGCGCCGCCGAAGTGGTGCTCCACCAGGCATCGGCGCAGCTCGTCACGCTGAACGGTCTGACCGCCCTCGAAGAAGCCGTGGACATCGGCATGGCCTGCGCCTGCGCTGAAGCCGTGGGCGTGATGGACAAGACTTTGGCCATCACCGTGGACTACATGAACACGCGCAAACAGTTTGGTGTTGCCATCGCCAGCTTTCAGGCCCTGCGCCACCGCGTGGCCGACATGAAAATGCAATTGGAGCTGGGCCGCTCGATGAGCTACTACGCCAGCTTGAAGCTGAGCGCACCCAAAGAAGAGCGCCGCCGCGCCATGGCCCGTGCCAAATACCAATTGGGCGTGTCCATGCGTTTCATCGGCCAGCAAGCGGTGCAACTGCACGGTGGCATTGCCGTGACAGACGAGTACATCGTCAGCCATTACTTCAAGAAACTGACGCAGCTGGACATGGCATTTGGCGACACCTTGCACCAACTGGGTGAAGTATCAGCACGCATGCAAGACACTGCTGGCGTGTTCGCCTGACGGGCTCTTCAGGACTTGGCAAAAACAAGGGCTCCACCGGGAGCCCTTGTTCATTTCAAATCATTGATTACAGCGCAGTCATTCCACGGCCATCATTCCGCTTCACGCACCCGCAAAAAGCTGGCAAAACGCGGCAAGCCCGAAGGCGTGCGATCTCGGTAACGGTAAGTGACCCACACGCCGATCGGTGGTGGCTCGCGGCGCAACGCATCGCTCAGGCCCGATCCCAAGGCAAATCGCTGGCCCGAGGCCATCTGAACCAGCAAAGCACCCGTCTGCCCACTTAACCGCCCCTTGCCCGGTTGGTGCCCCACCACCCGACCTTCTTCGTCGGGTTCAGGCTTGAGCTTGTACAAAGCATCTGTGCGCCCTGACCGCCACAGGGCATCGGCCCGGTGCAGTACCAGGCCCTCACCTCCTTGACGCATGGTTTCTTGCAAACGCACTTGCACATCCGATTTGTCTTTGACGGTCTCCTGATGCACCGGCATCAACCAATTCACACCTGCGGCCTTCAGCGTTGATTGCACAAAGGACACCCTCTCAGCAAAAGGGGCTGCACGGCCTGGTGCATCAAACACCAAATACTTCACTGCGCGCCACGCCGCGTCATCGGGCACTTCTTTGCGCACCACGCCCGACAAGAGGTCAAACTGCCCTCGCCCGATCCAGAGTTCACCATCCAGCGCCACCTGCGGCAAAGCCGCGATAAACCAAGGTGGGGCCGTCAGGACGCGCCCGCTGCGAAAACGCAATACCTGACCATCCCAGACGGCGCGCACACCATCGAATTTTTCGCTGACCAAAAAACCTTGGGGTGATCGGGTAGGCAGCCAGGGCATAGCCAATTGCACAGGAGACCGGGACGGGGACAGGTTGTCTGCCTCTTTGGCCCAGGCCAAGCTCGGCAGCCAGGGACCGATGAGCAAGCTGCCCAAAGCGCGGCGCCGGCTTAGCCCCTGCGCTGCATGGCTTGGACGCACCTGTTGGGTGACTTGCGCATTGTCAGATTCATGGGTCGGCATGGTGGGTCTCTCTGAAGGCTCCAGGCGACTTAAGCTTGGCCTTTTGTATTCAAAAACCCATGATGCGGCGGTTTGCACGCCAGCGCAAGCGAAAATGCGAAACCCCTGGGATCAACCCATCAAGCGGGAGTTTTTAGGCACATGGGCCATCAAAAAAGCCATCTGATCAGACAGGATGCGGCGGTTGCGAAGGATGAAGTCTTCCCACAGGCTGGGAACGTAAGGTGCATACAGCAAGGGCATGCGGGCCTGCTCGGGGGTTCGACTGCTTTTGCGGTGGTTGCAGGAGCGGCAGGCCGTGACCACGTTCATCCAGTGATCAGGGCCGTTCTGGCACAAAGGAACAATGTGTTCGCGGGTCAACACCGACTCATCAAAATGCCCGCCGCAATAAGCGCAAAGGTTGCGGTCACGCACAAAAAGCTTGGTATTGGTCAGGCCTGGGCGCATGCCAAAAGGGTTGATGCGGGGCACGCCCTGGGTCCCGATGATGCTGTTGACCGTGATGATGGACTGGTGACCGGTGAGCGCGTTGTGCCCACCGTGAAAAACAGCCACTTGCTGCCCCGCTTCCCAACGCACTTCGTCGGCTGCGTAATGGGTGACTGCCTGCTCCAGTGAGATCCACGATTGCGGCAGCCCTTGGGCCGAGAGTTTCAAAACCTTCACAAAAGCCTCCATCCAACAGTACAAGGACCACTGACACGAAAAGTTCTGTCTCGATCCTGTCCCAAGCATGGCTTAAAGATGGTCGCCATCGCAAGCCATAAAAGGCCACGGCCTGGAGGATCGGGCTCAGTCACAATATACCCTCTTACTTTGACAAAACCGTTGCAGCTGGCGCCGTGCCAGCAAGACGGGCCAATACCCAAGCGACATGAAGGTTTTCCGCGGATTTCATCACCCTGATCTGGCTGCTGCCTGCGCCCTGACCATCGGCAACTTTGACGGTGTGCACCGGGGCCACCAAGCCATGCTGGCGCTGCTGCGCAGCGAAGCCGCTCACCGAGGTGTCCCCAGTTGCGTGATGACCTTTGAGCCCCACCCCCGGGACTACTTTGCCAAGGCGCTCAACAAGCCCGAACTGGCCCCCGCCCGCATCGCCACCTTGCGCGACAAACTCCGCGAGCTCGAGCGCTGCGGCGTGGACCAGGTGGTGGTTTTGCCATTTGACGCCCGGCTGGCCAACCAGTCGCCCGGGGACTTCATCCAGCAAGTTCTGATTCAGGGCCTGGGCGTGCGCTACGTGCAGGTGGGGGATGACTTCAAATTTGGCGTCCGGCGCTCGGGCGACTACGCCATGCTGGATGCCGCCGGACAGCGGCTGGGTTTCGATGTGGCCCGCATGAACAGCTATGAAGTCCATGGGCTGCGCGTGTCCAGCTCTGCCGTGCGAAAGGCCTTGGCCGAGGGGCAATTGCAAACCGTTCAAGCCCTGCTGGGGCGGCCCTACAGCATCAGCGGCCATGTGGTGCACGGGCGCAAGCTCGGACGCGAACTGGCCGCCACCGCGCAGGGCGCGGGGGATGGCTTTCGCACACTGAACCTGCGCTTTTCGCACTGGAAACCCGCCGCCAGCGGCATCTTCGTGGTTGAAGTTCACGGCCTGTCGGATCGCCCGCTAAAAGGTGTGGCCAACCTCGGCATTCGGCCCTCTCTGGACACGAACGACATCAATGGTGGCCGGGTGCTGCTGGAGACACACGCCTTTGACTGGCCCGCAGAACTGGGGGCTGAAGGGGGCTACGGTAAAATCATCCGCGTGGATCTGCTGCACAAACTACACGATGAACTCAAATACGACGGTATGGACGCTCTGACAAAGGGCATTGCCAAAGACTGCGAACAAGCACAGGCATGGTTTGCTTCGCGCCAAGGCCACAATGCCCAGTCTTTGAGCCGCCAGACCACCCGCGACCGAATTTGACGCTCCGGCCCTCGTTTGCTGCCTTTCGACAGGCTCAGAGCGAACGACCCCAACGGCCCCTCCTTTTTTGATCTCTCCGAACACCCCAGCGTTCGGGCTGAGCTTGTCGAAGCACTCCAGGCCCCAAGTACCTTATGACCGAACAAAGCACTGACTACCGCGCCACCTTGAACCTGCCGGACACGCCCTTCCCCATGCGCGGCGACCTGCCCAAACGCGAACCCAACTGGGTCAAGGACTGGAACGAAGGCGGCCTGTACAAAAAACTGCGCACTGCGCGCCAAGGTGCCCCCCTGTTTGTGCTGCACGACGGCCCACCCTATGCCAACGGCAAGCTGCACATCGGTCACGCCCTGAACAAAGTCCTCAAGGACATGATCGTCAAGAGCCGCCTGTTGTCGGGCTTTGACGCGCAGTACATCCCCGGCTGGGACTGCCACGGCCTGCCGATCGAAAACGCGATTGAAAAACTGCATGGCCGCAACCTGAGCCGCGACGACATGCAGGCGAAAAGCCGCGCCTTTGCCACCGAGCAAATCGACCAGCAACGCGAAGACTTCAAGCGTCTGGGCGTGCTGGGCGACTGGGAGCGCCCTTACCGCACCATGGACCCGACGAACGAAGCCGGTGAGATCCGCGCCTTCAAACGCGTGGTCGAGCGCGGCTTTGTGTACCGGGGCCTCAAGCCTGTTTACTGGTGCTTTGACTGCGGCTCATCCCTGGCCGAATTCGAGATCGAATACCAGGACAAAAAGAGCGAAACCCTGGATGTGGCCTTTGAGACAGACGATTCGGCCAAACTGGCAGCCGCCTTTGGCCTGGGCGCTTTGCCCGCTGGCCAAAGTGCGTTTGCGGTCATCTGGACCACCACCGCTTGGACCATCCCCGCCAACCAGGCCCTGAACGCTCACCCCGAGCTGAGCTATGCCCTCGTGCAAACCGACAAAGGGTGCCTGGTGCTGGCCGAGTCGCTGGTGGAAAAATGCCTGGAACGCTTCGGCCTGCAGGGCGGAAAAGTGCTGGCCACCGCCAAGGGCACCCAACTCGGCGGCCTGAACTTCCGCCATCCGCTGCACGACGTGGACGCCGGCTACCAGCGCCTGTCGCCGGTGTACCTGGCCGAGTACGTCAGCGACAGCGATGGCACCGGACTCGTCCATTCTTCGCCTGCCTACGGCGTGGATGACTTCAACTCATGCATTGCCAATGGCATGAAGTACGACGACATTTTGAACCCGGTGCAAGGCAACGGCACCTACGCGGCCGACTTCCCGCTGTTTGGCGGGCTGCACATCTGGAAAGCCATTCCGGTGGTGCTGGAGGCGCTGCGCAACGCGGGTCGCCTGCTGTCCACTGTGACCATCACCCACAGTTACCCGCACTGCTGGCGCCACAAGACGCCCGTCATCTACCGCGCCGCAGCCCAGTGGTTTGTGCGCATGGACGAAGGCGTTGGCGTGTTCACAAAGGACAAAGCCGCCAAGACCCTGCGCCAGCTGGCGCTGGACGCCATCGAGCAAACCCGGTTCTACCCGGAAAACGGCAAATCACGTCTGCGCGACATGATCGCCAACCGCCCGGACTGGTGCATCTCGCGCCAACGCTCATGGGGCGTGCCCGTGCCGTTTTTTCTGCACAAGGACAGCGGCGAGTTGCACCCGCGCACCATGGCCATCCTGGACCAGGCCGCTGACATTGTGGAAAAAGGCGGCATTGAAGCCTGGAGCCGCGTGACGGTGGAAGAGATCCTGGGCGCAGCCGATGCCCCTCAGTACACCAAGAGTACAGACATCCTCGAAGTGTGGTTCGACTCAGGCTCGACCTTCCAGCATGTGCTGCGCGGCAGCCACAAGGATGCTTATGGTGTGCCACCTTTCCACAGCGAAGGCCCCGAGGCCGACCTGTACCTGGAAGGGCACGACCAGCACCGCGGCTGGTTTCACAGCTCGCTCTTGCTGGGCTGCGCCCTGTATGACCGCGCCCCTTACCGTGGCTTGCTGACCCATGGCTTTGCCACCGACGGCCAGGGCCGCAAGATGAGCAAGTCGCTGGGCAATACGGTCGACCCGCAAACCGTGACCAGCAAGCTGGGCGCCGAAATCGTGCGCCTTTGGGTGGCCAGCACCGATTACTCGGGCGACCTCAACATCGACGACAAGATCCTGGCGCGCGTGGTGGACGCCTACCGCCGCATCCGCAACACCTTGCGCTTTTTGATGGCCAACGTGAGCGACTTTGATCCGGCCACCGACACGGTGCCCGACGACCAGTTGCTCGAGATCGACCGCTTTGCCCTCAGCCGCGCGGCCGAGTTGCAAGCCGACATCCTGGCCCACTTTCAGGTTTATGAATTCCACCCGGTGGTCTCCAAGCTGCAAATCTACTGCTCGGAAGACCTGGGGGCGTTCTACCTGGACGTGCTGAAAGACCGCCTGTACACCACCGCGCCCAAAAGCTTGGCACGGCGCAGCGCGCAAACCGCGCTCTACCGCATCACCCACGGCATGCTGCGCTGGATGGCACCTTTCCTGTCCTTCACGGCCGAAGAAGCCTGGAGCACATTCGGCACATCCGAATCCATCTTCATGGAAACCTTTAGCGACCTCGGCACACCCGATGCCCCGCTGTTGGCCAAGTGGGCGCGCATTCGGGAAATCCGCGATCTGGTCAACAAGGACATCGAGAACCTGCGTGCAGCAGGTCAGGTGGGTGCGTCACTGCAGGCCGACATCACGCTGCATGCGCCTGCTGCCGACCATGCCTTGCTGGCCAGCCTGGGCTCGGACATCAAGTTCGTGTTCATCACCTCCAAAGTGACTTTGCACGCAGGTGAACAACTGGCGGTCCAAGTCACCGCCAGCCAGTCCGTCAAATGCGAACGCTGCTGGCACTACACCGACGACGTTGGCCAGGACGCCGCTCACCCCACGGTCTGCGGTCGCTGCGTGAGCAACCTGCACGGCTCTGGCGAAACCCGCCAGATCGCCTGATCCAAAAACCACACAAAGCCTATGGCCAGCTCCAAAAAATTCGGTAAAAACGGCGCCAGCAAAAGCCAGGGCTTGATGCTCTGGCTCGGTATCGCCCTCTTGGTACTGGTGCTCGACCAGTTCACCAAAGTGTTGGTGCTGGGCGCTTTCCAGTTGGGCGACAGCAGCCCGATCACCTCGTTTTTCAATTTGGTGCGTGTGCACAACCACGGCGCGGCCTTCTCGTTTTTAGCCGGGGCAGGCGGCTGGCAGCGCTGGTTCTTTACCGGCATAGGCGTGGCAGCGGCCGTTTTCATGGTCTGGATGCTGCACTCGCACCCCGGTCAAACGCTGTTCGGCCTGGCCATCTCGCTCATCCTGGGCGGCGCCATTGGCAATGTGGTCGACCGTCTGCTGCATGGCTACGTGGTCGACTTTCTCGACTTTTACTGGGGCGCCTGGCACTTCCCGGCCTTCAACGTGGCCGACAGCGCCATCAGCGTGGGCGCTGCGCTGCTGATCCTTGACGAAATCCTGCGGGTGCGGCGCGGGCGTTGACCCGCATCCCAGAAAGCACTCAGCATGGCCAAACCCACACAAATTTGAACTCGTGTAAGCTGGTCAACCTGATTTTCTGAACACGGAGACCCCCATGCCCGGATTACTGCCCCACATCGACCCCGATGGCCTGCTCGAATTCTCAGTGGTCTACACCGACCGCGCCCTGAACCACATGTCCAAACGCTTTCAGGGCGTGATGACCGACATTTCCGGTTTGCTCAAAAAAGTCTACAGCGCCCACAGCGTGGCTTTGGTGCCAGGCAGTGGCACCTTTGGCATGGAGTCGGTGGCCCGCCAGTTCGCCTCCGGCCAGCATGTCATGGTGATTCGCAACGGCTGGTTCAGCTTTCGGTGGACACAAATTTTTGACATGGGCCACATCCCGGCCAGCCACACGGTGCTCAAGGCGCGCCGCATTGCCGAAAGTTCACAAGCGGCCTGGGCACCGGCGCCCATCGCCGAAGTGCTTGCAGCCATTGCCCGCGAAAAACCCGCCGTGGTGTTTGCCCCTCATGTGGAGACCGCGGCTGGCATGATGCTGCCCGACAATTACCTCAAGGCCATGGCCGATGCAGTACACGCTGTTGGTGGCCTGCTGGTGCTCGATTGCATCGCATCGGGGGCCATGTGGGTCAACATGCAAGCCACCGGCGTGGACGTGCTGATCAGTGCCCCACAAAAAGGCTGGAGCAGCTCGCCCTGCTGCGCCATGGTGATGATGAGCGAGCGCGCGCGCATTGCGATCGATGGCACCACCAGCACCAGTTTTTCAATGGACCTGAAAAAGTGGCTGCAAGTGATGGAAACTTATGAGGGCGGTGGCCACATGTACCACGCGACCTTGCCCACCGACGCGCTGATGCGCCTGCGCGAAGCCATGCAAGAGACCGATGCCTACGGCTTTGACAAGGTGCGTGAAGAACAAATGGCCTTGGGCCGTTCGGTTCGCCAGTTGCTGGCCGAACGCGGCTTTTCCAGTGTGGCGGCCCCTGGCTTTGAAGCGCCTGGCGTGGTGGTCAGCTACACCACCGACCCCGACATCCAGTCCAGCAAGAAGTTCCTGGCTGAAGGCCTGCAAACCGCCGCTGGCGTCCCGCTGCAATGCGACGAGCCGGCCGATTTTCGTACCTTCCGGCTGGGCCTGTTCGGTCTGGAAAAGTGGCACAACGTGCCGCGCACGCTGCAGCAGTTGCGCGATGCGCTCGAAACCATTGCCCCGAAGGCCAAGCTGGCCGCTTGATCCTTCGCGTTGTGCGCCAAAAAAAACCGCTGAACCCAAAGCTCAGCGGTTTTTTCATTCACCAGGGTCATGCGCTCGGCACCGAAGCACCGATGCCCTGCGTCACAGCGTGATGATCGTGCAGCCGGTGGTCTTGCGCGCTTCCAGCGCCTTGTGCGCTTCCTGAATCTGCGCCAGTGGGAATGTCTGGTCGATGTGGATTTTCACCTTGCCACTGACCACGGCGTCAAACAGTTCATCGGCCATCTCCTGGGTGTTTTCGCGTGTGGTGATGTGGTTGAACAGGGTTTGGCGCGTGACATAAATCGATCCTTTGGCGCCCAGAATGCCCGGCGCAAAAGGTGCCACAGGGCCCGATGCATTGCCAAAACTGGCCAGCAAACCAAACGGTGCCAGGCAATCCATGGACTTGTCCCAAGTGTCCTTGCCCACCGAGTCGTACACCACCTTGACGCCCTTGCCGCTGGTGATCTCTTTCACCTTGGCCAGGAAGTCTTCGGTCGAATAATTGATGCAAAACTCCGCACCATTGGCCTTGGCCAATGCGCACTTGGCATCGCTGCCTGCGGTGCCGATCAGGCGCAAGCCCAAAGCCTTGGCCCACTGGCATGCGATCAAGCCCACGCCACCTGCAGCGGCATGGAACAACACAAAGTCACCAGCTTTCAGGCCACCTTGTGGCCAAGTGCGCCTGAGCAGGTATTGCGCCGTCAGCCCCTTGAGCATCATGGCCGCGCCGGTCTCGAACGAGATCGCATCGGGCAACTTGCACACGCACTTGGCGGGCATCACACGCACTTCGCAATAACTGCCCGGTGGCTGGCTGGCGTAGGCGGCGCGATCGCCCACTTTCAGGTGCGTCACGCCCTCGCCCACGGCTTCGACCACGCCCGAGGCTTCCATGCCGAGCTTGAGCGGCATGGGCAAGGTGTACAGGCCACTGCGCTGGTAGACGTCGATGAAATTCAGGCCAATGGCTTTGTGGCGAATGCGAATCTCGCCGGGGCCGGGTTCACCCACGTTCACGTCAACAAATTTCATGACTTCCGGGCCACCGTTCTGGTCAATCTGGACTGCAAGGCTCATCGAATTCTCCTGTGGGGTAAATGCAAGCAAGGCCTGACTTTGCCATGAAACGCATCCTCCCGTGCAAAGGACAAGCCTTTGGACGGACAGGTCGGCGACAGCGGGAAAACCCGGATGCCGATACAGTGCCTCATGTCTCAAAAACTATCGCCCATGACGGCCTTGTTGCTGACGGTGCCCCCCGTGCTGTGGGCAGGCAATGCCGTGGTGGGTCGCCTGGTCAGCGACCTGGTCCCCCCCCTCACCCTCAACTTGCTGCGTTGGGCTGTGGCCTTGGTCATCTTGCTGCCACTGGCCTCCTGGGTACTTCGCCCCAGCAGCGGCCTGTGGCAACACTGGAAGCGCTTTGCCCTGCTCAGCCTGCTGGGTGTGGGCTGTTACAACGCCCTGCAATACCTGGCCTTGCAAACCTCGACCCCGCTCAACGTGACCCTGGTGGCGGCCAGCGGCCCGGTGTGGATGCTGGCCATCGGGGCGCTGTTTTTTCAGGCGCCTGTGCGGCGCGCACAAATCCATGGCGCCATGTTGTCCATCCTGGGCGTGCTGGTGGTGCTGTCGCGGGGCGATTGGGCACAGCTCATGGCGGTGCGTCTGGTGGCCGGTGATCTGTTCATCTTGCTGGCCACCGCCTGCTGGTCTTGGTACAGCTGGCTGCTCAGCCGAAAAGACGAACCTGAGGCCATCCGGCAAGACTGGGCGGCGTTCTTGCTCGGCCAAGTGGTATTTGGCCTGGCCTGGTCGGGCCTGTTTGCGGGCATGGAATGGGGCCTGACCGATGCCCGCATCACCTGGGGCTGGCCACTGATCAGCGCGCTGGCCTTTGTGGCTATAGGTCCTGCCGTGCTGGCCTACCGCTGCTGGGGCCTGGGCATTCAGCAGGCGGGCCCTGCGGTGGCGGGGTTCTTTGCCAACCTCACGCCGCTGTTTGCCGCCATCTTCTCAGCCGCATTTTTAGGCGAGTTGCCACACCTTTATCACGGGCTGGCGTTTGCGTTCATCGTCGGCGGGATCTGGGTATCTTCGCGGCGATAAAAAGGTGATGGGTCACCGTTGAATCGACGTGAAGGTCGTCAATAAGTCCCCGCGTAAGCCCCACCATCGGCCAGCACATTTTGCCCCGTCATGTACGCGGCCTGCTGGCTGCACAAAAATGCACAGATGGCACCGAACTCTTGAGGGTTGCCGTAGCGGCCTGCCGGGATTTGGGCTTGCTGAATCACGCGCAACTCTTCCACCGTCTTGCCTGCTTTTTCAGCCATGGCGGGCAGTGTGGCGCGGATGCGGTCGGTGTCAAACTTGCCAGGCAACAGGTTGTTGATGGTCACGCCTTGCGCAGCAATTTTGCTGCGCGAGGCACCGGCCACAAAACCCGTCAGTCCACTGCGTGCGCCATTGGACAAGCCGAGCACATCAATGGGTGCCTTGACGGCGCTGGAGGTGATGTTGACGATGCGGCCAAAACCGCGTGCCGCCATGCGGTCAACCGTGGCCTTGATGAACTCGATGGGCGTGAGCATGTTGCCATCGATGGCCTTGATCCAGGCATCGCGGTCCCAGTCGCGAAAGTCACCGGGCGGTGGGCCGCCTGCATTGGTCACCACGATGTCGTAGTCCTTGCCGGGGCCACCGGGCACATTCCAGATGGCGTCGCGTCCCGCTTCGGTGGTGATGTCCACCGCCACACCAATCAGCTGCACTTGGCCGCCTGTTTCCACGCGCAAATCGGCCACGGACTGGTTCAGCAGCTCAGCGCCCCGCGCCACCATGACCACGTTCACGCCTTCCAGCGCCAGTGCACGGGCACAACCCCAGCCGAGGCCCTTGCTCGCGCCACCCACCAGAGCCCACTTGCCTGCAATGCCTAAATCCATGTTGATCTCCTGAAGTTCATGTTGTGCGGCGCACTGGCCGCGTTACCCCATGCGGCCCTGCGGCCGCGTTACCCCATGCGGCCCTGCGGCCGCGTTACCCAAAATACACCACTCAGAACCAATGCGGTGCCGGCAATGATCCATATGTTGAAAGGCTCGTCCAGCAACCACACCCCCATCAGCAATGTAGACATGGGGCCAATCATGCCGGTTTGTGCGGTCAGACCTGGCCCGATGCGTTCAATCGCCATCATGACCAGCAGCACGGGTAGCACGGTACACGCGGTGGCATTGAGCAAGGACAGCCACAGCACCGGCTCGGGCACCTGCGCACTGGCCATGGGCCGAAGCAGCACAAACTGCAGGATGCAGAAAAAACACGCCACGGTGGTGGCCAGACCTGCCAGGCGCAAAGCGCCCAGGCGCTGGACCAATTGGCCGCTGTAAGTCAGGTAAGCGGCATAAGTGACGGCGCTGAGCAAAACCAACAAAGCCCCCAGCGCCGCATGCGTTCCGGCCAGGCTGACCTCGTGGCCAAAGACCAGCAAGACGCCCGAATAACTGATGGCCATGGCCACACCCTGACGGTGACTGATGCGCTTTTTAAACAGGAACCAGCCCAGCACCAGGACCAGCGTGGGGTTGAGGTAAAGGATCAGCCGCTCCAATGAGGCACTGATGTATTCAAGCCCCAAAAAATCCAGAAAACTCGACAGGTAATAACCGCAAAAGCCCAGCCCCACCACACCCAGCCAGTCACGCTGGGTCAATGGCGCTTTGCCGCGCCCGGCCCACCAGGCCATGAGCACGAACAATGGCAGGGCAAACAACATGCGGTACATGATCAGGGTGACCGCATCCACACCATGGCGGTAAGCCAGCTTGACGATGATGGCTTTGCCACTGAAAGCGATGGAACCTGCAACTGCCAAAAGCAAACCGGTGGTGACATGGGAAGATTTTTGAGACGTCATGGTTCAACGCCCGGTTCGGGCCAACACCCACACGAGCAAGTCTTCGGCTGCCAACTCCGGTGTGTTCGCGTGGTTGGCGCGCACCACCAGATAACGGCTGTCCGGATGGGCGGGCAATTTTTGATAGATGTCGGTCGATGCGGCCCCGTGCAGAGGGTCCAACGTGCCAATGGCCCAGAACACGGGCACGGGCTTTTGGGCGTTCTGTGCGCTCAGCGCCATATTGCCCCAACCCCGGGGGTTGAAATAACTCCACAACGCGGCCGCCGAGGTCTTCACAGGGCGGCGCTGCCCCTGGTTGATGTCGGTCATCTCCACCAAAGTGTCACCCTGCCCCGCATCGACCAACTGGCGTGCGGCATCGACACTGCGTTGCACATCTGAAACTTGGTAAAAAATCTCGGGGACATGGCCGGGCGCCATGGGCAGCAAGGCATCCGCATCACCGACCTGGGCCATGTAGGCCAACGTCGCGTTGGCGCCAAAGCTTTGGCCGCCCACCGCCACCCATTGCACACCCGACTGCCTAAACTCAGCCACCGCCTGGCGAATCTGCGCCAGCGCATCGGCATAAGGTCGGTCGTACAAGCGGTTGCGCGACCACGGCATTTCCAGCAGCTTGACTTGGCAGTGTGGCGTCAATTTTTGCACCACCGGCTTGAGGTAAGGCGATTGCGGCATGCCCCACTTGCCATGCATCAGCACCACACCGCATGACAAGGGCTGCGCCGTTGCGGCTGCACTGGCCAATGCCCCCACGCACGCGAGAAAAAGACCGCGCCACCCGCAATGCATCAAAAGCCCACCGCCTGGCCGTCGCGGCGCGGATCGCTGGCGGCCATGTAGCCTTCCACGCCCGGATCACCCATGCGCCAGATGAATTGGCCAGCACCAAAGTCCTGGTAAGAGTCGTTGATGATGTCCAGCTGGTGCCCGCGTGCGATCAGGTCCTGCACGGTTTGGCCGTTCATGGCAGCTTCCACGTTGATGTTCAACCCCGTGTTGTAGCGCCAGCGCGGCGCATCACAGGCCGCTTGCGGGTTTTGCTGGTAGTCGAGCATGCGCACCAGGGTTTGCATATGCCCCTGGGGCTGCATGTTGCCGCCCATCACACCGTAGCTCATGACCGGCTGGCCGTCTTTGGTGAGGAAAGCCGGGATGATGGTCTGGAATGGCCGCTTGCCCGGCGCGACCAGATTGGCCATGTTCGGGCCCTTGGGGTTGGTGCTGAAACCATGGCCCCGGTTTTGCAGGCTGATGCCGTAAGTCGGCTCCACCACGCCCGAACCAAAGCCCATGTAATTGCTTTGGATGAAGCTGACCATCATGCCGCTCTCATCCGCCGCCGTGAGGTAAATGGTGCCGCCCTTGACCGGGTTGCCCGCCTGGAAGTTTTGCGCCTTGCGCAGGTCGATCAGCTTGGCACGGCTGGCCAGATAGGCCGGGTCGAGCATCTGCTCTGGCGTGACCTCCATGTAGCGCGGATCGGCCACGTAGCGGTACACGTCGGCAAAAGCGAGCTTGATGGCTTCGATTTGCAGGTGCTGTGAATCCACCCCGTCCACCGGGTGGCTGGCCAGGTCAAAATGGGACAGGATGCCCAAGGCGATCAAGGCCGCAATGCCTTGCCCGTTGGGCGGAATTTCGTGCAGGGTGTAGCCCCGGTACTTTTGCGCCACCGGCTTGACCCACTCCGGCTTGAAATCAGCCAGGTCTTTGGCGGTGATACTGCCGCCATGCTCTTTGGCAAAGCGTTCAATGGCCTCTGCGATTTCGCCGCCATAAAGGGCCTGGCCCTTGGTCGCCGCAATGGCCTTAAGACCCTTGGCCGCATTTTTGAACTGGAACAACTCGCCCACTTCGGGGGCACGGCCCCAGGGCAAAAAGCTTTGGGCAAAGCCGGGCTGCGACTGCAACTCGGGGGTGGCCGCCGCCCACTTTTGCTGCACCACCACAGGGATCAGATAACCCCGCTCGGCCACCTCAATCGCAGGCTCCAGCAAGTCGGCAAAAGGCAGCTTGCCAAAGCGATCGCTCATGCTGACCCACCCGGCGACAGCACCGGGCACCGTCACCGAATCGAAACCTCGCTTGGGTGGGGTTTGCACGTCGGCGCCGTATTTGCGGTGAAAGTAATCGGGCGTCCAGGTGGCCGGTGCCGGGCCTGAGGCATTCAGACCGTGCAATGCCTTGCCGTCCCACAAAATGGCAAACGCATCGGAACCCAGGCCGCAACTGACCGGCTCGGTGAGGGTGATGACCGCAGCGGCAGCAATGGCGGCATCCACGGCGTTGCCACCCTTGAGCATCATGCGCAAGCCCGCTTGTGCGGCCAGGGGATGCGATGTGGACACCACATTGCGCGCAAACAGCGGCAGGCGGGTGCTGGTGTAGGGGTATTGGTTTTGAAAATGCATGTCAGTCCAGCGTGATCTTGCGCTCGGTGATGGTCTTTTTCCATTTGGCCGATTCTTTGGCCAGCATGGCGGTGAATTGGGCGGGTGTGCCGCCCACGGGCTCAATGCCAAAGCGTTGCAGTTTGTCGATGACTTCGGGGTCTTGCAGCACCTGGTTGGCAGCGGTGTTCACCCGGCTGACCACTTCAGGCGGCAAGCCCCTGGGGCCAAACAGGCCAAACCAGGTGGTGGACTCGTAACCGGGCAGCACATCGGCAATGGGCGGTACGCCAGGCGCCAAAGGCGTGGCTTTCAGCGACGTCACGCCCAGGGCACGCAAACGGCCATCCCGCACGTGCGGCAAGCCGGTGGGCAAACTGTCAAACAGCACATCGACCTTGCCGCTGACCAGGTCAGGAATGGCCAGGGCCGTCCCTTTGTAGGGGATGTGCACCACAAACAGCTCGGCTTGCGCCTTGAACAGTTCGGCCGTCAACTGGACGATGGTGCCGTTGCCGCTCGAGGCGTAGTTCAGGCGGCCCGGGTTCTTTTTGGCGTAGTCGATCCATTCCCTGACGGTTTTGGCGGGTGAACTGTTGGGCACCAGCATGATGCTGGGGGCATTGCCGACCTGGCTGATGGGTGTGAAGTCGCGCACAGCGTCGTAGGGCATGCGCGGGTTCAGGTTGGGACCAATCGAGTGCGTGCTGGATGTAGAGAGCAGCAAGGTGTAGCCGTCGGGCAAGGCCTTGGCCGCCAGGTCAGAGCCCAGGGTGCCGCCTGCGCCGGGGCGGTTTTCGACCACCAAGGCAGCCCCCATTTTTTCGCCAAGTTTTTGCGACAGCGTGCGGGCAAACAAATCGGTGGCGCCCCCAGCAGGAAAGGGCACGATCAGGCGTACGGGTTTGGTTGGGTAAGACTGTGCATGCGCTGGATTCAGACACACAAAAGCCATGAACATGGCCAACAGGGTCGGGATCAAATCTTGTCTTTTCATGAAATGTGCTCTGGCAAATGACAGGTCGGGCGACCTGGGTAAAGTTATTTTGGCAGACCTGTGCCACTGGCTCGCGCCCACAAGTGACATGCACATGCAGGATGCACAAAAAAAAACGGCCTCCGAGGAGGCCGTTGGTGTGCTTGAACCGTCAACCGATCACTCTTCGACGAAAGCCTCTTGGCGCTTTGATTTGATCGATGGCAAGGCCACAATGATCAGCAAAAGCACCGCAACAGCCAACAAACTGGCCGACAAAGGACGCGTGACAAAGACACTCCAGTCACCCCGCGACAGCAACATGGCGCGACGCAGGTTTTCTTCCATCATGGGGCCCAGAATAAAGCCGAGCAACAAGGGGGCTGGCTCCATGCCGAGCTTGATGAAGGCGTATCCGATCACACCGAACATGGCCACCATCCAGATGTCCCAGGTGTTGTTGTTGGTGGAGTAAACGCCAATGGCGCAGAACAACACAATGGCAGGGAACAACCAGCGGTAGGGAACTGTCAAGAGTTTGATCCAGATGCCGATCAATGGCAGGTTCAAAATGATCAGCATGGCGTTGCCGATCCACATGGAAGCGATCAGACCCCAGAACAACTCAGGGTTGCTGGTCATCACCTGAGGGCCAGGCTGGATGTTGTGAATGGTCATCGCACCCACCATCAAGGCCATCACGGCATTGGGCGGGATGCCCAGCGTCAGCAAGGGGATGAAAGAGGTTTGCGATGCGGAGTTGTTGGCCGACTCAGGGGAGGCCACACCCCGGATATTGCCTTGGCCGAAGGGCACCTCGCCCGGCTTGAGCTTGGTTTTCTTTTCGATGGTGTAGGCAGCAAAGGCCGCCAGCAAGGCACCGCCACCGGGCAAGATGCCCAAAGCAGAGCCCAGCGCTGTGCCACGCAAGATGGCAGGCACCATGTTTTTGAAGTCCTCGGCAGTGGGCATCAAACCCGTCACTTTGGCGGTGAAAACTTCACGGTCTTCTTCGGGCTTGGCCAAGTTGGAGATGATCTCACCGTAACCGAACACACCCATGGCGATCACGATGAAGCCCACGCCATCGGTCAACTCGGGGATGTCGAAGCTGAAACGGGCCACACCCGAATTCACATCGGTACCGATCAGGCCCATCAACAAGCCCAACACGATCATGCCCACAGCCTTGACCAGGGAGCCCGAAGCCAGCACAACGGCGCCAATTAAACCCAACACCATCAGCGAAAAGTATTCAGCGGGGCCGAACTTGAAGGCCACCTCGGTCAGCGGACCGGCAAAGGCCGCGAGGATCAAGGTGCCCACACAACCGGCAAAGAATGAACCCAACCCCGCAGCGGCCAATGCCGGGCCTGCGCGGCCTTTGCGGGCCATTTGGTAACCGTCGATCATGGTCACAACAGATGAGGCCTCACCGGGCAGGTTGACCAGAATGGCCGTGGTTGAACCACCGTACTGGGCGCCGTAATAGATACCGGCCAGCATGATCAGTGCAGCCACAGGGGGCAATGCGTAGGTGGCGGGCAGCAGCATGGCGATGGTGGCCACAGGCCCCACGCCCGGCAAGACGCCGATCAAAGTACCCAGCAAACAGCCGATGAAAGCGTAAATCAGGTTTTGAAAAGTGAACGCCACTCCAAAACCAAGGGCGAGGTTGTCAAACAGTTCCATGAATTATTTCTCCTCAACCGGTAATGAAGGTGGGCCAGACTGGGAACTGCAATTT
>CAIZSE010000148.1 GCA_903935585.1 uncultured Burkholderiales bacterium | reverse complement strand
TTTGGCCAATGTGACGCCGCTGCTCCAGGTGATGTTGCCCACCACGTCGTTGAGCACGCTGGTGCCGGTGTTGAGGGTGGCGGCGTAGCTGTTGGCCACTGTTTGCGAGATGGTGGTGTCAGACGGGTCCAGATACCAAAGCCCGCCCTGGCCGCCGTAGCCAACATCGGCCCCGGCGTTGACGCGGGCCCCCTCGACATGGAGCGTGTAGCCCGAGGTTTCGACCCGCCCGCCGTCGCCGCCTTGCGCGCCGCCACGGGCGGTGAGGCTGCCCGCCACGGTGGTGACGGTGCCCGCGCGCGTGGCATCGCTCCACAGCACCACGGTGCCGCCCTGGCCTTGGGTGGTGGCGCTGGCGTCGATGCTGGCGTCAGCAGCCAGTGTGACGGTGCCGGCTTGGGGCAGCGCCTGCGCCCAGACACGGGTGTCGGCATAGGCGCCACCTTGCCAGTCGCCGCCCACCAGCACCTTGCCCCCCCCAGTGGTGCCGCTGGCGTCGATGCGGGTGTTGTCCAAGAGTTCAATGTGCTCGCCCAGCAGGATGTTGACACCGCCCTGGCCGCTGCGCCCTCGCGTGCTCAGCGTGCTGTTGCCCATGATCGCCAGGCGGCCCTGACCTGGCGCATCGGGCAAGGGCTGGGGATGGCCAGGCTGCACGGGCGCTGCTGCGCGAAGTTGGATCTGCCCGCCTTTGGCACCACTGGCGTCCAGTGTGGCGCTGTTCACTACGAGATCGCCACCGGCGCTCACCTCGATCTGGCCGCCCTGGCTGACGGCGGCGGCTTCAGCCACCGGGGCTGCGGCCTTGGCCGAGACATCCACCTGGCCTTGCAAATTAACTTGGCCGGTCGCCTGCACAATGAGGGCCCCGCCTTGCACAGGTGCGGTGAGATCAATACTGCCGCTGTTGGTCTGGGTGAATTGCGTGGCCTGAATGTGCACCGAGCCTGCACGGCGCACCGCTTCTTCGATGAACTGGGATGCCGGTGCTGCGGCGCCGATGGTGCCGCTGTTGACCACCTCGGGCGCACTGATTTCCACCTGGCCTGCCGGACCGCTCTCGGCACGGGTGCTGCCCGCTGTTGCGTTGGCACTGATGGTGCCGCTGTTGTCCACCTTGCGACTGGCCGACAAGATGATGCGCCCGGCCTGCATCTGCAGGCCATGGGCTTCAATTTTTCCGCTGTTCTTGATCACGCCACCGACCAGCCTGTCCATCGACTGGGCGCTGATGATGATCAGCCCACCCGGGGCCTGCACGGCATGGCGGTTGTCCACCAGAGCCGCAATCTGGCTGGGCTCCACCCTGATGCTGGTTAGGCGATTGTTAGCGTCAAAGTGCAAGTCGATGGCCTCGCCTGCGGCCAGCGCCACGGTGCCCATGCGCGCGATGATGGCGCCCTGGTTGCGCACCTCGGGCGCCAGCAGCGCGATGTAGCCACCCAGGGCGGCCTTGAGCTCGCCTTCGTTGACCACACTGCCCGTGCTGCCGCTGCGCTCATAGCGGTGCTTGCCCGCCATGAAGTCGGCGTCGCTGATGCTTTGGGTGGTGGCCACCAGGCCGCCGACGTCCACGCGTGCGTCCTTGCCAAAGTACACACCGGCCGGATTGGTCAGGATGACCTGGCCGTTGGCGGTGATGCGGCCAAAAATCTGGCTGGGCTCGCTGCTCATCACCCGGTTAAGCGTGACGCTGGCGGCGCTGGGCTGCTGAAATTGCACCTGCGCGTCTTTGCCCACGTTGAAGCTTTGCCAGTTGATGGAGGCGCGATCGGTACCTTGCTGGATAACCATGCTTGCGCCGTTCTTCAAGATGCTGGCCTGCCCCGCGCTCACCTGTGCGCCGCCGGGCAAGGCCTTGGGCGCAGGCGGAGGTATCTGTGCCTGAACGGCGAAGCCCCACAGCAGACCCAGCAGGCTAAGCCAGGGCTTGTACGGGTTCAGGTGCATCTTGCGCATAGGCTTTTAGAAGCTCAAGCTCAGGTTGAACCACAGGCGATCGAGCTTGAGCGTGCCGTCCGAGTCATTGCCCACAGCCGTGGGCCGCGGATTGTGTCCGTCCCGCCGCGCATAGGTGAGCTTTGCCACCACCCCTTTGAGGCCTTGCCAGGTGGCGCTCATGCCGCGCCCCTGCAATCGCAGGTCTGTTGGCGGCTCGCCGCTGGTGGTCGGCAAACCCACCACCCGCCCGTGATCGACAAAGGCCGTCAGCAGCCAGGCCTTGTCCAGCCGCCAGCGCCATTCGGCGCTGAGGAATTGACCGCGCTCGCCCCCGAGCTCGCTGGCCGGATAGGCGCGCACACTCTGCGCTCCACCGATGTAGAACTTTTCGGACGAGTCCAGCGTCTGGCTGGCGTACTGCCCTTGGACAGCCAGGAGCACCGAGTGGCTGCCCGAGACGGCTTGCTGGCGCGACAGGCTGTAGCTCCACTTGCGGTAATTCCGGTCGATGGTGTCCATCAGCGAATGGGCCTGCATGTCCGTCAATTGGCCGACGCTCCATTGCAGCGAGACGCTGTTGGCACCGCCCCCGGCCCATTCATCGAATCGGTTGGCCGAAAGGCCCAGCCGCAGGCTGTTGCTGGCGTAGTCGGAGCGCACCTGGAGGTCACGGGTGTAGAAGGTTTTGCTGTCGAGGCCGGCCAACAGGTAGAGGTTCTGCGTGCGGGCGCGCAGCAGCGGGTAGTTCAAGTCCAGACCCACGCTGCCCGAGCTTCCCTGGATCTGCGCCGCAGTGTCCGCGCCAGGGCCATCGACCACCTTGTAAACCATTGAAGACAGGTTGAACCCGAGCCGCAAGCCGTCGTAGCCTACCGGCACCGTCAGGGCAGCGCGACCGTAATGACTCCCCTCGGTGTGCAGGCCGGTCAGGCTGATCAGTTCGCCACGACCACCTGGGCTGTTGATGTTCAGGTTGACTGCCAGGCGCTGGCTGCCGGTGGCACGCGCGCCGGTGTTGTCTAGACCGACGTCCCCATAGGCCAGCGGCTCGTCGGTGGTCTGCAGCACCAGGGCCGTCTGGCCGTCGGAGGAACCCTGGGCCAAGGTGCCGGCCAGGCTGACACCGGGCAGGTCGTCGGCCAGCAGCAGCGCGCGGTCGAGCTGGTCGGCATTGAGCGGCTGATCCGTCTTCTGAGCCGCAGCAAAGATGGCCTCCAGCACGGCCGGCATAACCCGCTTTGGCAACTCGCCCTCCAGGCGCACGCCAGCAAAACGAGCCTCGATCACTTGCAGGGTGATCGTGCCTTCGTTCACGTCTTGCTCGGGCAGGTAGACCTGCGCGATCCAGCCTGCTTCGCGGTAGGCCGACACCACGGCATCGGCAGCGCGCAACAGACCCTCGTAAGCGAGTTCGCGCCCAACAAAGTCAGCCACCGCCGGGCTCAGTGCTTGGGTGCCCAGCAGCCGGTTACCTGCGAAGCGAAATGCCTTGACCCGTACGGTCATGCCCGATGGCGGCAGGATTTGAGGTGGTGGCGTCACGCGCTGTACCGGTGCCGCCTGCGGCAAGGGCAGCGCACGTGGGGCCTCAATTTGCTGGCGGATGCTGCCGGCATCGGGCAGGGTCTGGGCCTGAACGCCCGTCAATCCACACAGGACGGTAACGGCCAGCCCCCACCCTGGCCATTGCCTCTTGCTCATCAATTTTTTTTCAGGCCTCATGTGTTTGTCATCGGGTGTTGGCGTCGGTCGTGCAAAATAATTGAACCGCACATGCTCCTACGATGTGAAAATATTCCCCAAGAATAAAAAAACAAAATTAACAAAACTAACTAATCCCAAAGCCCAAACACAGGCTAGCCCGGGATTGCGGAACGTTGACCATGAAATTGCACCGTTTTTTTTCGAAGCTCTGCGCTTGGCTCTCGGCCATGCCCTTGAGCCTGCTTCTGCTCACCGGCTGCCAGGGGTCTATGAGTGCGGCAGCACCGGACCTGGCCCTGTCGAAGGCCTGGCGCATGGACCCCAGTGCCAGTGCCAACTTCACGCTGCAAGACGCGGAAAAAGCCACCGATTGGGAAACGTTGCCCGAATCGAACACCTGGGGCTTTGGCAAGGAAACGGTCTGGGTGAGGCTGCAACTCAAGGCCGCTGATCAGGAGACGCGCATGCCGTGGGTAGTGCGGGTACGGCCAGCCTTTCTGGACTATGTGACGCTGTACGATCCGGCGGCTGGCCTGGTGCTGCGCAGCGGCGACGCCGTACCACCCGAAGGCGAAGATCTGTCATCGATCAATTTCAGGTTCCAGATTCCGCCGCTGCCTTACGAGCGATCGATTTACCTGCAAATGCGAAGTACGAGTGCGCGCACTCTGTATGTGCAAGTGCTGCCCTATGGGCAAGACCAGCAACAAAATCGTCTGCAGGAATGGGTCATGGGCTTCGTCATGGCCTTATCGGCCATTTTTGCCACCTGGGCCCTTGTTCAGTGGAGCGTGTCTCGTGACAAAGTCATCGGGGCCTTTGCGGTGAAGCAATTTTTGGCGGCGAGCTGGGCTTTTTTCTTTCTGGGGTTTGCCCGGGTGTCGATTGGTCCAGGCCTGCCCGAAGGTTTGCTCTCGACGATCGGCACGATGATTTTCGTTGGCGTCATCAGCTTAACCATCTGGTTTTTCGGCCTGCTGATCGAGGGCTACCAACCTGCGCGGTGGGCCTTGCGGGCCACACAGGGGATGGCCGTTTTGGTGCTGGCCTTGCCGGTGCTGCAAGTACTGGGGCAGCCCCACCTCCTGGTCAAGCTTATAAACCAGTGTGTTTTGCTGGGCCTATTTTTGTTGCTGATCGCGCTGCTCAGCGCCGTGCCCAAGCGCGTCAAACAGCCGATTCCAATGGCGGTATTTTTCATTTACCTGCTGGTCTACAGCTCGCTGAACGCCCTGCCCAGCCTGATCCATCTGGGCTGGATCGAGCCCCATCCGATCGTGTTGTTTAGCAATTTGGCGCATACCGTGCTGGACGGTATCGTGATGTTTGTGATGCTGCAGATCCGCGCCCGCGCCATGCGCAAGGCTCAGATACAGAACACCCTGGACCTACAAAGCAGCCAGCAGCAGGCCAAGGCTGAAAAGCGCCACCGAGAAGAACAAAGCCAGCTCTTTGCGATGCTGGCACACGAGATGAAAACCCCGCTGGCCACGCTACGCATGTGGATGGAGGCGGGACAGCTCAAGCCCGAGGCCATGGAGCGTGCGATTGCCGACATGAACGCCGTCATTGAACGTTGCGTGCACACCGGGCAACTGGCCGACCAGGGCCTGCAGCCCGACTGGCAGGCCGTTGATCCACTGGCGTTGACGCGGGCATCCCGTGAGAGTTGTCGAAGCCCGACCCGGGTGGATCTGGACCTGCCCGAACGCGCCGATCTGCTGGCAGTCGATGCACAGATGCTGTCCATCGTGTTGGGCAATCTGCTGGACAACGCCTGCAAGTACAGCACACCCGACAGCCGTATCACCCTCATGCTAAGGGCAACGACCGAAGACGATCGCACCGGCTGGTGCTGGCAGGTGAGCAACCAGGTCGGCAAGGCTGGCTTGCCCGATGCTGGGCGCCTTTTTGAAAAATATTACCGCAGCCCCCAGGCGCAACGTGTTTCCGGCTCAGGGCTGGGGTTGTTTCTGGTCAAGGGCTTGCTGAACTTGATGCAGGGCCGCATTGGGTACGAGGTGCGGGGGCAGCAGGTCATTTTCAGCGTGTGGTTGCCGCACGAGCCACACGGCTTGCACGTGGTGCCTGGGCCTCAAAAGCTCAAGGCACGTTAGGTTTGGTTGGGTATGTTGCATAAAAAGTCGCAACATGGCCAGCATCGCCACGTGGATCACACCTGAAAACTTCCATGCAAGACATCGCCCTCAAAATTCTGGTGGTCGAAGACAACGACGCGCTGCGCGAAGCCACACTGGCTTTCTTGCAAAACGAGGGGCACTACGTGCGGGGTGTCGCACAGGCCGAAGAAATCGACGACCTGCTCAACGGTTTCATACCTGATGTGTATGTAGTTGACCTGAACCTGCCCGACGAAGATGGACTAAGCTTGACCCGGCGACTGCGCGCAGCACACCCCAATGTGGGCATCGTCATCACCACAGCGCGCACACAGATTGGCGAGAGGGTGTTGGGCTATGACAGTGGTGCAGACCTCTACCTGACCAAACCAGTGCACCCGCACGAACTGATGGCCGGCATAAGCGCCCTGGGTAAGCGTGTGTGTTCCATCGGTCCGCAAACGAAGGCCATGGTGCTTGATCTGAAGCGCATGCTGCTCATCGGCCCAGAAACCCAGGTGGAAATAACTTCCAGCGATGTTCTGGTGCTTAGCGCCTTGGCGCGAGCGCCAGGTCACAAACTCGAACGCTGGCAAATTGTCGAAATCTTAGGTGGAACGGATGCCGAAACACCTTCGGCCGCCACTCTGGAAATGCGCATCAGCCGTCTGCGAAAAAAGCTCGCAGCAGTTGGCGCGCCTGCACCCCAAATCAAGGCCGTGCACAAGGTCGGCTACACCCTGTGCACGCCGGTGGTGATGAAATAGTGCTGCCAATTAGCACTCCGAACAACGAGGTTTCATTCAACGAAGTTAAAAGTCCGTTTTTGCCGAAATTTGAATATTCACGGCTCAGTAAAGTGGACCCCGAATTTGGGACAGCCTTGATGGCAGTTTAAGTTGCACTCAACTTCTCGCAGTTGGTCGGCGCTGCCCCGGTTTTTGCCTTTTGTATTGCAGGCTCAATCTCAATCCCCGGCTGCAGTCCCGCTGGAGCGCAGCGCAATTGGGAGTCTTTCTTGGGTCCGGTATTTGTCCACGATCATCGCACCACCGCCGCTTGACTTCTAGTGAACCTCTTGCGGTGTTTGATTGTCCAGTGACTGGTGTGGGCGCGTGCACGCCATGCGCTTGGGCGATTTGATGGATGGTCGGCATCTCGCCGAGCGGCTTCAGTCCCACCTTGGCTTTGAACTCCGGCGGACGAACGCTGCTTTTTGTTGATAGCCGCCGGATGCCAGCAGCGTGTTCATCAGGAAGCGGCCGATGCCATTGAAGTACGGATGGTGGCCAGGGCGATCTCAGCCTCACGCGGGTTTTTCAAGAAGAACGAAGGTCCAAAAGGATACACACCGCGCCGTGGTGCCAGAGTCGTTTTCGCTTGGGCTGGTACAGATGTAAAACCCTTTCATCACGGGCCTCAGAAGCCCTGTATCGACTAGCATGATGCGCTGCTATTCGTCCTTAAGGTCCGAGGCTTCGACAACGCCGTCGTGCTTTTCCTGAAGCCGTTTGAGGGTTTTCAGTGCAGCTGCGAGCCTTGGATTGCCCTTGGACTTGCCACGCGACGAGTTCATCAATTTACTTTGGTATTGTTTTGAAAATTACTTTGCAATTTTGTCCTACCCCCCTTAAGCCAAAGGGCCAAGCTAGAGTGCAAGCGTTACCTCTATGCATCGCCTCATCACCGCCCTGCTGCGCTATGATCAAATTTTGCACCGTGTAACTCAAAATTGACCTTCCCAACTGATCTTGCTTCGTTCCTTGAGTTGTTGCGCCTGCACGGTCATGAGGCCTACGGCCTGATCTTCGCATTTGCTGCCTCGCACAACATGCTGTTCACGCTTTTTGCAGGCTATGCCTCCAGCTCAGGTGCTCTTGATATTGGCACACTGATTGCGGTCGTCTGGGCAGGCAGTTTTCTGGGTGATGCGATCCGCTTCTGGATCGGCCGTCGTTTCGGAATCCAATGGCTTTTGCGATTTCCAAGGCTTCACCGCACCAGCCAGATCGTGGTCCGTTTGGTGGATCGCTACTATTTATGGCTGATTCTGTTTCATCGCTATCCGCACGGCATTCGTGGCGTCGCAGGCTTTGCCTACGGAATGTCACGGTTACCATGGCCCACATTCCTGGCATTCAATTTCGTCGCGGCTGGACTTTGGTCCGGTGCAGTTCTTGCTGCTGGCCATGCGTTTGGCCAAATCTCGGAGAAGCTCATGAACGATGCTTTCTCTGGCGTTGGCATGGTGATGCTGCTTGTTTTTCTGGTGCTGTCATGGCTTCTAAGCAGGAAACTTGAGCGCGTTGCCGAGCAAAGTTGAGCCTCTGCAAAGAATGCTGGACTTCAACTATCCTGACCGCCGCACTTCAATTGTCCCTCAATGGATAAGCCGTGGAGGCCATTTCCAGGTCATCTACGCCAAGCCAGGCATGCACCCTTGCCGACTTAGGAATGTCTCTCCAAAATAGCTTCGACCAACTCCTGCACCGCAAGCGCCTCCTCTGCCGTCGCCAACTTGTGTGGCTTGCCTTGAAGCCATTGGGACACCTCGCTGAGCTGTCGCTGCAACGCGCTGGTTCGAGGGTCTTCTGTGGTCCAGTCCAAGGCCTGCTCCCATGGACCGCCGTCTGAACGCCAGAGTTGGTAAAACTCCCTGAATTGGTGGCTTCTTAGGCTGCCGCGCACAGTCACTTCCTGACGGTCAGGTTGCTGGCCACCGGTCGTACCCATGACCGTCACTGGCCGCCCATCTGCCGTTGACAGCCGGCCCAAAATATCAAGTTCGCACAATGCAGGGTCTTGAGGGTAACGAACAGAAGCGGACTGCAAGCTCAGTGGTCCCAAGAAGCGCCCTGCCAGAAACAAAAAATGCGAGATCACTTCGCGGGTGTAGCCACCTTCTTCGCGCATGCGCAGCCAATCGGCGTCCTTTTGCCAGGCGCGTGGCCAAGTAGGGTAATTCACGACAATGTCAACGCCTAGCAATTCACCCGTTTCACCGGCATCCATGGCCCGCTGCAGCTCTTCGAATCCTCTTGATGCAGCCTGAGTGAAGTTCACGACACCCGGCAAGCGGGATTTGCGCAGCTGCGCGACCAAATCGCGGCTTTGCGCGTTGTCAGTGCCCAAAGGCTTTTCCATAAACACCCCTTGCCCGGCAGACGCAGCTTGCAACGCATAGGTTTTACGCGGTCCAGGCGGGCAAGCCAGGTACACCACATCCGCACCAGACATCGCTGCCTCGGCATGGGCTGATACAGGTGCATCGGGCATGATTTCAAGCGTTTTAGCCACCGAAACGGCTGAAGGGTCCCAAACACCGCAGACATCAAAAGCGGGGTGTTGCAACGCGTTTTCGAGCATGCGTCGCCCCATGATGCCGAGTCCGACGATGGCCAATTTGTGTGTCATGTGTATTTCCTGAAGGACGCCTGTTAGAAAAATTCATCGCTTTACACGGTTATACCCTTTGAGAATGGCCGATCATGTGAGATCAGCCCCCACATCCCAGTGGCGACAATGAACCGCAATGAATGCGCTGGCCTCTCGGTACTGAGAATGTCAATTCAAAGCCAAAGCGCCTGGCGTGGAAGGGTTGTCGCAGTCTCCCATGTGCCTGTTGCCCGGGTTTATTCTCTTTGCACGCGTTGGTCCTCAAGCTATGCTGACCCCTTCAATTTAGGCAACTGGATCATGATCAACAAGTTTGTGGCTTCGGTCAGCGAGGCCTTGGCCGACACCCCCGATGGCGCCACCGTCATGATCGGCGGTTTTGGCACTGCAGGCATTCCAGATGAGCTGATCGAGGGCCTGATCCTGCAAGGTGCCCGAGACCTGACGCTCGTCAACAACAACGCGGGCAACGCCGAGCGGGGTCTGGCAGCCTTGCTCAAGGCGGGTCGGGTGCGAAAAATCATCTGCAGCTTTCCAAGACAAACCGACTCCCATGTGTTCGATGCTTTGTACCGCTCGGGGCAGATCGAACTGGAGCTGGTGCCGCAAGGCAATCTGGCCGAGCGCATTCGCGCGGCGGGTGCAGGCATTGGCGGCTTTTTCACGCCCACGGGCTACGGCACCGAGCTGGCCAAAAACCCAGATGACACAGCCAAGGAAACCCGCGAAATCGATGGCCGCATGTACGTTTACGAAACCCCCATCCATGCCCATCTGGCGCTGATCAAGGCCGAACGTGGCGACCGGTGGGGCAACCTGACCTACCGCAAGGCAGCACGCAACTTCGGCCCCATCATGGCCATGGCTGCACGCAAAACAGTGGCTACCGTGCACGAAGAAGTGGCCCTGGGCGAACTCGACCCGGAGAGCGTGGTCACACCCGGTATTTTTGTTCAGGCCGTGGTCAGGATCGACCGTGTGGCCACGCAGGCCGGAGGCATCAAGGCATGAGCTACACCCGACGCAGCAAAGACGAGTTGGCCGCCCGCGTGGCCCAGGACATTCCCGAAGGCGCCACGGTCAACCTGGGCATTGGCCAGCCCACTTGGGTGGCCAACCATATCCCTGCCAGCCGTGAGGTGCTGCTGCACAGTGAAAACGGCATTTTGGGCATGGGCCCTGCCCCCGCCAAAGGGCAGGAAGATTACGACCTGATCAATGCGGGCAAACAACCTGTGACCTTGCTGCCGGGCGGCGCATTTTTTCACCACGCCGACAGCTTTGCCATGATGCGCGGCGGACATCTGGACATTTGCGTGCTGGGTGCGTTTCAGGTCAGCGCAACGGGTGATCTGGCCAACTGGCACACCGGTGAGCCCGACGCGATTCCAGCCGTGGGCGGAGCCATGGACCTGGCCATCGGGGCCAAGCAAACCTGGGTGATGATGGACTTGCTGACCAAGCAAGGCCAAAGCAAATTGGTCGCAGCCTGCACCTACCCGCTGACAGGCATTGGCTGCGTGAAAAGGGTCTACACCGACCTGGCCACACTGGCCTGCACACCGCGTGGCCTGGTGGTCATCGACACGGTCGAGGGCTTGGGGCTGGAAGAGCTTTCAGGCTTGATCGGCCTGCCCCTGCTTTTATCCTGAACATCAGGCCTGCACTGAAGCCCTGACCTGTGCGGTGCTGCGCCCTGATGGCCAGAGCCCTGGATTGAGCCCTCACAGATCGCACGAAAGACCCGTGGCTCAATTCGGGAAGGGCGCAAGACCCGAGGCAGCATCGTCCGGCAGACTGCGGCGTGTGGTGTTCATGACCATGGCCAGCAAGCTGTAGTAGCCACAGTGGGCCGTCATGTCGATGACGCCCTGGTCACCAAACATTTTTTGGGCGGCCGCCCATGTCACGTCGCTGACCGACTGGTTGTGCAGCAACTCTTGCAAAAAGTCGTACACCACGGTTTCTTCGGCTGTCATGTGGGGGGGACGGCGACCGTCGGCCAGGGCATCGCAAGTCTCCTCGCTCACGCCGGCCTTGATCGCAATCGGTTTGTGAATGTGCCACTCCACCGGCTGTGACCAATGCCGGGCCACCACCAAAACAGCAAATTCAGAGTTGTGCAAACCCACGGTGTTGTCATAGCGCAGGTACTCGCCCACTTTTTGCAGACGCCGCATCAGTTCGGGGCTGCGCATCAAGGGCACAAAAGGACCACTGAGTTTGCCTCTGGGGCCGCTGACCAGTTCGTCCACCGCTGCACGCTGTGCATCGGTCATCTGTTCACGGGGCATTTCAGGCAGGCGGTCTGTTTGGGGGGTGCTCATGGTGCGTCTCGGGTGTTGGGGTTCAAGGGCGGTATTGAAAGCCCAATTTATCACCCAGACGCAACAAGCCCAGTCGTGTGCGGGATAGCCCGGCGATGCCGCCCGAGCGCATGGAATGGGGTGCACTGGCCATGCCAATTGCACCTCCTGTCATGCAG
>CAIZSE010000147.1 GCA_903935585.1 uncultured Burkholderiales bacterium | reverse complement strand
GATTTTTGGCAGTGAGCAGTCGTTCGCCATGATTCGCGGCGGCAAGATCAACTTGTCGATTTTGGGCGCGATGCAGGTGAGCGAAAAAGGCGATCTGGCCAACTGGATGATCCCCGGCAAGATGGTCAAGGGCATGGGCGGTGCGATGGACCTGGTGGCAGGCGTCAAGCGCGTGATCATCTTGATGGAGCACGTGGCCAAAAAGAAAGACGGCACCGAAGACATGAAGATTTTGCCCAACTGCACCCTGCCACTGACCGGCGTGGGCGTGGTCGACCGCATCATCACCGACCTGGCCGTGATGGACGTGGTGCCCGATGGCCTGAAGGTGGTGGAGTTGGCCCCGGGCGTCACGCCCGAGGTACTGCAAAGCAAGACGGGTGTGAAGCTGATCTTCTGATTCATCTGGATGCCCCAAATGCAAAAGGCCCCGTCAAGGGGCCTTTTTTATGGGGGGAAAACTGGAGTAGAAAAATTGGAGCGGAAAAACTGGAGCGGAAAAACTGGAGCGGGTGATGGGAATCGAACCCACGTTATTTGCTTGGGAAGCAAAAGTCCTGCCATTAAACGACACCCGCGAAGGGTTGATTTTAGACGCAATGTGAAGACCATACGCGGCACCTCTGTGAAATACACAAAGTTAAAATTTGAAGATGTTGTTTGCTCCTTCGAATAAAAATCCAGTACACCTGCAACTTTGGTTTTTGAGTCTTCTGGCGGCGTATGCGGTATTCGAGTTGTCCTTTAATCACCGTTTACTTGAGTTGGCTGGAGATTTACGCTTAGGCGAAGCCGCGGTTCAGTTGAACGATATTGAAATATGGGGCAGAGTGGTATCTGGTTTGGGCTTGGCACTGTTGTTGATGCGGTGGTTGGACAGATTTTTCAATTCACGGTTGTTGTTAACCATTCTGAGTTGTGCCCTGGGTCTGACTTGCATGTGGCATTTGCAAAAAGCCTGAGGCACATGGGTGCCTCTATTGACACAACAGCAATTGCAAAATTCATACCGAAAAACGGTGATGACTCCCATCGTTCTGGGTGCATCTCTTCTTTTCGGATTGCTGAATCTTTGTCAGTTTTTTGCAGGGCTGAGCTCCTTGCTATTGATCGCTTTTCGACAGCAGAGGTTCTTGCAGCAATGCCAGTCGTGGTTACTCTCGCTGTTGATCACGATTTGTTTATTCTTGAGTTGGTGGCCAGGCAACGCATGGGTGTCATCTCCCGCTTACACCCAGGTGGCGAGGCCTGCTCTTTGGACAAACAAGCCCTTTTTGGCACCTTTTGTTGAATGGAGTCTGCGGGCAGAGCCTGCCTGGGCCAATCCGGTGGCTTGGGTTCACCGTGAACTGCTGCAAGACTTTGAATTTGGCAACCCCTTGCGGGGGTTGACTGAACGTTCAAACAAATCGATGTTTTGAAGTGGGTTCTTGCTGAACTTATTCGTGCAGGTTTTTACTTGAGGATGTCGCCCATGCAGAGGAATTTGATTTCCACATAGTCGTCCATGCCATGGTGTGAACCCTCGCGGCCCAGGCCCGACTGCTTGACGCCGCCAAAGGGCACGTGCTCGGTGGCCAATATGCCCACGTTGATGCCCACCATGCCGTATTCCAGGGCCTCGCTCACGCGGAAAATACGGCCCACATCGCGGCTGTAGAAGTAGCTGGCCAGACCAAATTCGGTGTTGTTCGCGGCGTCAATCGCTTCTTGCTCGGTCTTGAATTTGAAGACGGGCGCGAAGGGGCCAAAGGTTTCTTCTTTGGCGCAGAGCATGTCGGCTGTGGCATCGGCCACCACGGTGGGTTCAAAGAATTGGCCAGAGCCCATGCTGGACAGGCGCTTGCCACCCACCAGTACCCGCCCGCCTTTGGCCACGGCGTCGTCCACATGGCGTTGCACTTTGGTCAGGGCGGCTTCTTCGATCAAGGGGCCTTGGCTGACGCCGTCTTCAAAGCCGTTGCCCACTTTGGCGGTCTTGACTTTGGCGGCGAATTTTTGGACGAATTCGTCGTACACGGCTTCTTGCACATAAAAGCGGTTGGTGCACACGCAGGTCTGGCCGGCGTTGCGGTATTTGCTGGCAAAAGCGCCCTCGACCGCGCTGTCGATGTCGGCGTCTTCAAACACGATGAACGGGGCGTTGCCACCCAATTCCAGCGACATTTTTTTCACTGTGGGCGCGGACTGCGCCATCAGGATGCGGCCCACTTCGGTGGAGCCTGTGAAGCTGATGTGGCGCACCACGTCGCTGGCGCAAAGCACTTTGCCCACGGCAATCGAGTTGTCGCTGTCGGCGGTGATCATGTTGAGCACGCCAGCCGGAATGCCGGCACGCATGGCCAGTTCGGCCGCAGCCAGGGCGGTCAGTGGCGTGAGTTCGGCGGGTTTGATGATCACGGGGCAACCGGCGGCCAGTGCAGGGGCCACTTTGCGGGTGATCATGGCCAGTGGAAAGTTCCAGGGCGTGATGGCCGCGCACACACCAATCGGTTGCTTGAGCACCAGCAAGCGGCGGTTGTTGTCGAACTGGGGCAGGGTTTCACCATTGATGCGCTTGGCTTCTTCGGCAAACCATTCCACAAAGCTGGCGCCATAGGCCACTTCGCCCTTGGCCTCGGGCAAGGGCTTGCCTTGCTCGGCGGTCATGATGCGGCCCAGATCGTCCTGGTTGGCCATCAGCAAGTCATACCACTTGCGCAAAATGATGCTGCGCTCTTTGGCGGTTTTGGCTTTCCAGGCAGGCCAGGCGGCGTTGGCAGCAGCAATGGCGGCTTCGGTTTCGGCAGGGCCCAGGTTGGCCACATGGGCCAGAACCTGGCCGGTGGCCGGGTCGGTGATGTCAAAGCGGCTCTTGCCCGTCACCCATTGGCCGTTGATCAGTGCGTCGGTCTTGAGCAGGCTGGGGTCTTTGAGCTGGGCGAGGGGGGATGTGGTGGGGTTCATCGGGTTCTCCGTGGGTGTTTTGCGGGGTTATTCAAACCGTGCCATGGCCAGAAGCTTAGCTCAGGGCCAAGGTGCCGCCTGTCGCCCTGTCGCAAAGACAAGCTGCGGGCTTGGCCACAGAGGGCGCTTGGGCGAAAACTTATAATCGCGGGTTGCACTAGAAAGCCATCAAAACCATGAGCCAAGCCGTCATTTCCGTTGCCGACATCCGCAAGATCTTTCTGGACTTTTTTGAGTCCAAGGGGCACACCGTGGTGGCGTCCAGCCCTCTGGTGCCGGGCAATGACCCCACCTTGATGTTCACCAACTCGGGCATGGTCCAGTTCAAGGACGTGTTTTTGGGCTCTGACAAGCGCTCGTATGTGCGCGCAGCCTCAGTGCAGGCCTGCCTGCGAGCCGGCGGCAAGCACAACGATCTGGAAAACGTGGGCTACACCGCGCGCCACCACACCTTCTTCGAGATGCTGGGCAACTGGTCTTTTGGGGACTATTTCAAGCGCGAGTCGCTAGAGTGGGCGTGGGAACTTTTGACCCAGGTCTACAAGCTGCCTGCCGACAAGCTGTACGCCACGGTGTACATGGAAGACGATGAGGCCTATGGCATTTGGGAGGGCATTTTTGTCAAGGCGGGCTGGACACCTGAGCGCATCGTGCAGGAAACCCGCATCATCCGCATTGGCGACAACAAAGGTGGCCGATACAAATCGGACAACTTCTGGATGATGGCCGACACCGGCCCCTGCGGCCCTTGCAGCGAAATTTTTTACGACCACGGCGCGCACATTCCCGGCGGCCCACCGGGCAGCCCCGAAGAAGACGGCGACCGTTTCATCGAGATCTGGAACAACGTGTTCATGCAGTTCAACATGGCCGAAGACGGCTCGGTCACGCCACTGCCTGCGCCTTGTGTGGACACCGGCATGGGCCTGGAGCGCTTGGCCGCCATCTTGCAACACGTGCACAGCAACTACGAGATCGACATTTTTGATGCGTTGATCAAAGCGGCGTCGCGCGAGACCGGCTGCACCGACCTGAACAACAAGTCGCTGCGCGTGATCGCCGACCACATCCGCGCCACTGCGTTTTTGGTGAGCGACGGTGTGGTGCCCAGCAACGAAGGCCGTGGCTATGTGCAGCGGCGCATCGTGCGCCGAGCGATTCGCCACGGTTACTTGTTGGGCCAAAAAACCCCGTTTTTCCACAAACTGGTGCCCGATTTGGTGCGCCTCATGGGCGAGGCCTACCCCAGCTTGGCCAACCAGGCCGAGCGCATCACCGACATCTTGCGCATCGAAGAAGAGCGCTTTTTTGAAACGCTGCAAAGCGGTATGCAGATACTGGATGCCGCCCTCGACGGAGGCGTGAAGGTTTTGCCCGGAGACGTGGCTTTCAAGTTGCACGACACCTATGGTTTTCCGTTGGATTTGTCGGCCGATGTTTGTCGTGAGCGCGGCGTTACCGTGGACGAAGCCGGTTTTGCCACCGCCATGGAAAAGCAAAAAGCCCAAGCTCGCGCCGCAGGCAAGTTCAAGATGGACAAAGCGCTGGATTACAACGGCGTTGGCAATGAATTTGTGGGCTACGAAGACCTGACATCTCACGCCAAAGTGCAGGCCTTGTTCGTCGATGGCGCTGCCGTGAACGAAATCAAAGCCGGCGAGGCGGGCGTGGTGGTGTTGGACAGCACCCCGTTTTACGCCGAGTCGGGCGGTCAAGTGGGTGACCAGGGCGTGATCCACAACGCGGGTGGCCAGTTCCAAGTGGCCGACACCCTCAAAATCAAGGCCGATGTGTTTGGTCACCACGGCGAAGTTCAATCGGGCAGCCTGAAGGTGGGCGATGCGGTGCAAGCGCATGTGGACTTGGGCCTGCGCGCTGCCACCGTGCGCAACCACAGCGCCACCCACTTGATGCACAAAGCCCTGCGCGAAGTGCTGGGCAGCCATGTGCAGCAAAAAGGCAGCTTGGTGAACGCCGAGCGCACCCGTTTTGACTTCGCGCACAACGCGCCCGTGACCGATGCTGAAATTCGCGAGATCGAAGCGCAGGTCAACGCCGAAATTCTGGACAACGCCGCAGCGCAAGCCCGCGTGATGGACATCGAATCGGCCCAGAAGACCGGCGCGATGATGCTGTTTGGCGAGAAGTACGGCGAAACCGTGCGGGTGCTCGACATCGGCAGCAGCCGCGAATTGTGTGGTGGCACCCACGTGAAAGCCACAGGCGATATTGGTTTGTTCAAGGTGGTGGGCGAGGGCGGCGTGGCCGCCGGGGTGCGCCGCATCGAGGCCGTGACCGGTGTGAACGCCTTGTCGTATTTGCAATCGCTGGAAGACACCGTCACGCAAGCGGCTGGCGCACTCAAGGCCCAGCCGGCCGAGTTGAACCACCGCATCGCCCAGGTGCTGGATCAGGTCAAGGCGCTCGAAAAGGAAATGTCGGCGCTCAAAGGCAAGCTGGCTTCGGCCCAGGGCGATGAGCTCATGACTCAGGCGGTGGACATCAAGGGCGTCAAGCTGCTGGTGGCCAAGCTGGAGGGGGCTGACGCCAAGACCCTGCGCGACACCATGGACAAACTCAAGGACAAGCTCAAGACTGCCGTGATCGTGCTCACAGCGGTGGACGGCGACAAGGTGCAGATTGCTGCGGGCGTGACCGCCGACAGCGTGGGCAAGGTCAAGGCCGGTGAGTTGGCCAACTTTGTGGCAGCCCAAGTGGGCGGTAAAGGCGGTGGCAAGGCCGACATGGCCATGGCCGGCGGCACCGACGCCAAAGCTTTGCCTCAGGCCATGGCCAGTGTGCAGGCCTGGGTGACCGAGCGCCTCTGATCGTTGTGGCTCAGCCCCTGAAACATGGGGCGGTCACTGAACTGCAAGATGCAGCCGATGCTGGCTTTGGAATGTGCGCGCTTGCCCCGTGTGCGGGTCAGCAAACTGCACGGCATGGGCCAGCAGTTGCAAGGGCTGGCTGAAGTCTTCGGGTTCATCCTTGCCGCGCAGGAGGGTGGGGTAAAAGGGGTCGCCCTCGATCGGTATGCCCATTGACGCCATGTGCACCCGCAATTGGTGGCGCTTGCCGGTGACCGGCTCAAGTTGGTACAGCGCCCGCACGCCGTCCGTGTGCAGCAGGCGGATATGGGTTTCACTGTTGGGCTCGCCAGGCACCTCTTGGGTCCTGAAAAAAGGCTCACCCGGCACCAAACGGCTGGTGTGTTGTCGCGGCAAGACCAGATCAGGCTTGAACGCGGCCACAGCTTGGTAGGTCTTGTGAATCTGTTTGTCCCGAAACAGGGCGTGGTAAGCATCGCGCTCGTGGAGTCGTTTGCCAAACAGCACCAAGCCTGCGGTTTCCCGGTCTATGCGGTGCAGCGGAACCAGGTCTGCACAACCGGTCAGGCGCTTGAGTTGCACCAGCAGGCTTTGCTGCACGTAGGGGCCTGAGGGCGTGACAGGCATGAAGTGGGGTTTGTCCGCCACCAGCAGATGATCGTCCTCGAACACGGTGCGCGCTTGCAAGGACAAGACGGGTTCGTCGGTCACGTTGCGGTAGTAGAAAAAGCGTTGGCCTGCCTGGCAAGCTTGGTCGGGCAAAGCACTTTGCCCGTCTTCCTGCAACACCAGGCCTTGTTGTAGGCGCTGCGCCCATTCACTGCGCTGTATGGCGGGCATGCGTGCAGCCAGAAAGTCGAGCAGGCTGGGCCATGTGCCCGCCGGGACCGACACCACACTGGCGCCCACCCCATTGCGCGTGGGCAACTGAACAGTCTGTCCCGCTTGGGCCATATCAGACGCGACGGAACACCAGATCCCACACACCGTGGCCGAGCTTCAGGCCCCGGTTTTCAAATTTGGTCAGCGGGCGATAGTCCGGCTTGGTGGCGTAGCCGCCATGGGCTGCATCGCCGGTGTTGACGAGCAGTTTTTCTGCGCTGATGACGGCCATCATTTGTTCGGCATAGGGCTGCCAGTCTGTCGCGCAGTGCAGGTAGCCGCCCAGCTTGAGGCGCTTGGCCAGTTTGTTCACCAATTCGGCCTGAAGCAGGCGGCGCTTGTGGTGTTTGGTTTTGTGCCATGGGTCCGGAAAGAAAATGTGCACGCCGTCCAGCGAGTCCTCTGGCAGCATGTGGTCGATCACCTCGACCGCGTCATGTCGCAGGATGCGGATGTTGTGGATGTCTTGCTCGCCAATGCGCTTGAGCAGGGCGCCCACACCGGCTTCATGCACTTCGCAGCACAGGAAGTTGTCATCGGGGCGGACTTTGGCGATGTGGGCCGTGGCTTCGCCCATGCCAAAGCCGATTTCCAGAATCAAGGGGGCCGTGCGGCCAAAAGCCGCTGGCGCGTTGAATGCACCGGGCGCATAGTTCAGCAAGTTGGCCGGGCCATACAGTTCATAGGCCTTGGCCTGGCCGATGGTGGTGCGGCCAGCGCGCAGCACATAGCTTTTGACGGTGCGCAAAAAAGGCACATCAGTGGGGATGCCGGAGGGCTTTTTGCCTTCGGCCGGGGTGTTGTCGGTCATGGGTGGGGATTGTAGGGGCGCGCAGTGGGGTCTTTTTGAAGCTGCGTCCAGAACGCCAGCGCTGCGTCAACAGGGCCTGCATGCGTGGGCAGCCCCAAAACCCGAGCGGCCTGGTTGAGCGCAGCCAACGGGTCGGACAGATCCAGGGGGCGCGCCCCGTTTTGCTTGCTGAGCTTTTCGCCGTTGGCCCCCAACACCAAGGGGGTGTGCAGGTACTGCGGCGTGGGCAGACCCAAAGCACGTTGCAACACGATTTGACGCGCGGTGTTGTCGGCCAGGTCTTCGCCGCGCACCACATGGGTGACGCCTTGGGCTGCATCGTCCACCACCACCGCCAGTTGGTAGGCCCACAGGCCATCGGCGCGGCGCAGCACAAAATCGCCCACCTCCCGGCCCACGTTTTGTTGTTGCGCCCCCAAACGCCGGTCTTGCCAGTGGGTGGTCTCGGGCATGCCCAGCGCCGTTTGCACCGCCTGCACGTTCAAGCGCCAGGCTCGGGCGGGTTTGCCGTTCAGGCCTGCCCGGCAGGTGCCGGGGTAGACCGTTTCTTTGTGGCGGGTCAGGGTTTGGGGTGTTGCCGATTCGATGGCCGTTTCGACCTCTTTGCGGGAGCAGCCGCAGGGGTAGGCCCAGCCTTTGGCGATCAGCTCTTCGAGGGCTGCACTGTAGGCTTGGGCACGTTGGCTTTGCCAGATGACCTGACCATCGGGCACCAAACCGCAGGAGCGCAGTTGCTGCAAGATGGTTTCATCGGCACCCGGCACGCAGCGCGGCGTGTCCACGTCTTCGATGCGCACCCACCATCGGCCTTCATGGGCATGGGCATCAAGCCAGCTGGCCAGGGCTGCAACCAGGGAGCCCGCATGCAAAAGGCCGGTTGGCGAGGGCGCAAACCGGCCTGTGTAAACCGAGCTCATGGAGCCCCGTCCAACCATGGACAAAATCAGCGGTTTTTGAGCACGGCCAGCGCCAGCTCAAGCCCTGAGACAAACGCGTCTTCGGCCCGGTGGCCCAGACACCAGTCGCCGCACAAGCCGATGCCTTGGTCCTTGAACCACAGATGGCTTTCGCCCAGAGGTTGCGCGGTCTTGGCATACAGCCAGCGGTGCGCTTCGGCATGGGCCGGGGTGGCGCGGATGCCGGTGATTTCGGCAAAGGCCTTGATCAGTTTGCCGGTGATGCGCTCGGGGGTGTCGTTGACGTGTTCGGCCGACCAGGGTGCGCTGGCCTGCACGGTCCAGCGTTCGATGCGCTCGCGACCGGGCTTGGACGATTCACGCGCCATCCAGGCGATGCGGTGGTGCGTGCTGCGGGCGGCGTTCCATTGCGGGCCCAGGGTGATGAGGCCGGGTTGCACGGCTTGGGGGTAGGCCAGCATCAAGGTCCAGCAGGGGTCAACCCGCACACCGTCAAGTGGTGCGGCCAGGGCGCTCAGGCCGGAGGCCTTCAACAAGCTGCTGGCTTGCGCGGGGGGAATGGCCAAAATGATTTTGTCGAAGCCTGCATAAATGCGCTGACCGCCGTCGTCGGTTTCGGTCTGCAGTTGCCAGCCGTTTTTCTTCACGGGGTCGGCCATGATCTGGGTGACCCGGGTTTGCAGTTGCACATTGCCGTCTTCGACCAGGGGCGCAGCCCAAGCCTTGACCAAGCCGTTCATGCCGGGTGTGGCGACCCAGTGGCGTTCGCCACCGGGCAAGCCGGCTTCGATGACCCGGCCATTCGGGTCGAGCACGCGCACGGCGTTGGCGCTCCAGGGTTTGCACACGCCGGGGGCGGTGCCGATGGCGAGTTCAAAACGCGGGTCGCGCACGGTGAAGTACTGGGCACCGTGGTCGAAGCTCCCAAAAGCACTGGCGCGGGTGGACATGCGACCCCCCAGCCCCCGGCTTTTTTCGAACAATGTGACGTTGTGCCCAGCCTGGCGCAGGGTGCGCGCGCTGGTCACGCCGGCCAGGCCGACTCCGATGATGGCGATGTGTTGTGTGGTCATGGGATCACTTTATCCGAGAAATGGGGCTACAGACTGCCCGGGTGGGTTATCCCCGATGAGGCGCATCAAGGTTCAGCACTGTGTACTGCTTCCAGCAAGGCTTCGCGTGTGGTGGCGCTGGCCAATTGCGCCAGCCACCATTGCAGGGCAAGACCTGCGGGGGCTTGCGGGTTGTCGCGCCAGGCGTAATGCCCCGTGCTGGTGCGGGGGCTGAGCACTTGTTTGACGACCAGCAGGCCGCTGTCGATGGATACGCGGGCCAGTGATTCGGGCAAAAATCCGCCGCCCAGACCCCGCAACTGTGCTTCGAGTTTGCTGTGCATGTCGGGCACGGTGAACACGTCTTGCCCGCCTTGCAGCCCAAAAGTGAGGCCTCCGCCACGGCTCACCGAGTCGGCCACGGCCACAGCGCGGTGCTGGGCCAGCGTGGCATCGCTCAGCGGTTCGGGGGCTTGGGCCAGGGGGTGGTGCCTGGCCACGGCAAACACAAAAGGAACAGTGCCCAGCACCGCATGCCGGATGTCGGTTTGCAGGCCCGGCTCCAGCACCACGCCCAAAGCCAGATCGGCCTGGCCCGAGGTGAGCGCAGCCAAGGTGCCCGAAAGGGTTTCGTAGCGCAAGCGCAGCCGCGTGGTGGCGCCCAGGGCCAGAAAGCTGGCGCACAGGTCCATCACCACGCTGCGGGACACGATGCTGTCCACCGCCACCGTGAGCACGCCTTCCCAGCCGGTGGCCACTCGCTTGACCCGGTTGGCCACGCTATCGATGTCTTCGAGCAGCCGGCCTGCTTCCCTGAGCAGTTCCTTGCCAGCAGCGGTGGGCCGGGCTTGCCGTGCGCTGCGGTCAAAAAGCAGCACGTCCAGCGCATCTTCAAGCTGGCGAACTCTGTAGGTCAGGGCACTGGGGACGAGGTGAAGGGCGCGCGCCGCCGCTGCAAAGCTGCCTTGGTGTTCGATGGTTTGCAGCATGTGCAGGGTATCGGGGGTCAGCCAGTCGCGAGGTATTTGCATGGTTGATGCTCTGTCGTTCAATTAATTTGCATGATGCCAGCAAATGGCTTGCACCACACGGGCCCCTGATTTGCATACATTAAGGCTTGAAATTCATGGGAGCCAGCATGTTGAACATCCGCAAGTCGTCTGAACGGGGTTACGCCGACCATGGCTGGCTCAAGTCCTTTCACAGCTTTTCTTTTGCCAACTATGTTGACCCGGCCCACATGGGTTGGGGCAATCTGCGCGTGATCAACGAAGACCGCATTGCGCCGGGCACCGGCTTTGGCACCCATGGCCACCGAGACATGGAAATCATCAGCTATGTGCTGTCGGGCAATCTGGCCCACCAGGACAGCATGGGCAACGTCAAGGGCATACCGCCCGGCGATGTGCAGCGCATGAGCGCGGGCAGTGGCGTGCGCCACAGTGAGTTCAACCACGCGGTCGGGGAGCCAACCCACTTTTTGCAGATCTGGATCGAGCCCAACGTGCTCGGCATTGAGCCCGGTTACGAGCAAAAAACGGTGCCCGAATCGGCCAAACGTGGGCGACTGGCGCTGGTGGCGGCCCCCGAGGCGGCCGAGTACACGGTCAAGATTCACGCCGATGCCAGCCTGTATGCGGGCTTGTTCAATGGCGCCGAAAATGCCGACCTGGCCTTGAGCCCCGAACGCAAAGCCTATGTGTTTTTGGTGCGGGGCAGTTTGCAGGTGAATGGCCAGGCACTCCAGGCCGGCGATGCGGCCCTGCTGCAAGCCGAATCCTCACTTCATTTGAGCCATGGCCAGGACGCCGAAGTTTTGGTGTTTGACTTGGCGGCCTGATTTTTTTCATTTCCCTGTATTTTTAAAGGAGTCTTCTCATGGCCAAAACGGTTGTTGTTTTTCATTCTGGCTACGGCCACACCCAGCGCGTCGCTCAATTTGTGGCCCAAGGCGCCAACGCCCAGACCGTGACCATTGATGCCGATGGCAACATCACCGAGGCCGAATGGGCCGCACTGGACGCGGCCGATGCCATCATCTTTGGCTCGCCCACTTACATGGGCATGGCTTCGTGGCAGTTCAAGAAATTTGCCGATGCGACATCCAAGCGCTGGTACACCAGTGCTTGGAAAGACAAGGTCGCTGGCGGTTTCACCATCTCGGCCAGCCCCAGTGGCGACAAGCTGTCCACCATCCAGTACTTCATCACACTGGCCATGCAGCAAGCCATGGTCTGGGTGGGCCAGCCCGCCATGAACGACGGCACGATCAACCGCATCGGCTCCAACTCCGGCGTGATGGCCCAAGTGGGACCGACCAGCCCCGCTGAAGACATTCCCCAAGGTGACCTGGACACCGCCAAGGCCTATGGCGAGCGCGTGGCCGCTGTGGCCGCCAAACTGCGCGGCTGACCCTCTGGCGTTCGCGCCAAGTCCAAAATCGGCGTGAATGCTTTCACGCCGGTTTTTTTTCGCGTGGCGGCGGCTTGCCCTGCCAATCCGGCCCCGCCTCTTGCTAGGATGAGGGGATGAAAATCATCTCGATGTTGCCGTGGTCCGATTGGCTGGCACTGTTGTCTTTTTTCGGTTTGTGGATTGGCTACGCCTGGGTGGCCAAGGTGCGTGGCTTGCGTGATCAAAGCCTGATCGCCACGACCAACCGTTACAGGCAGTTGTGGATGATGCAGGCCACCGCGCGTGACCCGCGCATGCTGGATGGGCTGATCACGCAAAACCTGTCACAAACCCCGGCCTTCTTTTCTTCCACCAGCATCATCATCATTGGTGGTTTGTTTGCGCTGATGGGGACGACCGATAAGGCGGCCGAGTTGGTCGGCGAGATTCCGTTTGCCCAGCCCACGCCCTTGCTGGTGTTTGAATTCAAGATCCTCGTTCTAGTCGCTATCTTTGTGTATGCTTTTTTTCGCTTTTCCTGGTCCATGCGGCAGTACACATTCGTGGCTTTGGTGATCGGGGCCATGCCGCCGCCGCAAGAGTTCACAGACCAGCGCTTTGACCGTGAGCTGTTTGCCAAGCGTGCCGGCAACCTGGTCAGCGCTGCTGCCGAGACCTTCAACGATGGCTTGCGGGCGTATTACTTTTCATTTGCGGCCATGGCCTGGTTTTTCTCGCCGCTGGCGCTGGTCATGGGTACTGCTTTGGTGGTACTGATTTTGTATGGGCGCGAATTCCGATCCGAGGTGCTGCAGGTTTTGCGCGACTGATGGCCCGGGGACGACCTTCTACAATGGCTGTCTATGTTTGTTCACCTGCGCCTTCACACCGAATTTTCTGTTGTTGACTCCACTTGCCGCATCGACGATGTGGTCAGTATCGCGGCCAAAGATGGCCAGCCTGCACTGGCCATCACCGACCTGAACAACCTGTTTGGGACCGTCAAGTTTTACAAGGAAGGTCGCGGCAAGGGCCTCAAGCCGATCATTGGCACCGAAATCAACCTCGAAGGCCTGGGCGCCGAGTTGGGCACCATCAGCCGGGTCGTGCTGTTGGTACAAAACCAGCAAGGCTACTTGAACATCTGCGAGCTGCTGGCCCGTGCCTGGACGCAGAACATTGTCAAATCCGTTGCCGTGGTCAAGCTGGATTGGCTGAAAGAGCTGTCCGAGGGCCTGATATTGCTGTCCGGCGCGAAGGCAGGGCCTGTGGGCCAGGCCATTTTGCAGGGTGACACCGACAAAGCGGCCGATGTGGCGCTGCAATTGGCTTCGATCTTTCCGCACCGGTTTTACCTTGAGCTGCAGCGCGCGGGTCGCCCAGAAGACGAGCCCCAGGTGGCAGGGGCTGTGGCCCTGGCCGCCCGTTTGCATTTGCCGGTGGTGGCCACTCACCCGGTGCAGTTTCATACCGCCGAAGATTACGAGGCGCACGAGGCGAGGGTGTGTATTTCAGAAGGCGAAATATTGGCCAACCAGCGACGGGTGCGTCGCTTCACACGCGAGCAATACTTCAAGTCGGCTCAGCAGATGTGCACCTTGTTTGCCGATGTGCCCAGTGCGATCGCCAACACGCTGGAAATCGCCAAGCGCTGCAACCTGACCTTGGTGCTGGGCAAACCTCAGTTGCCCAATTTTCCGATTCCCGCCGTGAACGGCGTGGTGATGTCGGTGGAAGCCTATTTCCGACATGTGTCTCATGAAGGCCTGGAAGCCCGCCTGAAACACTTGTTTCCGGATGAAGCCTTGCGCACCCAGGAGCGCCCGCGTTATGTGGAACGCCTTGAGTTCGAGCTGACCACCATTTTGAACATGGGTTTTCCGGGCTATTTCCTGATCGTGGGGGACTTCATCCAATGGGCCAAAGCCAACGGTTGCCCGGTGGGGCCAGGCCGAGGTTCCGGTGCCGGCTCGCTGGTGGCCTATTCGCTCAAGATCACCGACCTGGACCCTTTGCAATACAACTTGCTGTTCGAGCGGTTTTTGAACCCCGAGCGGGTGTCCATGCCCGACTTCGACATTGATTTTTGCCAAACCAACCGCGATCGGGTGATCGAGTACGTGAAGCAAAAGTATGGCCGCGAGGCGGTCAGCCAAATCGTGACTTTCGGCACCATGGCGGCCCGCGCTGCCATTCGCGATGTGGGCCGCGTGCTGGACATGAGTTACACCTTTTGCGATGGCATCAGCAAGCTCATTCCCAACAAGCCGGGCATGTCGGTCACGCTGCAATACCCACCGGCCACTCCCAAAGAGGGCGACAAGAACAACTACGCCATCGCCATGGAGCCGATCCTGGCCGAGCGCATCGAGCGGGAAGAAGACGTAAAGACTTTGATCGAGCTGGCGCAAAAGCTCGAAGGCATGACCCGCAACGTGGGCATGCACGCGGGTGGCGTTTTGATTGCACCGGGCAAGCTGACCGACTTTTGCCCGCTCTATCAGCAGCCGGGCAGCGTATCGGCCGTGAGCCAGTACGACAAGGACGATGTGGAAGCGGCCGGCTTGGTGAAGTTTGACTTTTTGGGTCTGGCCACGCTGACCATTCTGGAAATAGCCCGTGAATTCATCGTTCGCAGGCACAAGGGGCAGGAAGATTTCGCGTTTGAAAACATCCCGCTGGACGATGCGCGGACCTACAAATTGTTTGCCGATGGCAAGACCGAGGCCGTGTTCCAGTTTGAAAGCCGCGGTATGCAGGGCATGTTGCGCGATGCACGCCCCAGCCGTCTGGAAGACCTGATTGCCCTGAACGCGCTGTACCGCCCCGGCCCCATGGACCTGATTCCCAGCTTTGTGGCGCGCAAGCATGGTCGCGAGGTGATCGAGTACCCGCACCCGTTGGTGGCCGATATGCTCAGTGAGACCTACGGCATCATGGTCTACCAGGAACAGGTGATGCAGACCGCCCAGATTCTGGGCGGCTACAGCTTGGGCGGCGCCGACATGTTGCGTCGGGCCATGGGCAAGAAGAAGGCCGAGGAAATGGCCGAGCACCGCGCTATTTTCCGTGTCGGTGCAGCCAAAAACGACATCAGCGACGTCAAAGCCGACGAGATCTTTGACCTGATGGAGCGGTTTGCCGGCTATGGCTTCAACAAGTCGCACGCGGCCGCTTATTCCTTACTGGCGTACCACACCGGTTGGCTCAAGGTGCATTACACCGCCGAGTTTTTCTGCGCCAACATGACGGTGGAGATGGACGACACCGACAAGCTGAAGGTGCTCTACGAAGATGCGGTGAAGTTCGGCATCCGCTTTGACCCACCCGATGTGAACCGCGGCACCCATCGTTTTGAGCCGGTCACAGACAAGATCATTCGCTATGGTTTGGGGGCCATCAAGGGCACGGGTCAGCAGGCGATTGACGCGATTGTGGCGGCCCGCCAAGAGGGGGGGCCCTTCACCAGCCTGTTTGATTTTGCCGTGCGCGTGGACCGCACCCGCATCAACAAACGCACGGTGGACGCACTCATCAAGGCCGGGGCCTTTGATTCGCTGCACATGAACCGCGCCGCCTTGTCGGCCAGCATCGACCGGGCGTTTGAGTTCTCGAATGCCACCACGGCCAACGCCAACCAGGGCGGCTTGTTCGACATGTTGGGCGACGATTCACACGGTTCCAGCACGCAAGAGCCTGAGCTGGTCGAGGTCATGCCCTGGGGCATCAAGGAGCGCTTGCTGCTCGAAAAAACCGCTGTCGGCTTTTTCTTGTCGGGTCACCTGTTTGACGCGGTCGAGCGCGAGGTGCGCCAGTTTGCGCGCCGCAAGATCGACGACCTGATCGACAGCCGGGAGTCCATGGTGCTGGCGGGCATCGTGACCGATTTGCGCGTCATCAACGGTCAGCGCGGCAAAGTGGCGATCTTCAAGCTCGATGACAAATCGGGCGCGATGGAGGCCAGCGCCGACGAGGCGTTGATCAACTCTGCCAAGCAGTTGCTGAAAGACGATGAGCTGATCATCGTCACGGCCAAAATGCAGGCGGATCGTTTTTCGGGCGGTTTCCGTCTCAAGATCGAACAGATCATGGACTTGGGCGCAGCCCGTTGCCGGTATGGCAAATACCTGCGTGTGGCCGTGAATGGCCGGGCGCCTGACATTGCCCGCCTGGTCAAGGAGTTCCCGGCGCAACGCGAGCAGACAGACCAAGGCGACCTGGTGCGTGGCCTGGGTGTGCGGCTGGTGCTGGAACGGCGCAGCGACGACCTGGCTGCCCGCGCCGAACTGGCACTGGGCGAATCCGCCAAATTCTTTCCCACCGATGCGGCACTGACCAGCTGGATGGCCCAGGCCGATCAGGGGCAGGCGCAGATTGTTTACGATTGAACTGCCCAAGGAGACCATTGATGAAAGCAGCCTGGTACAGCCAGAACGGTGAAGCCCAAGACGTGATGCAGGTGGGTGAGTTGCCCACGCCCACGCCGCAAGCGGGTGAGGTGCTGGTTCGCATGGCCGCCTCGGGTGTCAACCCTTCAGACGTCAAATCGCGCCGGGCGCGTCCCTTGACCGACCCGTTGGTCGTGCCGCACAGCGATGGCGCGGGCGTGATCGAAGCAGTCGGCGCGGGCGTGTCGGCATCGCGCGTAGGGCAACGGGTATGGGTCTGGAATGGCCAATGGCAGCGCCCCATGGGCACCTGTGCCGAATACATTGCTTTGCCCGAGTCGCAAGCGGTGGCACTGCCCGATGGGACTGACTTTGCCGCTGGGGCCTGCATGGGCATTCCCGGCCTCACGGCAATGCAGGCGGTCATTTTGGCCGAGCGACTGGCCGGTGATTTGCGAGGCAAAACCGTGTTAATCACTGGCGCCTCATCGGCTGTTGGGCATTACATCACCCAGATGGTCACGCTGGCCGGGGGGCGAGCTATCGGCACCGTGGGTTCTGAAGCCAAGGCCGCGCATGCCCGTGCAGCCGGTCTGCAAGAAGCCATTTTTTACAAGACCGAGTCGGTGCCCGAACGCGTCAAGGCCTTGACGCAAGGCCGCGGTGCAGAAGTCATCCTCGACATGGATTTTTCGACCACCGCACGCTGGGCCGCCGAAGGGGCTTTGGCCGCGCACGGCCAGGTGGTTTGCTACGGCTCGAACGCCCCGGATGTTTCCCTGCAATTCAGGCCTTGGCTGTTTCAGTCCATCGGCGTGAAGTTTTTTCTGGTCTACGACCTGACGCCTGCTGACCGCCAACTGGCCGTGGCCCGCCTTTCGGACATGTTGGCTCGTAACCTGTTGCAGCACAGCATGGGCGCCCGCTTTTCGCTGGATCAGATCGCCCAGGCCCACCGCACCGTTGAGGCGGGGCAGACGGTGGGCAATGTGGTGATTGATTTTTGAGCCTGGCGTCATGCACTTTCGGCCAGACGCAGGCCGATGGGGCATGAAGCTGCCAGGATCAATCTAGCGGCTTGAACCCCAGCACGATCACAGGCGGCACACGACCATCGGTGTCTTTGGGCAAGACTTCGGTTTTGTCGATGGCGCGCAGCACCGCTTCGTCCCAGGCCTTGTTGCCGCTTGACTGCACAATGCGTCGGCTCAGGATGGTGCCATCTGGGCTGACTTTGACTTCGACCTCGGCCCGGGCATTGCCTGCTGCATCGCCCGTGTAGGTGATGTTGGGTTTGATGCGCGCCACCAGGCGACCGCCGTAACTGGCTGAAGGCCCTGAAGACTTGAGTGCGGTGCCGGTGGCGCTTTCCCCACCGGAGGCACCCGCCATGCCTTGCATGCGTTTGAGGTTTTCTTGGCGCAGTGCTTCGGCCTGGGCGGCATCGGCTTTTTCTGCTTTTTCGGCCTTGGCTTTTTCAGTGGCCTTTTTCTTGTCGCGTTCTTTTTCTTCCTGGGCTTTTTTCTCTTTCGCCAGTTTTTCTTTGTCGAGTTCCTTGCGCTTGTTTTCGGCCTTGATCTTCTCGGCTTTTTCCTTTTCGGCTTTCTCTTTTTCAACCTTGAGCTTTTCAGCTTTGAGTTTTTCGACTTTATCGGCTTCTTTTTTCTTTTCTTGCTGTTTTTTCTTTTCAAGCGCAATTTGCGCGTCACGCAATTCCAGCGCCGGATCAGGGGCCGGTGGCGGTGTGGGTTTGGCTGGCGGTGCAGGCGTTGGCTCGGGCACGGGTTCGGGCTGCGGCTCAGGCAGTGGCTCTTGCAGCCTTGGGGCGGCGGCCTGGGGGGTGGCAGACCACAGTTCGGCTTCGGCTTGAAAGGTCTGGGGCTGGGTTTTCCAGGCCGTGGCCAGGCCCAGCGCCAGGAACAGCAACACGTGGACAATGCCCGCGACCACCCAGGCACGCCCCCTTCCGGCTTGTGCCGGCGGCGCAAATTCGAGGTGAGGCACTGTCTTGGCGTTCAATCCCGGACCCTCAAGGTGCAAGTTGGACCGACAGGCCCACGCGTGCAATGCCCGCGCGTTGCAGGCTGTCCATGACCTTGACCACGGTTTCGTATTTCACGCTGCGGTCGGCGCTGATGACAACGGCCGTGTTGTCTTCTTCGCCAACGAGGCTTTTGACGCTGCCCGCCACGCTGGTGAGGGTGGCGCTGTCGGTCTTGCCGTCGGTGACCAGTTCCAGGCGTTCGTCTTTTTGGATCACGATTTGAATGACTTTGTCGGGCTGTTTGGCCGCTTTGCCAACGCTGGGCAAGTCGACCACGCTGGGCGTGATCATGGGTGCGGTGACCATGAAGATGATGAGCAGCACCAGCATCACGTCGATGAAGGGCACCATGTTGATTTCAGAGATGGTGCGGCGTCCGCGACCCCGGGTTGAGATGGCTGGCATGGGCGACTCCGTCTTTCAGTGGCCGGAGGCCGAGCCGCTGGTCCCCGTGGCCCCAAGGCTGCGCTGCAGGATGTTGGAAAACTCTTCGATGAAGGTTTCCAGCTTGATGGCGATGCGGTCCACGTCGTGCGAAAAGCGGTTGTAGGCCAGCACGGCCGGAATGGCAGAAAACAGACCGATGGCCGTGGCCACCAGCGCTTCGGCAATGCCTGGCGCCACCGTGGCCAGGGTGACTTGCTGCAAGCTGGCCAGGCCGGTGAAGGCGTGCATGATGCCCCACACCGTGCCAAACAAGCCCACGTAAGGCGAGATGGAGCCGACCGAGGCCAAAAAGGCCAGCTGGGATTCAGCGACATCCATCTCGCGTTGGAAGCTCGCCCGCATGGCGCGGCGTGCGCCGTCGAGCAGGGTGCCCGCATCGCTGATGTGGCGTTCGCGCAGTTTTTGGTATTCGCGCATGCCGCTGGCAAAAATACGTTCCATCGGGCCAGCCAGTTTGGCGTTCTGGCTGGCAGCGTTGAACAACTCGTTCAGGCTGGTGCCGGACCAGAAAACACGTTCAAACTCTTCGTTCAGGTTCTTGATGCGCTTGATGGCGCTGAGCTTGCGCACAATGGCCGCCCAGCTGGCAACTGAAATGCCCAGCAAAAGCAAGACCACCAGTTGCACGACAAAACTGGCGTGCAAAAGCAGCGAGACGATGGACATGTCTTGGTTCATTTCATGGCTTTCAGAACAGGGGCTGGAATGCGGCCCGGTTTCAAGGTGGTGCTGTCGACCCAGCCCAGGCGAATTGTGGCTTCGGCCAGCAGCCGGTCGCTGGTTTGAGTATGGCCCGCTGTGCGCAGGTAAGCGCGCTGGGCAATGGTGAGGCTTGCGCGGCCGGCTTCTTGCAGCTGGGCTGTGACGGTCAGGGTGTCGTCCAATCGGGCAGGTGCGAGGTATTTGACGGTGGTTTCACTGACCACGAACATGCCATGGGTCTCTTCGCGCAGCAGCTGTTGCCCAAAGCCCAGTTCGCGCAACCATTCGGTGCGCGCACGTTCAAAAAACTTCAGGTAGTTGGCATAAAAAACGATGCCGCCCGCATCCGTGTCTTCCCAGTAGATTCTGATGGGGTGCTGAAACGGGGTGTGTGTTTCCTGGGGGGTGCTCATGGCTGCAACCAGGCTTTCAGGCGGTCAATGGCGGTGTGCAGTTCGGCCATCGAATTGGCAGTGGAAAAGCGCACAAAGTGGGCGGTCTGGTCGGTGCCGAAGTCTCGGCCGGGTGTGATGGCGACATGCGCATGCTCGAGGGCCGCGAAGGCGAATTCCCAGCTGTCTTTCAGGCCCAGCTTTTGGCAAGCTGCCGAGCAATCGGCCCAAGCGTAAAACGCGCCATCGGGGGGCACGGGCACCGTCAGGCCAAGTTCATTCAGGGCAGGGATGAAGTAGTCGCGCCTGGCCTTGAACTCGGCGCGGCGACGCTCGTATTCAGCCAGACTCTCGGGCTCAAAGCAGGCGAGGGCGGCTTGTTGTGCCACGGTGCTGGCGCAAATGAACAGGTTTTGCGCCAGACGCTCCAGCACAGGCACCAGTTGTTCCGGCACCACCAGCCAGCCCAGCCGCCAGCCGGTCATGTTGAAGTATTTGCTGAAGCTGTTGATGCTGATGATGTCGTCACCCAGTGCCAGGGCGCTTTGGCCAAACTGTGCGTCGTGGCTCAGGCCCAGATAAATCTCGTCGATCAGAGTGATGCCGCCATGGGCACGCACCACGTCCACGATGCGAGCCAACTCGGACGGGTCAATTGACGTGCCTGTGGGGTTGGACGGTGATGCCAGCAAGACGCCACGGGTTTTGGCCCCCCAGGCAGCGGCCACTTTGTCGGCGCTGAGTTGATAGCGTTCTTCGGCGGTGGTGGGCACCAGCACCGCTGTGCCTTCGGCCGCGCTCACAAAGTGGCGGTTGCAGGGGTAGCTTGGGTCGGGCATGAGGATTTCATCGCCCCGGTCGATCAGCGCCAGGCAGGCCAGTTGCAGCGCCGCCGATGCGCCCGCTGTGACCACGATGCGGCTGGCGGGCACCGACACGCCAAATCGCGTGCCGTACCAGTCGCTGATGGCTTGTCGCAGGGTGTCCAGGCCCAGCGCCGGGGTGTATTGTGTTTGGCCAGACTGAATCGCCGCTTGTGCCGCTTGTTGTACCCGGGGCGGGGCGGTGAAGTCGGGTTCGCCAATGTTCAAAAACACCACGGGTCGGTCGGTGTGCGCGACCTCGCGGGCTTTCCGAGAGGCAGCTTTGGCCACCTCCATCACATAAAAAGGCTCAATGCGCTCAGCGCGTTGGGATATGCGCATGGCAATCAAATTTATCGGTCGCGACCAGGCTGGGGCGCAGCCTGTCGATAGGCTTGAACCTCAGCGCTGCGCAGTTCGGGCGCCAGGCCATTGAGCACGGCGTTGACGTATTTGTGGCCGTCGGTGCCACCAAAGTCCTTGGCCAGCTCGATGCACTCGTTCAGGACCACGCGCCATGGCACGTCCAGGCAGTGCTGCATTTCATAGACGCCGATCCACATGATGGCGTGCTCGACGGGTGAAATTTCAGCAAAGCTGCGGTCGAGTTTGGGCAGGATCAGGGCATCCAATGCCAGGGCCTGTTCTGTGCATCCGTAGAGCAGCGCGTCGTAGTGGGCCGAGTCGGCTTTGTGAAAGCCCGACAAGTCGCGCGTGAAGAGGTCGATGTCGGCGGTTTCGTTGCGGCCAACGATGTGCTGGTAAAGCGCTTGCAGTGCAAACTCTCGCGAGCGGCTGCGGGCAGGCTTGGCCGAGGACTTGCGCGAGCCGGACGCGCCCGTTTTGGCGCTTTCCGAGGAGGTGTCTGGTGAGCTGGTTTCTTCGGTCATCAAGCGTTCTTTTCGTCGTCGAGGTCATCGGCCAGCTCGGCCATGTCTGCGGCCAGGTCGTCCATGATGCAGGCCATCTCAACCGCGACACGGGCTGCATCGCGGCCTTTGTCGGTTTGGCGCACGATGGCTTGTTCCAGGTTTTCGGTGGTCAGGATCGCGTTGGCGATGGGCAGGTTGTAGTCAAGTGACACCCGGCTAACGCCAGCACCCGACTCGTTGGCCACCAGCTCAAAGTGGTATGTGTCACCACGGATGATGCAGCCCAAGGCGATGAGCGCGTCGTATTCGGCTCGCTCGGCCATGGCTTGCAAGGCCACGGGCACTTCCAGGGCGCCTGGCACCATGACGTGGTCGATGCTGGTCACACCCAGGGCTTGCAGTTCTTCGATGCAGGCCTTGGCCAGCGCATTGGTGATGTCTTCATTGAAACGGGCTTGCACAATGCCGATGTGCAGAAATTGACCGTCTAGTTCTTCGGCTTGGCCTTTGTTGGCTTCGAGCATGTTTTATTCCTTCGGGATGTAAGCGGTGATTTCGAGGCCGTAGCCCATCATGCTGGGCATGCGGCGGGGCTGGCCCATGAGTTTCATTTTGTGAACGCCACATTCGCGCAGGATCTGGGCGCCGACACCGTAAGTGCGCAGGTCCATCTTGCCGCGTTCGGGGGCTTGCGCCGAACGGGCGCGGCCTTCAAATTGCGCCAGCAACTGCTCGGCCGACTCACCGCAGTTGAGCAGCACGGCCACGCCGCAGCCTTGGGCGTTGATGTATTGCAAGCTGGCGTCCAGGCCCCATGAGTGCATGGATCGGTTGACCTCCAGCGCATCCAGCACGGACAGTGGCTCGTGTACCCTGACCGCCACTTCCGATTCCGCAGACCACTGGCCTTTGACCAGCGCCAGGTGCACGGTTTGACTGGTTTTGTCCCGGAAAGCATGCGCAGTGAACTCGCCGTGCGCGGTTTGCAGGGTTCGGCTGCCGATGCGCTCAACCAGCGATTCGTTGCGGCTGCGGTACTGAATCAGGTCGGCAATGGTGCCGATCTTCAGGCCGTGCTCTGCCGCAAACAATTGCAAATCGGGCAGACGGGCCATGGTGCCGTCGTCTTTCATGATTTCGCAGATCACCGAGGAGGCGCTGCACCCGGCCATGGCGGCCAAGTCGCAACCGGCTTCGGTGTGGCCTGCACGCATGAGCACGCCGCCGTCCACGGCCTGGAGCGGAAAGATGTGACCGGGTTGCACCAGGTCAGTTGGCTGACTGTTGCGCGCTACGGCCACTTGCACGGTCCTGGCGCGGTCAGCGGCCGAGATGCCGGTGGTCACACCTTCAGCGGCTTCAATGGAAACGGTGAAGGCCGTGCTGTAGAAGGTGCCGTTTCGGGCGGCCATGGGGGGCAGTTGGAGGAATTCGCAGCGTTCGCGAGTCAGGGTCAAGCAAATCAGGCCCCTGCCAAAACGGGCCATGAAGTTGATGGCTTCGGGCGTGACATGGTCGGCGGCGAGCACCAGATCACCTTCGTTTTCACGGTCTATTTCGTCGACCAGGATCACGATGCGGCCGGCTTTCATGTCGGCCACGATCTCTTCTACCGGAGAAATAGCCACGGGTTTCAGTTGCACGGGGTTGTTCATGTTTTGTCCTGTTGTGTCGCTTCGAGACTGAGCATGCGCTCAACGTAACGGGCCACGGTGTCGATTTCGAGGTTGACCCGGCTGCCTGCCTTGAGGCCGCCGAGCGCGGTGTTGTCAACCGTGTGGGGAATCAGGTTGATGCTGATTTCGCAGCCTTCGGCTTGATCGGTCACACGGTTCACGGTCAGGCTGACGCCGTTGACCGTGATGGAGCCTTTGTAGGCCAGGTATTTGGCCAGGGCTTGAGGGGCAATGACGCGCAGTTCCCAGCTTTCGCCGATTTGCGCAAAATGGCTGATCTGCCCCACGCCATCAACGTGACCGGACACGATGTGACCACCCAGACGGTCGTTGGCGCGCAGGGCTTTTTCGAGGTTGACGGTGCCTGCCTGGTTGAGTCCGCTGGTTTTGTCCAGGGATTCTGCCGAGATGTCGATCGTGAATTGACGGCTCTCAGGGGTAAAGGTGGTGACGGTCATGCAAGCGCCATTGAGGGCGATGCTGTCGCCCAGGCCGACATCGTCAAGATACCCGGCGGGGGCCTCGATGGTGAGGCGCTTGCCGTGTTGTAAAGAGCGACCCAGGTCGTGAATGGCGACGATTCGCCCCACGCCGGTGATGATTCCGGTGAACATAGCTGTCTATTTTCGCAGGTAAAGAAGGTTAATCGGAAGGGCGTGCAAGAAAAAAGCGCGCAGCAGGTTTCACCAGTGACGTCTTGGCGATATCAGGGAAAACCAAGGCTTGAGGGGCCTTGGGCTGTGCCTAGAATGTTGCATTGCAGCAGATTTCTCAATTTCAGTCTGTCACCAGGAGTTTCCATTGCCGGTCAAGTCCCCTGTCAAATCGATCAAGTCTGCCCAATCGGCCCGTACGGGCCCCCCTGAAGCTGTTCGGACGATCAAGAAATACCCCAACCGGCGTTTGTACGACACCGAAACCTCTGGTTACATCACCCTGGCCGAGATCAAGAAACTGGTCATGGCGGCCGAACCTTTGGTGGTGCTGGATGCCAAAACGAGTGAAGACCTGACGCGATCCATCTTGTTGCAGATCATTCTCGAAGAGGAGTCTGCGGGTGTGCCCATGTTCAGCGAGGCGGTGTTGTCCAACATCATCCGGTTTTATGGCCATGCCATGCAGGGGCACATGGGCTCTTACCTGGAGAATCATGTCCAGTCATTCATGGATTGGCAAAGCAAATTGGGTGAATCCAGCCCGACCCTGAGCCCTGAGGTCTGGGCGCAGTTCATGCAGTGGCAGACGCCTTTGATGCAAAGCATGTTTTCCGGTCTGGCCAATCCTTCCCAAAACGTCATGGCACAAATGCAAGATCAGATGCAAAAGCAGATCCAGAAAAACACCGAGCAGTTGCTGGGTGCGCTGGGTTTCAAGGCTTGAGGGGTGTATTGATGCCCTTTTCTGTTCGAGGGGCCTTTTTTGCAGGGACAATGCAGGGATGAGTGAAATGACCGCAACTGCACCCCTTTCCACCCCAAAGGTGGGTTTTGTCAGCCTTGGCTGCCCCAAAGCACTGACCGATTCCGAATTGATCCTCACGCAACTGAGCGCCGAGGGTTACCAGACCTCCAAAACTTTTGAGGGCGCTGACCTGGTCATCGTCAACACCTGCGGCTTCATTGACGAAGCCATCCAGGAAAGTCTGGACACGATTGCCGAGGCCCTGAATGAGAACGGCAAAGTGATCGTGACGGGTTGCCTGGGTGCCAAGACAGGCGAGGGCGGCGGCAACATGGTCCTTGAATTGCATCCCAGCGTGCTGGCGGTGACCGGACCCCATGCCACCCAGGAGGTAATGGATGCGGTGCACAAGCATTTGCCCAAACCCCACGATCCGTTTCTGGACTTGGTGCCTGGCGCTTTCGGCGAGGCGGGCCTGAAACTCACGCCGCGTCACTATGCTTACTTGAAGATCAGCGAAGGCTGCAACCACCGTTGCACGTTTTGCATCATCCCGTCCATGCGGGGTGACCTGGTGTCGCGCCCGATTGGCGATGTGCTCAAAGAGGCCCAAGCCTTGTTCAACGGCGGCGTGAAAGAGCTGCTGGTCATCAGTCAGGACACGTCAGCTTATGGCGTGGATGTGAAATACCGCACTGGCTTTTGGGATGGCAAGCCCGTCAAGACCCGCATGCTTGAACTGGTGCAGGCGCTGGGTGAGATGGCCCGCGAGCACGGTGCCTGGGTGCGATTGCATTATGTCTACCCCTATCCCAGTGTGGACGACATCATTCCCCTGATGGCGCAAGGACTGGTTTTGCCGTATCTGGATGTGCCTTTTCAGCACAGCCACCCCGATGTGCTCAAGCGGATGAAGCGCCCTGCCAGTGGTGAGAAAAATCTCGAGCGCATACAGCGCTGGCGCGAACTGTGCCCCGAACTGGTTATTCGCAGCACCTTCATTGCCGGATTTCCGGGCGAAACCGAAGAAGAGTTTGAGCACTTGCTGGGATTTTTGCGTGAAGCGCAAATTGACCGCGCAGGCTGTTTTGCCTACAGCCCCGTGAAAGGTGCTGCAGCCAACGAGTTGTCAGGCATGTTGCCTGAAGCCTTGCGTGAGGACCGCCGTGCCCGTTTCATGGCTGTTGCAGAAGAGGTGTCGATTGCCCGCTTGCACCAGCGTGTAGGCTCCAGCATGCAGGTGCTGGTGGATTCGGCGCCGGCCATGGGCCGCCGCGGTGGCATTGGCCGCAGTTTTGGTGATGCGCCTGAAATCGATGGTGTGGTGCGCTTGTTGCCGCCCGAGAAGTTGAGCAAAGTTCTTAAAGTTGGCGAATTCACCCGAGCCCGCATCGTCAGCGTGGAAGGCCACGACTTGGTGGGGGTGCCCGTTTGACCGTGTTCGGTGCCTTGCCGGGCGGCCCTTGGGGCGTTTGTGTGCGCCATAATTTCTGCTGTTTTGAAGCAGATAACAAAAAAGCCGTTGATAAAAAATCAACGGCTTTTGGTGTTTTTAACTTATCGGTTTGGATAAGATTGGTGCCCAGAAGAGGACTCGAACCTCCACGATGTTACTCGCTAGTACCTGAAACTAGTGCGTCTACCAATTCCGCCATCTGGGCGCCTCAGGAATCAAAGGATTGTATATCAAAAAATTAGCTCAACCCGGCGGCCTGCTGGAAGAAATCGAAGGCAGTGTGCAGGGACACCGGGATGGTCACGGGTTCCTGATTCGTGACAGCGGCGAATCGGACATTTATTTGTCCCCCAATGAAATGCGGGCGGTGCTTCACCGTGATCGCGTCAAGGTTCGCATCGTCCGTCAAGACCGCAAAGGCCGACCTGAAGGGCGCATCGTCGAGATCGTCGAGCGCCCTGAGCAGCCCATCATTGGCCGCTTGTTGCAGGAAGGCGGCTTGTGGCTGGTCGCGCCCGAGGACAAGCGCTACGGCCAGGATGTGATGATCCCCAAAGGTGCAACGGGCACGGCCAAGCCGGGGCAGGTGGTGGTGGTCGAGTTGACCGAGCCGCCTGCCTTGTTCGGTCAGCCTGTGGGCCGCGTCAAGGAAGTGCTGGGTGAGGTCGACGACCCGGGCATGGAGATCGAGATCGCGGTGCGCAAGTACAGCGTGCCCCATGAGTTTTCTGCGGGTTGCATAGAGCAGGCCAAGGGCCTGCCTGACAAAGTGCTGGCCAAGGACCGCAAGGACCGGATTGATCTGCGCGATGTGCCGCTGGTCACGATTGACGGCGAAGATGCCCGCGACTTTGACGATGCGGTGTATTGCGAACCCGCCAAGGTAGGCCGCGGCAAAGGCTGGCGTTTGCTGGTGGCCATTGCCGATGTGAGCCACTATGTGCAGACCGGCAGCGACATTGACATCGACGCCTATGACCGGGCCACGAGCGTTTATTTTCCGCGCAGGGTGATCCCCATGTTGCCCGAAAAGTTGTCGAACGGATTGTGTTCATTGAACCCCGATGTCGACCGTCTGTGCATGGTCTGTGACATGTTGGTCAATGCCAAGGGCGACGTGCATGCCTACCAGTTCTACCCGGCGGTCATGCACAGCCATGCGCGTTTCACTTACACCGAAGTGGCGGCGATTTTGGCCAACACCCGCGGGCCTGAAGCCACCAAGCGCAAAGAGCGCGTGACCGACTTGATGAACTTGCAGGACGTTTACAAAGCCTTGCTGGCATCGCGGGCGGTGCGTGGTGCGGTGGACTTTGAGACCACCGAAACGCAGATCGTGTGCGACGAGAGCGGCAGGATTGAAAAGATCGTACCCCGTGTGCGCAACGAGGCTCACCGCCTGATTGAAGAGGCGATGCTGGCAGCGAACGTGTGCAGCGCCGACTTCATTCAGCAGGGCAAGCACCCTGGGTTGTTTCGGGTGCACGAAGGCCCAACCGCCGAGAAAAAAGACATCCTGCGCAATTACCTCAAGGCTTTGGGCTTGGGGCTGAGCATCAGTGACGACCCGCACACCTCCGAGTTTCAGAAGATTGCACAGGCCACCAAAGACCGCCCTGATGCACAGCAGATCCACACCATGCTGTTGCGTTCGATGCAACAGGCCATTTACACACCAGTGAACAGTGGGCATTTTGGCTTGGCGTATGAGGCTTACACCCACTTCACCAGCCCGATCCGGCGTTACCCGGACTTGCTGGTGCACCGGGTGATCAAGGCCATTTTGTTGGGCCGAACTTATACGCTGCCCAGCTTGCCCGTGCCAGGCGAGGCGCATGCCAAGCTGAGCAAGCGGCTGGAGAAAAGCCGAGCGGCCAAAGGCGATTCGCCCGAGTCGCAGGCGCCGCGTGTGCGCATGTCGGCCGCTGACCAGCGTGCCTGGGAGGCTGCTGGCCTGCACTGCAGTGCCAATGAACGCCGTGCCGACGAGGCCAGTCGCGATGTGGAGGCCTGGCTCAAGTGCCAATACATGCGCGAGCATTTGGGTGAGGAGTACGGCGGGGTGGTTTCGGCTGCCACCAGCTTCGGCATTTTTGTGACCCTGGATTCTTTGTATGTGGAAGGTCTGGTCCACATCACCGAGTTGGGCGGTGAGTACTTCCGCTTCGATGAGTTGCGCCAGGAGTTGCGCGGTGAGCGCACAGGTATCCGCTACGCCATTGGCAGCCGTGTGCACGTGCAGGTCAGCCGCGTGGATCTGGATGGCCGCAAAATCGATTTCAGATTGGTCCATCCGGGGGACGATCTGGTGCCGCGCGCCATGCGTGACAAGGGCGTTTCTTTGCCAGCAGAGGGTGGGCGTGGCAAAAAGCCTGGCTCCCAGGATCGGCGTTTGGCCGATGCAGAGCGCAACCGGTCCCCGATTCAAGCCCTCAAGGCTTCTGTGAAGAAGGTCGCTGCCAAGAAAAAGGGCTCAAGGACCACCAAACCCCGGCGTTGAGGTGTTGCTGTAAATTTCAGTTGCATTGAATCAACCGATGCTGTCAAAAAGCCAGGCCTTCGCGCCTGGCTTTTTGCCGTTGAGTCCTGTTTTTTTTCAGCACAAGCGCCTGGCAAGACGGCTGGCCGTCAGGGCTTGCCCTTCTGGCCAGTCACTGGCCAATTGGCCGTGTTGTGCCACCGCTGAACAGGCTGCATCAAATGGGCTCAGGCCTTGCGCCATGCGGGCGCCAATCAGCCCGGCCAGAACATCGCCCGTGCCGCCCGTGGCCAGATGACCGTTGCCTGAGGTGTTGATGCGCGGTGTTTCCCCAGGGGATGTAATGACCGTCCCCGAGCCTTTCAAGACCACGGTGCAGTGGAACAAGGCAGCCAGATCCTGCGCGGCCTTCAGCCGGTGGTTTTGTACTTGTGCGGTGCTGGTTTGGAGCAAGCGTGCCGCTTCAAGAGGGTGCGGTGTGATGACCGTTGGCTGAGAGGCTGCCCGCTGTCTCAGCAGGCCTTGAAGTGTTTCGCTTTGTGCCAAGGCATTCAGGCCATCGGCGTCGAGTACCAACTGTGCACTTCGTTGCAACACCGCAGGCAAGACGGGTCGCACAGCTTCGCCGCCCCCGCAACCACAGACCACATGCAAATGCTCCAAATCCAGTTGCCGCCAATCACGCTGCATCAGGTCTGGGGGAGCACCCTCTGAGGCTTGGCCTGAAAGCAGGCTCAACATAATTCGCCCCGCTCCGGCATGCAAGGCGGCGGTCGCTGCCAGAACAGCGGCCCCGGTCATGCCCATACCGCGCGAGGCCATGGCTTCACCGCCGATCACAGCGACATCGCCATGACTGCCTTTGTGGCTGGCGTGGGGTTTTGGGGTTTGTAACCAAACCATGTTGAGCCGGGCTTGGGGTGGCAAGCTGCTGGCATCCGAGGTATGGCCGAGGGTCTCCAGCCAAATTTGCCCGCAAGCATCCCGGCCATGGCCCATGAAAAGTCCAGGTTTGGCGGCTATGAAAGTGAGGGTCTGATTGGCCTGAACAAGCCAGCTGGTGTCGGCTTCTCCACCCAGCAGCTGTCCTGATTCCGGGTCCAGCCCTGTTGGCACGTCGATGGCCAAGACCTTGGCCCGGGAGCGGTTGATAATTTGCACCCAGTGTTGCATGTTGGTGCTGAGTGGCCGAGTGGCCCCAATGCCCAGAAGCGCATCGATGCACAAGTCCCATGGACCCATTTCTTGCAACCACGCCTCGGGCGGTTCCGATGTGATTTGCACGCCCGCTTCATGGGCCCGTTGCCAGGCTGCAAGTGCGTCAGCAGGCAGCTGGGAGACTTGACCCATGAGGCTGACCCGGACCGACTTGCCCCAGTGGTGCAAATGCAGTGCAGCCTCCAGGCCATCGCCGCCATTGTTGCCCGGGCCTGCTGCCACCCAGATGCGTTGGCTGTGCGGTGCCATGGCCAAGGCCAATCGGGCGCTTGCCAAGCCTGCCATTTGCATGAGTGGGTCTGCGCTAAGTGCTTGGCGCTGCGACTCCAGGGTCCGAATGCTGTCTCGCCCATGAACAGGCCAGGCCGATGTGGGGGACAGTTTTTCCATTGGGCTCAATGCTTTTGCAGGATCGGCTCCATCAGCAGAGCCAATTGAAGAAGGGCATCGTCATGCATCGCTGCATGCCAGGCCATCATGCTCACAGGCAACTCACCGGGGACGTGGCAGGGCATTGAAATGGCGCAGCCGTCGAGCGTATTGACCGCACTGGGGTTGCGTAACAGCAAGGCATTCACCCGAAAGAAAGCGTCATCGCGTTCAGCACCTGGCGCAAGCTCACTCAAGCGGGGGGCGGTGATGGGTATGGTCGGCGAGAGGACGGCGTCAAAGCGCTGCAACGTGCTTTCCATCCGGCGAATCCATTCGGTGCGGGCGCTTTGCAGGTGGATGTAATCGTGGGCCGTTATTTGAGCGCCACGTTGAATGCGATGCGCTACTCGGGGGTCATACTGGTCTGCGTGTTGGGTGATCAAGTCCCGGTGCCAGGCAAAACTCTCGGCGGGGCTGAAGCCGCCGGTGGCCATCATGGGGCCGATGTCCAGAAGTTCGGTCAAAGGAATTTCTTCAATCTGGGCACCAGCGGCACGCAAGTTCTTCAGGCTGCGTTCAAAAGCCCGGGTGACACCGCTGTCCATGCTGTCCTGCATCACATTCTGGGCAACAGCCAACCGATAGGCTGACAAAGGTTTGTGCGCTGTGGGTACTTTTCTGCCTGACAGGATTTCATGCGCCAAAACAGTGTCCCGGACCGTGCGGGTCATGGCACAAACCGTGTCCAGCGTGGTGGACAAGGGCAGGGCGCCCTGAGTGGGCACACGTCTGGCGGTGTTCTTGAACCCAACGATGCCGTTCAGGGCGGCCGGGATGCGGATGGACCCACCGGTGTCAGAACCCAGGCCGATGAATGCTGCGCCTGTCGCGACCGACACGGCAGCCCCTGAACTGGAGCCACCCGGCGCGTGGGGCACTTCGGGGCTGCCTACGGGGGTGTCGGTCAAGGCATCCCAGGCGGCCGGTGTGCCATGGTGCGGGTTGATGCCAACACCCGAAAAGGCAAATTCGACCATGTTGGTGCGTCCAATCAGCCCGGCGCCAGCAGCCCGCAAGCGGGCAACAGCCACAGCGTCGCTCGATGCAGGCGGCCGGGTTTTCAAGACCACCGAGCCAGCTGCCGTGATCTGCCCTTGAACGTCAAACAGGTCCTTGATCGAAACCGACAGTCCTGCGAGCGGTCTTTTGGCAACGCTCTCGCTGGAGGCGGTACGGTGAAGCTGATCGGGGTTGAGTTGAATGAAAACATGCTGGCAAGCCCGGCTCTGCGCGATTGCTAGGCAGTCTTCTGCCACGGACTGGGGATGGCGTGTGCCATCCAAAATGGCTTGACGGGTGGCGATCAGGTCAGCTTTCATGGGCTAGGGCTCTCTTGGGTGGGGGCAGGATGCTACAATCCTAAGGCTTTGCTGAGTGAAGTCGCTGTCTTCGGAGTGTCATGTGAAAACAAGGCCTCAAGCAGTGATCTTGATCAAGCGAAGTTCATCCGCGAATCCGTCCCGTCAAGGTGTTTCGCTCAGTTTTTTGGCTGAGCGAGATCAGTGGACCGGATTTTAGACCTAACCTTTGGAGTATTTTTATGTCCGTTACCATGCGCGAAATGCTGGAAGCCGGTGTCCACTTCGGTCACCAAACCCGCTTCTGGAACCCCAAGATGGCCCCTTTCATCTTTGGTCACCGCAACAAAATCCACATCATCAACCTGGAAAAGTCGCTGCCGATGTTCCAGGACGCGATCAAGTTCGCCAAACAGTTGTCCGCCAACCGCGGCAACATCCTGATGGTAGGCACCAAGCGCCAAGCGCGTGATCTGGTGGCTGCTGAAGCCAAGCGCGCAGGTGTTCCATTCGTCGATCAGCGCTGGTTGGGCGGCATGCTCACCAACTTCAAAACGGTCAAAACGTCGATCAAGCGTCTGAAGGACATGAAGGCGCAGCAAGAAGTCGGACTTGAAAGCCTGAGCAAAAAAGAACAACTGATGTTCAAGCGCGAGATGGAAAAGCTCGAAAAAGACATTGGCGGCATTCAGGACATGGCGGCCTTGCCTGATGCCATTTTTGTGATCGACGTGGGCTACCACAAAATCGCCATCTCGGAAGCCAAAAAATTGGGCATTCCATTGATCGGCGTGGTCGACTCCAACCACTCGCCAGAAGGCATCGACTACATCATTCCCGGCAACGACGACTCGGCCAAGGCCGTGGCTTTGTACGCCCGTGGCATTGCTGACGCCATCATCGAAGGCCGCGCCAATGCGGTCAACGACGTGGTCAAGGCTGTCACTGAAGGTGCTGACGAGTTTGTTGAAGCGGACAACGCTTCGGCCTGATTCCCCAAAATGCGATGAAAGGGGCTTTGTGGCCCCTTTTTTTTAATCTGACTTTTAGACTGAATACGGAGAAATCAAATGGTTGTAATCAACGCAAGCATGGTCGCTGAACTGCGTGCAAAAACCGATGCCCCAATGATGGAGTGCAAAAAAGCTTTGACCGAAGCTGAAGGCGACATGGTCAAGGCAGAAGAGTTGTTGCGTGTCAAGTTGGGCACCAAGGCCGGAAAGGCCGCATCGCGCGTGACCGCCGAGGGCGTGGTGACCTGCTTTGTCAATGGCACCACGGGTGCCATGATCGAAGTCAACTGCGAAACCGACTTTGTCACCAAAAACGACAGTTTTCTGGCCTTGGCCAATGCTGCCGCCAAATTGGTCGCGGATCACAACCCGGCTGACCTCACCGCCTTGGGCGCATTGGCTTACAGCCAGGACAGCTTCGGCCCTACTCTCGAAGATGTGCGCAAGGGCCTGATCGGCAAGATTGGCGAGAACATGAGCTTTCGCCGCTTCAAGCGTGCTGCCGGTGGTGCGAAGATCGCCAATTATTTGCATGGCACCCGCATCGGTGTTCTGGTCGAGTTTGAAGGTGACGAAACTGCCGCCAAAGACGTTGCCATGCACGTGGCTGCCATGAAGCCTGTCTCCCTGACCAGCGCCGAAGTGCCCGCCGACTTGATCGAAAAAGAGCGTTCGGTGGCTGCAGCCAAAGCTGCCGAGTCAGGCAAGCCTGCTGACATCGTGACCAAAATGGTCGACGGCTCAGTTCAAAAGTACCTCAAAGAAGTGTCTTTGTTCAACCAGTCTTTCGTCAAGAATGACAAGCAAACCGTTGAGCAAATGCTCAAAGCCGCGGGTACCACCGTGAAGGCTTTCACTTTGTATGTCGTGGGCGAAGGCATTGAGAAGAAAGTGGACGACTTTGCGGCTGAAGTGGCTGCCCAAGTGGCCGCTGCGCAAGGCGCAGCCTGATTCCATTCAGCGCTTGTGTTGCCATCCCATCGTCCCCATTGATATCCAAGGAGTCCAACATGTCTTCAGCCAAACCAGCCTTTAAGCGCATTCTGCTCAAGCTGTCGGGTGAGGCCTTGATGGGGGACGATGCTTTTGGCATCAACCGCGCCACGATTGTTCGCATGGCCCAGGAAATCGCCGAGATCAATCAACTAGGCGTTCAGGTGGCTGTGGTGATTGGTGGTGGCAACATCTTCAGGGGTGTTGCTGGGGGTGCTGTTGGCATGGACCGAGCCACAGCCGACTACATGGGCATGCTGGCCACGGTCATGAACTCCTTGGCCTTGGCCGATGCACTCGACAAGGCCGGCCTGACCGCGCGCGTCATGTCTGCCATTGGCATCGACCAGGTGGTGGAGCCTTATGTTCGCCCCAAAGCTTTGCAATACCTTGAAGAAGGCAAAGTGGTGGTGTTTGCTGCGGGAACAGGCAACCCATTTTTCACGACCGACACGGCTGCGGCCTTGCGCGGTGCCGAAATTGGTGCCGAGATGGTTCTGAAGGCCACCAAGGTGGACGGTGTGTACACGGCTGACCCGAAAAAAGACCCGCAGGCTACCCGCTACAGCACCATCAGCTTCGACGAAGCCATTTCACGCAATTTGGGCATCATGGATGCCACAGCTTTTGCCTTGTGCCGCGACCAGAAACTGCCGATCAAGGTGTTTTCGATCATCAAGAACGGCGCCTTGAAGCGCGTTGTGATGGGCGAAGACGAAGGCACGCTGGTTTATGCTTGAGCCCGTTCTGACGAGGAGAACCCCATGACCATTGCAGACATCAAGAAAACAAGCGAAACCAAAATGGAGCAATCCATTGCGGCTTTCAAGAACAACCTGACCCGTATCCGCACGGGTCGTGCCAACCCGGCACTGCTGGACACCATCCAGGTGGACTATTACGGATCCATGCTGCCCCTTTCGCAGGTGGCCAATGTGTCCTTGATGGATTCGCGCACCATCAGCGTTCAGCCTTGGGAAAAGAGCATGGGTGCCAAGATCGAAAAAGCCATCCGTGAAAGCGAATTGGGTCTGAATCCGGCATCGATGGGTGACTTGATCCGTGTCCCAATGCCCGCCATGAGTGAAGAGCGGCGCAAGGAAATGACCAAGTTGGCTCGTACAGAAGGTGAAAATGCCAAGATAGCCATCCGGAATCTGCGCCGTGATGCCAACGAATCGGTCAAAAAACTGGTCAAGGACAAAGAGGCCTCGGAGGACGATCAAAAACGCGCAGACGCCGATACCCAAAAATTGACCGACAGGCGAATGACCGAGATAGACCAGTTGGTGACCGCCAAAGAGCAGGAAATCATGGCGGTTTGAGCCCTTCCCCCGCCGTGTTGTCTGCGGCCTGAAAGGCCGCCCCTTGGTGGCCTTTTTTTCTGGAGAAGCCTTGCTCAAACAAAGAGTTATCACCGCACTCGTGCTGCTGGGCTTGCTGCTCCCTGCCTTGTTCGCCACAAATCCCTGGCCCTTCATGGGCTTGACCGTGCTCCTGATTGCCGCGGGAGCCTGGGAGTGGGGCCGTTTAAATACCATGCCCTCATGGGCGGTTTGGGCCGGCGCAGTGATGTGTTTGATGGCTTGCGCAGTGGCTGAGCAGATGGGCTGGGTGCAACGCACGCCGCCACTGGTTTGGCTCATTGCTGGTGCCACTTGGGTCCTGCTGGGGGCATGGATGGTCCAGCGCGGTGTGACGGGTTGGGGACTTTGGCCACGCTATGTGCGGTGGGTCGTAGGCTTGTTGCTTTTGACCTTGGCTTGGATCGCCATGGCGCAGGCTCACCAGATTGGGATCAATTTTCTGTTGTCTGTTTTGGTTCTGGTCTGGGCGGCCGATGTGTTTGCCTATTTCTTTGGCAAGGCTTTGGGTGGACGCTGGATCAAAACCAAACTGGCGGCCAGCATCAGTCCCGGCAAAAGCTGGGAAGGCGTTTTTGGCGGCATGTTGGGTGTCCTTGTGGTGGCCGTTGTATGGGCTGAAGTTGATCGCCGTTGGGCGCTCACCAACTTGAGTTTTTACTCATTGTTGTTCGCCAAAGGCTGGTTTGTCGCTTTGCCGGCTTTGTTGTTCATGTCTGCCATGAGTGTGGTGGGTGATTTGGTCGAGTCGCTGGTCAAGCGAAGTGCGGGCATGAAAGACAGCTCGGGCTTGTTGCCTGGACATGGCGGGGTTTTGGACCGTGTGGATGCTTTGTTGCCCACTTTGCCTTTGGCCATGATGCTGGTTTTCTGGATCTGAGATAAGAGGGCATTCATGCAAGCACCACAACGCATCACCATCCTGGGCAGTACGGGCTCGATTGGCAAAAGCACTTTGGATGTGTTGGCCCGACACCCGCAGCAATTTGCCGTGTATGCCTTGACGGCATTGGCCCAGGTCGATTTGATGGTTGCCCAATGTGCCCAATTCAAGCCCGAAGTGGCTGTGATGGTCCATGAAGAAGCGGCCCGTTTGTTGGCCGACAAACTTCGATCAGAAGGTTTGAAAACAGTGGTCAGGTGGGGGGCTGCGGCTTTGGATGAGGTCGCAGCAGCGCCTCAAGTCGACGCTGTCATGGCTGCCATCGTGGGCGCTGCTGGTTTGTCACCCTGCCTTTCTGCGGCGCGAGCAGGCAAAAAATTGCTCTTGGCCAACAAGGAGGCCTTGGTGATGGGCGGCGAGCTGTTCCTGTCAGCTGTGCGTGAGGGCGGGGCAGTGATGCTGCCGATTGACAGTGAGCACTCAGCGATTTTTCAATCCTTGCCTGAAGACCCCAGCACCTGGCAACGGCGCGTCGACAAGATCATTTTGACGGCATCGGGTGGGCCCTTCAGAGGCCGCGATCCTGTCAGTCTCAAAGATGTGACCCCGGACCAGGCCTGCGCCCACCCCAACTGGGTGATGGGGCGCAAGATTTCAGTCGACTCGGCCACCATGATGAACAAGGCCCTCGAAGTCATTGAGGCGCGTTATTTGTTCGGTTTGGCCCCTGAGCAATTGGAGGTGGTGATTCATCCCCAAAGCGTGATCCATTCCATGGTTCAGTACAAAGACAACTCGGTGGTGGCCCAGTTGGGCACGCCTGACATGCGGGTGCCCATTGCTTATGGCTTGAGCTGGCCCGAGCGCATGGTGTCCGGGGCAGGTGCGATCGATTTTCATTCCTTGGCAGCCATGACGTTCGAGTCCATGGACGACCACGGACACCCCATGCGGTTTCCAGGTCTCAAGCTGGCATGGGACACCCTGAACGGCACACCGGGCAGTTGCGCCGTTTTGAATGCGGCCAACGAGATCGCTGTAGATGCTTTTTTGAAGCACCAAATCCGGTTTGACCAAATACACCACGTGAATGAAGCAACCCTCAATGCCGTGGTCAGCGCTCGTCCGGAAAACCTCGAGGCTTTGTTGGGCTTGGACAGACGCAGCCGAGAGGCTGCACGGAAGGTGGTTGCAAGTCTGGGCTGATCGGGTTTGGCAGATGCAATCTCAGCTTGTCCGGCTCATCTTGATCCGCCCCCGAGGTGTATTATCTTGGCTTCAGCGCCAAGGCATGCGTGCACTTGGCATGCGAAAGCAAAAAAGTGTTTTGCGCCCACCAAAAGGGGTGCATTGCTTGGTTTTTCAGATGGATTTTTGCGCTGTTTGTGACCCTCTACATTCGGCGCCTGATCTTTATATGGTTGCTCCATGAATTTTTTTGACATTCGTTCGCGCCTTCAACCTGCTGCTTTGACCGTGGCAATTTCCTTGATGGCCTGCATGCCTGCTTGGGCCGTCGATCCGTTCACTGTGCGAGACATTCGTGTCGAGGGTCTTCAGCGAATTGAAGCAGGAACTGTTTTTGCATCTCTGCCATTGCGTGTCGGAGACCAATACTCAGACGAAAAAGGCGCAGCAGTCATTCGCGCTTTGTTTGCCTTGGGTTTGTTCAAGGACGTGCGTGTGGAAACCCAGGGCGACGTGCTGGTGGTTGTGGTGGAAGAGCGCCCATCTGTGGCGATGGTCGAGTTCATCGGCCTCAAAGAATTTGACAAAGATGTCCTGCTCAAAGCCTTGAAAGAGGTGGGTTTGGCCGAAGGCCGGCCCTACGACAAGGCATTGGCTGACAAGGCCGAACAAGAACTCAAACGTCAGTACATCAGCCGCAGTCTTTACGGCGCTGAAGTGGTGAGCACAGCAACGCCTGTCGATCGCAACCGCGTCAATTTAAGTTTTACCATCACAGAAGGCGGTCCGGCGAAGATCAAGCAGATTCAGATTGTGGGGAACAAGGCGTTCTCTGAATCCGATCTGCGTGACCAGTTCAATCTGGACACGGGCGGTTGGATGAGTTGGTACACCAAGTCCGACCGGTATGCCAGAACAAAGCTCAATGCCGATCTGGAGGCATTGCGGTCTTATTATTTGGCCCGGGGCTTTTTGGAGTTCCGCATTGACTCCACCCAAGTGGCCATGTCGCCAGACAAACAGGAAATGGCCATCACCATCAATGTGACCGAAGGGGAACGATTTGTGGTCTCGGGGGTCAAGTTGGAGGGAAGCTACCTCGACAAGGACAACGAATTCAAGGCCTTGGTCAAGATCGGCGTTGGCAAGCCTTACAACGCCGAGACCGTGGCCGAAACCACCAAGGCGTTCACCGATTATTTCGGCAAGTTTGGTTTTGCTTTCGCCAAGGTTGAAGCCAAGCCTGAAATTGACCGACAAAACAACCGCGTTCAGTTTGTCCTGCAGGCCGAACCTTCACGCCGTGCTTATGTTCGGCGCATTTTGGTGGCAGGCAACAACCGCACCCGCGATGAAGTGATCCGCCGCGAATTTCGTCAGTTTGAGGCCGCTTGGTACGACGGTGACAAAATTCGACTTTCACGCGACAGAGTCGACCGTTTGGGCTTTTTCACGGACGTGAACGTGGAAACCATCGAGATTCCCGGCACACCCGACCAGGTTGATTTGATGTTCACCGTGGCAGAAAAGCCGACCGGCAGTATTTCGCTGGGGGCAGGCTTTTCCTCGGCAGAAAAAGTGACCTTGAGCTTTGGTATTCGCCAGGAAAATGCTTTCGGATCCGGCAACTACCTGGCCGTTGAAGTCAACACCAGCAAGTACAACCGAAACCTCGTCGTGAGCACCACGGACCCCTATTTCACACAAAACGGCATTTCCAGGACCCTTGATGTTTTTCAGCGAACCACGCGGCCTTATTTAGGTGACATCAATTCCTACAGCCTGGTCAATTCAGGCTTGGGGCTTCGTTTTGGCGTACCGGTGACAGAGACAGACACTGTTTTTGTCGGGGCCAACGCTGAGCAGACCAAAATCAAGGAGGGAACTGGCGTGCCTTTGCCTACGCCCTGGAGGGATTACGCAACGAAATTTGGCAGCACCAGCACGGCCTTGCCACTGACCTTGGGTTGGGCTCGGGACGGGCGAGACAGCGCCTTGGTGCCTTCCAAGGGGACTTATCAGCGGTTGAACGCTGATTTGAGCCTCGCAGGTGATGTGCGTTACTTTCGCAGCAATTACCAATACCAGCAGTATTTCCCTTTAAGTAAAAAATACACACTGGCTGTGAACGCGGATCTTGGCTGGGGCCAGGGTCTGAGTGGCCAGGAGTTCCCCTTGTTCAAGAACTTCTATGTGGGCGGCCAGGGCAGTGTTCGCGGTTTTGAGCAGTCCACCTTGGGGCCAAAAAGTACCGATGCAACGCCCATATATTTGGGTGGACCCAAGAAAGTGGTTTTGAACGCAGAACTTTTGATGCCATTTCCTGGCGCGGGCAACGACAAAACGCTTCGCCTTTATGGGTTCACAGATATTGGTCGTGCATTTGGAACTGATCAACAAACTGGGCTCGAGGAAAAATTGTCCTTCAGTGAACTGCGCGCATCCGCCGGTATCGGTCTGAGCTGGATCTCCCCTTTGGGTCCCCTGCGATTCTCCTATGCGATGCCCATTCGCAAGCAGACAAACGATAAAATTCAACGACTCCAATTCCAAATCGGAACATCCTTCTAATGAAAACGCTTTCCAAGTACTTTATTGCCGCCCTGCTTGTTGGGGCATCCCTTTTGACTTCTGTGGTCCAAGCCCAGGATTTCAAAATTGGCATTGTCAACACGGACCGGATCCTGCGTGACTCCAATGTGGCCAAAGCCGCTCAAGCCAAACTGGAGTCGGAATTCCTGAAGCGGGAAAAAGACCTGAACGATGCCATCAGCGCATTCAAGGTTTCTGCCGAAAAGTTTGAGCGCGACGCGCCCACACTTTCGGAAGCGCAAAGGGTGACCAAGCAAAAGCAGTTGATTGAACTTGATCGTGACTTGAAGCGACGCCAGCGGGAGTTCCAGGAGGATCTGGGCGCTCGCAAAAATGAAGAAAATCAAATGCTTTTCGAAAAAGCAGGGCGTGCGGTAAAGCAAGTTGCAGAGTCAGAGAAGTACGACCTGATACTCCAGGATGCCGCCTACTTCAACCCCAAGCACGACATCACCGAAAAAGTCATCAAGGCGCTCAACGCCGCGGTTGGCAAATAACAGGCAACAGGCCTGAGTGTAATTGTGTCATTGACGCTTGGCGCTATTGTTGAGGCACTTGGTGGCCGTTTATTGGGGCCTTCCAACATGCAAGTTTTGGGATTGGCCCCACTGCAGAATGCCCAGCCTGACCAAATCAGTTTTTTAAGCCAAGCCAGATACCAAAGCCAATTGGCAGACAGCCTTGCGGGCTGTGTGATTGTCGGCCCTGCTTTTGAGGTGCAAGTGTCGAATCGACTTGCAGCCATCATCACCGAAGACCCTTACTTGTATTTCGCGCGCTTGACCCAACTGTGGAAGCGTGAACACCACAAAGCAGAAGGCCCGCGAATTCATCCCAGTGCGGTCATCTCCCCTGAGGCGTTGATTGCTGCTGATGCCTTGATCGGGCCTTTGTGCGTGATTGAACGTGGCGCTGTAGTGGGTGCCGGAACGGTTCTCAAATCTCGCGTGACTGTGGGTGAGGACTGCAAGATCGGCGCACGTTGCCTCGTGCATTCAGGTGTTGTGATCGGTGCTGACGGGTTCGGATTTGCGCCCCACCAAGGAGAGTGGGAAAAAATAGAACAGTTGGGGGCGGTACGCATTGGCAACGATGTGGAAATCGGTGCCAACACCTGTATTGACCGTGGCGCATTGGACGATACCGTGATTGAAGATGGCGTCAAACTCGACAACCTGATCCAGATCGGGCACAACGTGCACGTGGGCCGTCACACGGCCATGGCAGGTTGTGTGGGTGTTGCTGGCAGTGCCCGAATTGGTGCGCACTGCACCGTCGGCGGCGGTGCGGTGGTGCTGGGCCATTTGAGCTTGGCAGATCACGTGCATATTTCGGCCGCTTCGGTGGTCACACGGTCCATTTCGCAGTCAGGTCAGTACACGGGTATGTTTCCAATCGACAACAACGCCAGCTGGGAAAAAAACGCCGCAAGCCTCAAGCAACTGTCTCGGTTGCGTGAGCGCATCAAAGCCCTGGAGGCCAGCATTCAAAACAACAAGGAACCTCAGCCATGATGGACATTCATAAAATTCTCAAGCAACTCCCGCACCGTTACCCATTTCTGCTGGTCGACCGTGTGCTTGAGATTGAAAAAGGTGTGCGCATTAAAGCCTTGAAGAACGTGACCATCAACGAGCCTTTTTTCGTAGGACATTTTCCGCACCGACCGGTCATGCCGGGTGTGTTGATGCTGGAGGCCTTGGCGCAGGCCGCGGCCTTGTTGTCTTTTGACGCCCTGGATACAGCCCCCGATGACAACACGGTGTATTACTTTGCCGGCATTGACGGTGCCCGCTTCAAGCGCCCGGTGGAGCCTGGCGATCAGCTGACCCTTGAAGTTCAACTTGACCGCATGAAGGCGGGCATTTTCAAGTTCAAAGCCCAGGCCAAAGTGGGCTTGGAGCTTGCCTGTGAGGCCGAGTTGATGTGCGCCATCAAAAAGATTGCCTGAGGATCTATGGCCACTATCCATTCCACAGCTCTGGTTGATCCGGCTGCTCAGCTGGATGCGTCCGTGACCGTTGGTCCGTACACCATCATCGGCCCGAATGTGGTCATCGGTGCAGGTTCCACAGTCGGCTCCCACTGCACGATTGAGGGATTTACCACCGTTGGGCAAAACAACCACATCCACAGTTACACCTCGCTGGGTGCTGCGCCACAAGACAAAAAGTATGCGGGTGAGCCGACCCGCCTGGTGATTGGCAACGACAACACCATCCGTGAGTTTTGCACCTTCAATGCGGGCACTGTGAATGGTGGCGGCGTGACGCAGGTGGGTGACGACAACCTGTTCATGGCTTATGTGCATTTGGCACACGACTGCCACATCGGCAGCCACACAATTTTTGCCAACAACGCCCAGTTGGCAGGGCATGTTCATGTGGGTGACTGGGTGATCCTCGGGGGCTTTACCGTCGTGCGTCAGTTCTTGCGTCTGGGGGCGCACAGCTTCACGGCCATGTGCACCTTGTTGTTTGCAGATCTGCCACCTTATGTGATGTGTCAGGGCCAGCCTGCTGCGGCACGCACCGTGAACGCCGAAGGATTGCGACGCCGTGGCTTTTCTCCCGTCCGAATTGCCGCAGTGCGTGCCATGCACAAAGTCTTGTACCGCGAAAATCTGACGCTTGAGGCTGCTAAAGAACGCATCCTTCAGATCGCCCAGGAAAAGCCTGAAGCGCAGGGCGATGTGGACATGATGCTCGACTTTCTTGCAGCAGTTTCGCCCAAAGTGGGTATCGTGCGTTCGCGGCGGCGTTCGGTTGATTGAAAAATTCAAGGGTCAGGAGTCTATCCCGGCCCGTGCTCGAAAGGAGGGCCCTGTGGCCCTGTTGCGTTGTGCTGTGATTGGCGTTGGTTATCTGGGTAAATTTCATGCCCAAAAGTACGCCAAAATTCCGGAGTGTGAGCTCGTTGCTGTGGTGGACAGCCGGCAGGAGCAGGCCGATGCCGTTGCAGGCCCTTTGAACTGCGCTGCTTTGACAGACTACAGGGCACTGCTTGGCAAGGTCGATGCGGTCAGCATCGCGGTGCCCACACAAGGCCATTACGATGTGTGTGTCGAGTTTTTGCGAGCGGGCGTGCATGTCCTGGTCGAAAAGCCCATGACCACGACATTGAAACAGGCGGATGAGTTGATCTGTTTGGCCAAAGAGAACCATTGCGTGCTGGCGGTTGGACATCTGGAGCGCTTTAACCCTGCCGCTTTGGCATTGGAGCCGTTGCTGTCTGATCCCCGGTTCATTGACAGTTCGCGTCTGGCGCCTTTCAAGCCGCGTGCCACAGACGTGAGTGTGCTGCTCGACTTGATGATTCACGATGTCGACCTGATCCTGTCGTTGGTTGATAGCGAGCTTGAAAGTGTGGACTGTTCCGGTGCCCGAGTGCTGACTTCGGACATTGACATTGCCAATGCCCGGATCCGCTTTGCCAACGGCTGCGTAGCCAACGTCACCGCCAGCCGTGTGAGTGCCAAGAGCGAGAGAAAAATGCGTGTGTTTCAAAAACAAGCTTGCCACTCGCTGGATTTTCAAGCCCGTACATTGACCACCTACCGCGGAGCACCCGACGCGCTGGCCGATGCTGAGTTGGCTATTGATCGGCAAGAGCAATCCTTCGGTGAAGCCGATCCTTTGTTTGCCGAAATAGCTGACTTTGTTGACAGCATTCGCAACAAGCGCCCGCCGAAGGTGAGTGGTGAAGCTGGGCGACGTGCGCTGGAAGCCGTGCAGCGCATCACAGAAGCCACCCGTCTGATTTCCTGATTTTTGAATATTTAAAAGGCAAGCCATGCGCATTCCTATGGTCGATCTGGTCGCTCAATACCGCGATCTTCAGCCCACACTTGAACCTGCATTCTTGAACGCCTTGAGTGCTGCGCAGTTCATACTGGGTCCCAACGTTCAGGCTTTTGAAAAAGAGGCTGCGACTTATCTGGATGTGGCCCACGCCATCACGTGCGCCAATGGCACGGATGCCTTGCACCTGGCTTTGTTGGCTGCAGACATCGGGCCTGGTGACGAAGTCATCACCACGCCCTTTACCTTCATCGCCACGGCCGAGGCCATTGCTTATGTGGGGGCCATAGCGGTGTTTGTGGACATCGATCCGGGCACCTTCAACATCGATGTGGCGCAGGCTCGTCGCGCCATCACCCCGAAAACCAAAGCCTTGCTGCCAGTCCACTTGTTTGGACAGCCTGCAGACCTGGCGCCTTTGATGGATTTGGCCAAAGAGCACAAGCTTCAGCTCGTTGAAGATTGCGCGCAATCGTTTGGCGCCGATATCGGTGGCCGTAAAACCGGCGCGATGGGGGATGTTGCCGCGTTCAGCTTTTTCCCCAGCAAGAACCTGGGCTGCTACGGCGACGGCGGCATGGTGACCACGCAGTCGGATGCGATGGCTGAAAAATTGCGCATGTTACGCAACCATGGCAGCAAAGTGCGCTATTACCACGACATCATTGGTTACAACAGTCGCCTGGATGAGTTGCAGGCCGTGGTGTTGCGGGCCAAGATGCCCCTGATTGACCATTACAACCAGGAGCGTCGCCGGGTTGCCCACCGTTACAACGTCGGCTTGGCGGGTCTTAATTTGCAGACGCCGGTTGAAGATGGCGTGGGCTTGCACGTGTACCACCAATACACCTTGTTGACCGATGACCGTGCAGCCGTTCAGCAGGCGCTGACCGAGCAAAAAATCGCCAGTGCGATTTATTACCCTGTGCCCTTGCACCAGCAGAAAGTCTTCGCTTCGATCGCTGCCGGTGCCAGCTTTCCCGTGACCGAATCTGTGACTGAGCGTTGTTTGTCCTTGCCCATTTACCCCGAATTGAGCAACGATGCCGTGGATGAAGTCTGTGGCGTTATTCGACAAGTTTTGAAGGCGTGATGTCTGTGCAAGGCGCGCCACCACTTCCAGGCGCAGCACCCAAGCAAGACTTGCGTTTGTGCATGGTTGCGGCCGAGCGTTCTGGCGATATGCTTGCCGCGTTGTTGTTGCAAGGCATGCGCAAAACCTGGCCTGAAATGAATGCTTCAGGCATTGGCGGGCCGCAGATGGATGCGGCGGGTTTCACGTCGCGCTGGTCTTGTGATGAGTTGTCTGTGCGTGGTTTGGTCGAGGCGCTTTGGCGTTACCGCCACATCAACGGAATTCGTCAAACCCTGATTCAGCAATTGCTGGCTTCTCCCCCTGATTTGTATGTTGGTGTGGACGCCTCTGACTTTAATTTGCCGGTGGAGCGTTTGCTGCGCAAGCAGGGCGTTCCCACGGTTCAATTGGTGTGCCCATCCATTTGGGCGTGGCGCCCGGAGCGCGTTCAGAAAATTCGGGACAGCGTGGACCACGTCTTGTGCATTTACCCGTTTGAGCCCACCTTGTTGGCGCAGCATGGCATTGAGGGCACCTTTGTCGGGCATCCTGTGGCCGATGTGATTGCGTTGCAGCCTGACCGCTTGAAAGCACGCCTGGCTCTGGGCCTGCCCGCTGATGTCACCATGGTGGCCTTGTTGCCGGGCAGCCGACCTTCTGAGGTCAAAGGTCTGGCCCTTGCATTCCTTCAAGCCGCACGTCAAATGCTGCTGGTGCGCCCCGGGTTGCAATTTGTCTTGCCCACCCACAGCCCCTTGAAACCCATGATCGAGGCGGCCATCGCACAAGCCGGCATGCAAGGCAAAGTGCAACTGGTGATGGGTCGTTCGCATGAGGTGCAGGCAGCCTGCGATGTGGCGCTGGTGGCCAGTGGCACCGCGACGCTCGAGACGGCTTTGCACAAGCGCCCCATGGTCATTGCTTACAGAATGCAATGGTTGTCCTGGCAGATCGCCAACCGCAAGCGCTTGCTGCCCTGGATTGGTTTGCCCAACATCCTGTGCAATGAAAGCCTGGTCCCCGAATTTTTGCAAGAACAGGTTCAGCCCGAGGCCTTGGCCAAAGCCGTGTTGCAGTGGCTGGACGATCCGGTTGCTGTGGCCAATATTCAGCAGCGTTTTACCGAACTGCACCTTCAACTGCGTCAGGACATGCCGACGCTGGCGACCCATGCGATCCAGAAAATCCTTGCTGATTGAGCAAAAAACCTTGAATTGGGATACCGCTGGCCTGATGGCTGGGGTTGATGAGGCCGGGCGCGGGCCGCTGGCGGGCCCTGTCGTGGCGGCCGCCGTGATTCTGGACGAGTTGAACCCCATCTTTGGCTTGAACGACTCCAAAAAACTCACAGCGAAGCGCCGGGAGAGTCTGTTTGACGAAATCAGGGCGCGGGCTTTGTGTTTTTCAATCGCAGAGGCCAGCGTGCAGGAAATTGACCAGTTGAACATTTTGCAAGCCACGATGCTGGCCATGAAGCGCGCTGTTGAAACTTTGCGACTTCCGCCCAAAATGGTGCTGGTCGATGGCAACCGTCTGCCGACGCTGACCATGCGGGCAGAAGCCATTGTGAAAGGTGATGAATTGGTGCCGGCTATTTCGGCGGCCTCCATCTTGGCCAAGGTGCACCGTGACCGCTTGTGCCAGGCCATGCACGAGCGCTACCCTTTGTATGGTTTTGATCAACACAAGGGGTATGGCACTGCCCAACATTTGGAAGCATTGCAAATGCATGGACCTGCAGACTGCCACCGGATGACATTTGCCCCGGTGCTCAGGAGCAAGCGATGAACCTGATCACCTCTCGAGACAACCCGCAAGTCAAGACTTGGCGGCGCCTCGCGCAAGACGGCACGGCATACCGAAAGGCTTCGCAGTTCTGGCTTGAAGGCGATCACCTTTGCCGTGCCGCCCTCGAGCGAGGTGTTCGTCCGCTGCAGATTGTGTTGTGCGCGTCCTTTTTTGAAGAACAAGGGCCTCAGTGGGCAGGTCTGAGCGATCAGTTGTTTGTTCTGCCTGACACCCTGTTTGCCAGCTTGAGTGGCCTGGAGTCGCCTGCCCGAATGGGTTTTGTCGTGGACTGGACGTCAGAAAAAAACATCTTGCCGGATGCCATGACCGTGGTTTTGGATCGCCTGCAGGATGCAGGCAACGTCGGGGCCATATTGCGTTGTGCTTCGGCTTTTGGTTACCGCCAGGTGCTGGCCATCAAGGGCACTGCGGCCCTGTGGTCGCCAAAGGTTCTCCGGGCTGGTATGGGCGCTCATTTTGCTTTGCACATGATCGAATCCGCCAGCGAAGCCGATGTGGCTGCTTTGCAGGTTCCCATATTGACCACCAGTTCTCATGAGGGCCCTTTTTTACACGCATTGCTGCAGAGCAACGCGTTACCGCAAAAGTGCGCCTGGGTCTTTGGGCACGAAGGGCAGGGTGTGAGCGACAGTTTGATGGCATTGGCTCATCAAAAAGTACGCATTGCCCAGCCCGGTGGCGAAGAATCACTGAATGTGGCCACTGCGGCAGCCATTTGCCTGCATGCCAGCGCAACCGCCCGCTGTTGAGTCCTTCGCGCTGAAGGGCGGGCCTGATTTGTGGGCAAATCGTCAGGGTTTTCGAGTGGTCCTCAGCTATAATGAGAGGCTTTCCCGCATCAACCAGTACGCCACAGTCCATCCCAGGCCCAATCCTCGAACAAGCAGCCAAAAAGAGATCAAATCTCTGGTGAGTGCTGAGGCGTACCCGAACTATTCCGGAGAACCCAGTGCTTTTGTCTCTTCAGGGAACCTTCCCGCCCGCCATATTGGCGCTTGCAGACGGCACGGTCTTTATCGGTAACTCGATCGGAGCTCCCGGCTCCACAGTCGGCGAAGTGGTGTTCAACACCTCGATCACCGGCTATCAAGAAATCCTCACCGACCCCAGCTATTGCCAGCAGATCGTCACCCTGACGTACCCGCACATCGGCAACTACGGGATCAGTGTGGAAGACATCGAAGCTGACAAAGTCCATGCTGCTGGTTTGATCATCAAGGATTTGCCCTTGATCGCGAGCAATTTCCGCTCCAGCCAAACTCTTTCTTCTTATTTGGCAGACGCCGGTACAGTGGCCATTGCCAACATCGACACCCGCCAACTGACTCGGATCCTGCGCACCAAGGGGGCCCAAAACGGTGCCATCGTGGGCTTGGCCCAAGGACAGCAGGTCACGCAGGCCTTGATTGATCAGGCGATCGCCGCAGCCAGGGCCACCCCCAGCATGGCGGGCCTGGATCTGGCGCAAAAAGTCACAGTGGCTCAGCCTTACGAGTGGACGCAAACCGAGTGGACATTGGGTGCAGGCTATGGCACCCTGGCATCGCCCAAATTCCATGTGGTGGCCTATGACTTTGGCGTCAAGAAAAACATCTTGCGCATGCTGGCTCAGCGCGGCTGTAAAGTCACTGTGGTGCCCGCCAAGACCAGCGCGGCCGATGTGCTCCTGCACAAACCAGATGGCATCTTTTTGTCGAATGGCCCTGGCGATCCGCAGCCTTGCGATTACGCCATCGCTGCTGCGGCGGAGTTGATTGAAACCGGCATTCCTACTTTCGGGATTTGTCTGGGCCACCAGATCATGGCCCTGGCCAGTGGTGCCAAAACCTTCAAGATGAAGTTTGGGCACCACGGCGCGAACCATCCTGTCAAAGACATGGATACCGGCCGCGTCTCGATCACCAGCCAGAACCACGGTTTTGCGGTGGACGAAAAATCATTGCCCGCCAACTTGCGTGCCACCCATGTGTCCTTGTTTGACGGCACTTTGCAAGGCCTGGCCCGCACTGACAAGCCTGCCTTTTGCTTCCAGGGTCACCCTGAAGCTTCGCCGGGCCCACACGATATTGCTTACCTTTTTGACCGCTTCATCCATTTGATGGAGGCGAAATAATATGCCCAAGCGCACCGACCTCAAAAGCATTCTCATCATTGGCGCAGGCCCGATCATCATTGGTCAGGCTTGCGAATTTGACTACTCCGGCGTGCAGGCTTGCAAAGCTTTGCGCGAAGAGGGGTACAAGGTCATCCTGATCAACAGCAACCCTGCCACGATCATGACCGACCCGGCCACGGCCGATGTGACCTACATCGAGCCCATCACCTGGCAAACGGTTGAGAAAATCATCGCCAAAGAGCGGCCTGATGCCATCTTGCCCACCATGGGTGGGCAAACCGCGCTCAACTGTGCACTGGACCTTTGGCACAACGGCGTGCTTGAGAAGTACAAAGTCGAGCTGATCGGCGCCACGCCAGAAGCCATCGACAAAGCCGAAGACCGTCTGAAGTTCAAGGACGCCATGACCAAGATCGGTCTGGGCTCTGCGCGCTCGGGCATCGCCCATAGTCTTGAAGAAGCCTGGGAAGTGCAAAAGACCCTGGGCTTTCCCACGGTCATTCGCCCCAGCTTCACTTTGGGCGGTACCGGCGGTGGCATTGCCTACAACCCTGAAGAGTTCGAAGTCATTTGTAAACGCGGGCTGGAGGCTTCGCCGACCACCGAATTGTTGATTGAAGAGTCGCTCTTGGGTTGGAAAGAGTACGAGATGGAAGTGGTTCGTGACAAGGCGGACAACTGCATCATCATCTGCTCGATCGAAAACCTCGACCCCATGGGGGTCCATACCGGTGACTCGATTACCGTGGCGCCTGCACAAACGCTGACCGACAAGGAATACCAGATCATGCGCAATGCCTCTTTGGCAGTTTTGCGCGAGATCGGTGTGGACACGGGTGGATCCAACGTCCAGTTTTCCATCAACCCGCAAGACGGTCGCATGGTGGTCATCGAGATGAATCCCCGCGTGTCGCGTTCATCGGCGTTGGCTTCCAAAGCGACGGGTTTTCCGATCGCCAAAGTGGCCGCCAAACTGGCTGTGGGCTACACCCTTGATGAACTGCGCAATGACATCACAGGTGGCGCCACCCCTGCGAGTTTTGAGCCCAGTATTGACTATGTGGTCACCAAGATCCCACGTTTCGCGTTCGAGAAATTCCCCACCGCTGACAGCCGGTTGACCACCCAGATGAAATCGGTGGGCGAGGTCATGGCCATTGGGCGCACTTTTCAGGAGTCTTTTCAGAAAGCCCTGCGCGGCCTTGAAGTCGGCGTGGACGGCATGAACGAGAAAACCCAAGACCGTGAAGTGCTCGAAAAAGAACTGGGTGAGCCCGGTCCTGAGCGCATCTGGTATGTGGGCGATGCGTTCGCCATGGGCCTGAGTGTGGACGAGGTGTTTGCCTTGACCAAGATCGACCCCTGGTTTTTGGTACAGATTGAAGAAATCGTCAAGATAGAACTGGAACTTGAAACCACCCATCTGGAAGCCATCACGGCTGAAGAATTGCGTGCGCTCAAAAAGAAAGGTTTTTCTGACCGCCGCTTGGCCAAGTTGCTCAAAACGACCGAGCATGTTGTGCGGGCCCGCCGCCACGCCTTGAACATTCGCCCCGTCTACAAACGCGTGGACACCTGTGCGGCCGAATTCTCGACCGATACCGCCTACATGTATTCATGCTACGAGGGGAATGGCGACGGTGAGTGCGAAGCCGAACCCACCCAAAACAAAAAAATCATGGTGCTTGGTGGAGGGCCTAATCGAATCGGTCAAGGCATCGAGTTCGATTATTGCTGTGTTCACGCAGCATTGGCCATGCGCGAGGATGGCTACGAAACCATCATGGTCAATTGCAACCCCGAAACCGTGTCGACCGATTACGACACCTCGGACCGCTTGTACTTTGAGCCAGTGACGCTTGAGGATGTACTCGAGATTGTTGACAAGGAAAAACCAACCGGTGTGATTGTTCAATACGGGGGGCAAACGCCTTTGAAGCTGGCACTGGATCTGGAAGCTGCTGGTGTGCCCATCATCGGGACGAGCCCCGACATGATTGACGCGGCAGAAGATCGCGAGCGTTTTCAGAAGCTGTTGCAAGAACTGGGTTTGCGTCAGCCGCCCAATGCCACCGCCCGCACCGAACCGGAAGCGCTGGAAAAAGCCGCTGCACTGGGCTACCCACTGGTTGTGCGTCCCAGCTATGTGTTGGGTGGACGTGCCATGGAAATTGTGCATGAGCAGCGCGATCTTGAGCGTTACATGCGCGAAGCGGTCAAGGTTTCGCACGACTCGCCTGTTTTGCTGGACCGATTTCTGAACGATGCCATCGAGTGCGATGTGGATTGCCTGCGCGATCCAGAAGGCAAGACCTTTATCGGTGGCGTGATGGAGCACATCGAACAAGCCGGCGTGCACAGCGGCGACTCGGCTTGCTCGCTGCCCCCTTACTCCCTGTCGGCCGAAACCGTGAACGAGCTTAAACGCCAATCGGCAGCGATGGCAGCCGCTTTGAACGTGGTTGGTTTGATGAACGTGCAGTTCGCCATTCAACACATCGATGGCAAAGATGTCATCTACGTGCTGGAAGTCAACCCTCGCGCTTCACGCACGGTGCCTTATGTTTCCAAGGCCACGGGCATCCCCTTGGCCAAAATTGCCGCCCGTTGCATGGCGGGCCAGTCGTTGGCATCGCAAGGCGTCACCAAGGAAGTCACGCCTCCGTACTTCAGTGTGAAAGAAGCGGTATTCCCCTTTGTCAAGTTCCCTGGTGTGGACACCATCCTTGGCCCCGAGATGAAATCCACTGGCGAGGTCATGGGTGTCGGTAAAACCTTTGGCGAAGCCTTTGTGAAGAGCCAATTGGGCGCAGGCACCAAACTGCCGCGTCCGACCAAGGCAGACGGAACACCATCGGGCAAGGTCTTCATTTCGGTGAAGAACACCGACAAGGCCCGCGCGGTTCAAGCGGCCCGACAGTTGGTGGCGCAAGGCTTCGAGTTGATCGCCACCAAAGGTACAGCTGCAGCCATCCAGGCCGCGGGGGTTGGCTGCGCGACCGTCAACAAGGTGACCGAAGGCCGCCCCCACATTGTGGACATGATCAAGAACAACGAAGTGGTGCTGGTGATCAATACGGTCGAAGAGCGGCGCAATGCCATCGCTGATTCGCGTCACATTCGCACTTCCGCGCTGCTCAATCGGGTCACGACATTCACCACCATTGCAGGCGCGGAAGCGGCTGTCGAAGGCATGAAGTACATGGATCAACTTGGCGTTATTTCGATTCAGGAGATGCACGCCCAGTTGGCCGCGTGAACCCGATGCCTGGCACTTTGTTGCAAGGCATAATGCTGTCAATGACCGCCGAGTTTCAACACTCGGCGGTTTGCTTTTTGGAGAACTGAACATGTCGACCATCCCGATTACAAAACGCGGGGCTGAAAAGCTCAAGGGCGAGTTGCACCGACTCAAAACCGTGGACCGCCCCGGCGTGATTCAAGCGATTGCTGAAGCCCGAGCCCAGGGCGACCTGAGCGAAAATGCTGAATATGATGCGGCCAAAGATCGGCAAGGCTTCGTTGAAGGCCGCATTCAGGAAATTGAAGGCAAGCTGTCGGCAGCGCAAATCATCGACCCGGTCTCTGTGGACGCAGGCGGTCGCGTGGTGTTTGGAACAACCGTGGCACTCGAGGACGAGAGTACGGGCGAGGTGGTCAATTACCAGATCGTGGGCGAGGACGAAGCCGATTTGAAGCTGGGGTTGATCAACATCAGCAGTCCGATTGCGCGCGCGTTGATTGGCAAGGAAGAGGGCGACGTGGCCGAAGTGCAGGCGCCTGGTGGCTTACGCCGCTACGAAATCGTAGGTGTTTCGTATATTTGATTGACGGTCAAGGCCGATGAGCAATCGGCCTTCTTGGCTTCCAAAGAGGCCGCCAAGGCTTGTTTCTGGGTTCAGTCCAGGCGACCTTTTTTGATGGATTTTTGTTTGGGCTTGGCACGCTTGATTTGTCCTCCCGCAGCCAAGCGCTGATTGCCCAGGACGCGAACTGTTTTGACCTCTGGGCGTTGACCGCCACGCGAGCTGTATTTCAGAATCTTGAAGTCGCGTGGACCTGCTTTGCGGTCTTCGTCGGCTTCCTTGATTTTTTCGGGCTGAGGGCGCCAAAGAATCAACAATTTACCGATGTGCTGGATCGGCGCCGCACTGAGCTGGTCACTGAGTTGGGCAAACATGGCCTCGCGTGCGGCGCGATCATCGCCCAGAACGCGGATCTTGATCAGGCCGTGTGCATTCAAGGCTGCTTCGGTTTCCTTGATGACAGCAGGGGTCAGGCCATCGCCACCGATCATGACAACCGGGTCGAGGTGATGGGCATCGGCGCGAAAAACTTTGCGCTCGGCAGGTGTAAGTTGTATTTGGGACATCCCCGTATTATCCCCGCAAGGACGCAGAAGAATGAAAGTCAAAACCAAAAGTAAAAAGGTCAACAAAGCTTGGTTGAACGACCATGTCAATGACACCTACGTTAAATTAGCTCTGAGAGAGGGATACCGTGCTCGGGCAGCCTACAAGCTGAAAGAAATTGACGAAACCCTCGGCTTGATCCGTCCAGGAGATTTGGTGGTCGATCTGGGTTCAGCCCCGGGCGCCTGGAGCCAGTACTTGCGTCGGCGCTTGTCGCCCGATGGGGCGGCTGTGGGTGGACTGAATGGGACCATCATTGCCCTTGATATTTTGCCCATGACCGCGGTGGAGGGGGTTCAATTCATCCAGGGTGATTTTCGCGAAAACGAAGTCGCAGCCATCTTGGAAGCCGCTTTGCAGGGACGACAAGCGGATGTGGTGGTGTCTGATATGGCCCCCAATTTATCGGGAATCGAGTCATCGGATGCGGCGCGGATCACACATTTGATCGAGTTGGCGGTGGAATTTGCCCAAAATCACATGAAACCTCAAGGGGCCTTGGTGGTCAAAGTCTTCCATGGCAGCGGCTACAGTGAGATCGTGAAGATGTTCAAAGAGACTTTCAAAGTGGTCAAGCCGATCAAGCCCAAGGCTTCCCGGGACAAGTCCTCAGAGACTTTTTTGGTGGGCATGGGTCTCATCAACCCCATTTGAGTGGGTAATTCCTCGGTTTCCGAGGGCTAAAACAACATCTTTGGCGCTTGTCGGCCTGTGGCAGGCCTAGAATGACATCAGTTATTTTTTTCGATTGGAGACTCTCTTGAATAACCCTTGGTTTTCTAAAATTGCCGTCTGGATGGTGATTGCCATGGTGCTGTTCACCTTGTTCAAACAGTTTGACAACCGTGGTGTCGCAGGTGCGAATGCCGTTGGTTATTCAGACTTTCTGGAAGAGGTTCGCAGCAACCGGATCAAGAGCGCCACCATTTCCGAGAGCCCTGGTGGCACCGAAATTATCGCCATCACAAACGATGACCGACGCATCAAGACAACGGCTACTTATCTTGACCGTGGTTTGGTGGGCGATTTGATCAGCAGCGGCGTCAAGTTCGATGTCAAGCCCCGTGAAGAAGGCTCCTTGCTCATGACATTGCTGGTCAGCTGGGGTCCCATGCTGCTTCTGATTGGTGTCTGGGTTTATTTCATGCGCCAGATGCAGGGCGGTGGCAAAGGCGGTGCGTTCAGTTTTGGCAAGTCCAAGGCGCGCATGATGGACGAAAACAACAACAACACCACTTTTGCTGATGTGGCCGGTTGTGATGAAGCCAAAGAAGAAGTCAAAGAGGTGGTTGACTTCCTGAAAGATCCTCAACGGTTCCAAAAATTGGGCGGCCGCATTCCCCGCGGTTTGCTTTTGGTGGGTCCTCCTGGCACTGGTAAAACACTGCTTGCCAAAGGCATCGCTGGTGAAGCCAAAGTGCCTTTTTTCAGCATCTCCGGTTCGGATTTTGTTGAGATGTTCGTGGGTGTGGGTGCTTCCCGTGTTCGCGACATGTTCGAGAACGCCAAAAAGAACGCGCCTTGCATCATTTTCATTGATGAAATTGACGCGGTCGGTCGCCAGCGTGGCGCAGGCCTGGGTGGCGGCAATGACGAGCGCGAGCAGACCCTCAACCAGATGCTGGTCGAGATGGATGGTTTCGAAACCAACCTGGGTGTGATCGTGGTTGCTGCGACCAACCGTCCGGACATTCTGGATGCGGCTTTGTTGCGTCCAGGCCGTTTTGACCGCCAGGTCTACGTGACCCTGCCGGACATCCGTGGCCGTGAGCAAATTTTGAACGTGCACATGCGCAAAGTGCCGATTGGCCAGGACGTGAAGGCCGAGGTGATTGCCCGGGGTACACCAGGCATGAGTGGTGCTGATCTTGCCAACTTGTGCAACGAAGCGGCCTTGATGGCAGCCCGTCGCAACGCCCGCGTGGTGGAGATGGTCGACTTTGAAAAAGCCAAAGACAAAATCCTGATGGGACCTGAGCGTAAAAGCATGGTCATGCCCGAAGAAGAGCGTCGCAACACGGCCTATCACGAGGCAGGGCACGCCTTGATTGGCAAGCTTTTGCCCAAGTGTGATCCGATTCACAAGGTGACGATCATTCCCCGTGGCCGAGCCTTGGGTGTCACCATGAGCCTGCCCGAAAAGGACCGTTACAGCTTCGACAAGGAATTCATGCTGAACCAGATCAGCATGCTGTTCGGTGGTCGCATTGCAGAAGAAGTGTTCATGCACCAGATGACCACGGGCGCCAGCAATGACTTTGAGCGAGCTACGGCGATTGCCCGAGACATGGTCACGCGCTACGGGATGACCGATGCGCTGGGCCCCATGGTCTATGCCGAGAATGAGGGTGAAGTGTTTCTGGGTCGTTCAGTCACCAAGACCACCAACATGAGTGAGTCCACCATGCAGAAGGTGGACATGGAAGTGCGCCGAATCATTGATGAGCAATACAACGTTGCGCGTCGTCTGATTGAAGAGCACAGCGCCCAGATGCATGGCATGGCCAAAGCATTGCTGGAGTGGGAAACCATCGACAAAGACCAGATCGACGACATCATGGCTGGTCGAGACCCTCTGCCACCCAAAGACTGGACACCCCGAACACCCCCCTCCGGAGGTGGCAGTAGCGGTGGTGGTTCAACTGTGGTTCAGCCAGAGCCGGCAACCACGGCTGCTTGATTTAGCAATAGCAGTGCAACAGAAGCGGGGCCTTAGGGCTCCGTTTTTCATGGAGTAACCCATATGGTATGCCCACAAACAGGACTGAATGTCGCAAAGCGCTGGCAGACTTCGCGATTTGTCTTGGACCTTTCTCGCCCCT